>NZ_JAMYTD010000029.1:0-66885 GCF_040322255.1 Mesorhizobium sp. M0166 | reverse complement strand
TCGGCCGGTACCGCAAACGACGTTTCTTCCTGCGGCAAACCTCTGTAAACGCTCACCAAAATGGGCGTTTGTGGACGGAAACTAGACTAGCAATGAGGTTGGGACCTGAGAGGATGCAGTGGGATATAATCTAACTGAGGGACAGTTCGACCCGCCGGCTGAATCCGCAGTCGTCGATGGCCTGTCCGCACGGTTGGGAGTCGCGCTGCCCAAGGATTACATCGACTTCCTCAAAGAGCATAATGGAGGCGAAGGTTTCATCGGCGATAACTATATTATTTTTTTCAAAGCCGAAGAATTGGCTGACTTCAATCGAGAATATGAGGCTGAAATATATGCGCCAGGCATCCTCCTATTCGCATCCAACGGAGGAGGTGAAGGCTATGGCTTCGACACTGAAGACGCGGCCATGCCAATCGTGCGCATCCCATTCATAGGTATGGATCGGCAATCCGCTGAGACGATAGCGTGTCACCTCGCCGACCTATTTGCTCGATTGGCGGACTGAAAATGAGCGACCAACATAGATATGTGCGCCCCAAGGGCATGGAGCTGTTTGAGATTACACCGGTTGTCGTTGGTGGTGATCCAGTCAGTTTGGAGAACAAGACCTGGCTGACCAGACAAGAGCATTTTGAAGCGGTGCGCTACTGGAATCGAACTATCGAAATTCAGCGTAAGGCGGCGCTGGAAAAGGCGGCACGGGCGGAGGGGTAAGGTGCGGGAGTACTGACCTTGCGGAGGCCATGACCCGCTTCGGCCGATCATGGTGCAAGTCCACCAACCACCCGGAATAATGCAACTCGTCCCTAGATCCCAACATGACCCTGGAACTATCTTCCAGAAGACCCTGCACCCGAATGGCCGAGGAGGATTTTCTTTATGGGGAAAATAATCAAATTATTGGACATCGTTGGAAGGCTCTCAGATTTTGACGAGGATGACACGATTTATGTGGCGGAGCCTTGGACGGAAGATTCCGGGCGCAGGACGTGGCACGTTGGAACGCACGTGTCTGCCTGGGTTTTCCGGAATTCACCGGCCGGATCACCTGCTTTGGTTATGATTGGCTGGGGACGGCGCTTGCAGTCGATAGCCAAAGGCTGGAACAAGGGGAACCTGGTGTCGTGATGTTCGAGCCGGGCACGGGGGAGGCGCTCCAGGTGCCGGCCAACATTCGCACCTTCCACGAGGTCGATGTCATAGAGGATGAAGACGCGGCGTTGGCCGCCAACCTTTACGCGGATTGGCGCGAGGCCGGCGGCGCCGAACCGGCTTACAACCAATGCATCGGCTACAAGATACCATTGTTTCTCAATGGCAAGGACGAAATCAAAAACCAGGAGCTGTCGGACCTGGAAGTCTATTGGCACATAATGGGCCAACTTATTGCGAAGGTGAAAGACCTGCCACCCGGAACACCTGTCAATATCCGGGACCTTCTCTAAAACAGGGTTTCCGCTGATCTGCCACAGGGGACTCGCGTTCGAAGCATGGCTAGGCTCTAGAGGCGGTATTTGCCTCTGGTCTGAAGGGGTGCAACCGTCGCGGTCTGTGATGCGCTATCCGTTTTGTGGCCGGACGATCCGGGTAGAGCGTGCCGCAACCGATCCGGCGGTCTGATTGTGGTCACGATGCTGGCTTATGGCCTGATAACCGCAGAGCGGTGCCAGTCCTGGTGCCTTCTGAATCGCCTCCTCACATGAAGGGTTGACCTATCTTGTTGCGCACAGACTCTTTTTCGACCACGGCAAGGATCGTTTTTCTGCTCACCCTGGTCGTTGTTCTCCTGCTCGCGCTTTCGCCGGTGCGCTTCCTGCAGGAGTTGGACATGGGCTTCACCTTCCAGCACGACAAGCTCAACCACGCCGCGGCGTTCGCGGTGCTGGCGGCGCTTGGAAGCCTCGGCTGGCCGGAACACAAGACGAGGCTGGTCGTGCTCCTCGCCCTTACCGGTGCGGCGATCGAGCTGCTTCAGGGCGCGCAGCTGATCGCGCGCGATATGGATATCCTCGACTGGGTCGCCGACTGCGCCGGCATGGCCTGCGGGCTGGCGGCCATAGGCGGCACAAGAAGGCTCATCGGCGGTTTGTTGTAGCCCGTTGCCGCTCCCTGTCCGAAAAATGTAAATCGCCGGCTGCGCCAGATAGCGCGGTGTCCGGCCGCGTAGCTTAAGTTTCCCACCGCCAGCACTGAACCCCTTCCAGCCTCGCTTATGCGGGGCTTTTTTTTATGGAGCAAGCCCTCATGTCCCGACCTGCAACTGCCGCCGTTCGTCTCCTGACCGGCGAACGCGAACCCGTACGCCTCGCGACCACGGCCGACATCCTCCTGCACGGCCTGCAGGCCATCGACGGCGTGCCGGCCGAGGTCGGCGACCGCGTGGTGGTCAAGGACCAGGCCGACCCGACGCAGAACGGCATCTACACAGCGAGCGCAGGCGAATGGTTCCGCGCCGCCGACGCCCGCACCACGCGTACCCTGCAGAAGGGCACGACCGTTCACACCCAGATCGGAGCGGTCAATGCCGACCGCGTGTTCGAGTTCACGGCCGACGAGCCGGCCGTCGGCACCGATGCCATCACCATCGCCGCATCCGTTCCGCCCGACATCGCAGCGCTCAGGCTGCACGCGATGCTTCGCTCTACGGCAAGGGCATTTTCCCGACGACTCCCGCGGCAATCGGCTTCGGCGTCGCCGGCAACGGTGCGATCACCGCAGGCTCGGGTGGCGCCAACGGCACTTTCGACCTGGCGTTTACCGGCGGCACCGGTTCGGGCGCGGCCGGCCGCTTCGTGGTGGCGGGCGGGGCGCTGACGCAGATACTGATCACGGCGCCGGGTTCCTACACAGTGGCGCCGACGTTGAGCTTTGCGGCGTCGGCAGGGCTCGCCGGCGCCGCCGCTGCGGCGGTGCTGGGCAGGAATGTCGATGTCGGCGAGTATTTCTGGACCGAAGTTTCGACGGGTTCCTTGGGGTTGTTCAATGTCGGGATCGGACCGGTAGCAGCTGATACGGGTGTCCGTGCGGCAACGTCCGCTGTCCTTTCGAACTTCGATAGCTTGGCGATGATCGAAGGCCTCAGCGTTCCGACCGCCAGGCTAACAGAAGCGGCCGGATCGGTCAGCCCATCGATTTATCGATCCTACTCTTTTGTGTCGGGCGATACGATCGAGCATATTGTCGTTGCCAAAGCTGGAGAGCGAAGCGCTCTGCAACTTGTCCACGCAGGGGCTGGTGCAGCCTACACTGCCAACTTCAATCTTGACGAGGGCGTCGTGTCCAGCACCTCGGGCGCGAACCTCGTCAGCGCTGCCATAACGGCTATCGGTTCCGGCTGGTACGAGTGCAAGGCCGTCGTCTTGGTCGCCGCAAACATTACGAACAATGTGCAGGCTCGCATGTCGGCTGCTGGCGTTTTACCGTTCACTGGCGACGGAACCAGCGGCATGTACATTCGCAGCATCTTGCTTCGCAAGCAGGGCCTGCCGGCCAACCTGTTTCCGAGCAGCGACCCCGTCAACGCCGCCTTCACGAAACAGAATGTTACAGTTACCTCCACGACCAGCCCTTATGAACCGGTCCTGATCCCCCTGCCTCCTCTTGTCGATGACCTCGACGTGATCATCAGAGGCCGAATGACGGCATCCAAGCTTGTGGAAATGGTCGGCTCTGGCAATCCCTCCGTTTATCAGGGCAGGTCAGTGGTCAATGGCGATAATATCGTCTGGAAAGTCACCGCCAAAAAGGCCGAACGCAATCGTCTCAATCTCTACTCCAATAACGCCGTCATCTTTGACTGCACGTTCAATCTCGACACTGGGACAGCCACCGGCACAGGCGCGAGCATCGTCGTTCTAGGCAACGGCTGGTACGAATGCACGGTCACTAAGACGGCAACAGCCACGGCTTCGACGAACTGGCAACAGCGTATTTTCCCGCCTGCTGGCGGTCACCCATATGTCGGCGATGGTGTATCTGGGCTCTATGTCCAACGGTCTGCTCTAAGCATCAATGGCGGACCGAATGTCTTCTCGTCTTCGGAAAACCTCTCCAGCTCGGCTTGGACCAAAAGCGTTGGGGTGACAGTGGTTGCGAACGCCGCGCTGTATCTCGGCCTTCTGTCTAATCCGGCCAACATCGGCGGCGACCCACACGACGATGGCTCGGCCGCCTTGGCTGGCAAGAAATTGACCCTGATCGGCTCTAGTATTTCGGCCGGAGCCTACTACGTCCCGGTCCTCGCCGGTCTGACCGGTATGATTCCCACCAATCTAGCCGTCAGTGGCTCGGCGTTGGGGCTGAGCACCACCGCCTATCCGAGCTACGGAATGTCCAACGCGATCGCCAACATTCCGGTCGACGCGGAGTTGGTAATCCTGGAGCCTGGCCCGAACGCCTTTGGCGCACAGGAGACGCCCCTGGGCGCCCTCGGCGATATGACCTACGCTACTCACTACGGTTCGCTGTTCGCGGCCCTGCAGGCCATTCGTGCGCGAGCGCCAAATGCCAAGATCGTCATGATCGGCACCTACAGCGGCGGTCCGGGACATGCCACGCACCGGATAGGAAGAATAAACGGACAAGGTAACACGCTGATCCAATTCATGAAGGCGGAGCGGGAAGTTGCCGATATGCTGTCAATACCGTTAATCGACGTGGGTGGTGAGAGTGGCATCGGCTACCTGACCTCGTTGCTTTACATGAGCGATGAGCTTCATCCGAATGCTGCCGGCAGCCTGCGACACGGAATTTTCGACGCTGAGGAACTCCGTCGTCTGTCTCTCCGGGGCTTCTTCGGAGCCTAGACTGGAGTGATCCTGTGTGGCAGATGTTCGCGAATGCACGTCTTCTCCACCTTTCTAGCTCTTCGCCGCCGTTTTTGGTCATGGATAGCCACGGGCGCCGCTAGGGAAAATGCCGTCATTGGGCCGCGTACGAAGTTCGGCGCCGGGGCGGAAATTTTTAATATCCGCGGCGACCGATCTCGCGTCTCGATAGGCGCGGACAGCCATTTGGATGGGCATTTGCAGGTCTTTGCCCACGAGGGCCGGATCAAAATCGATGATTGGTTCTATCTTGGCCCAGGCTCGACGATTTGGTCGTCAGACCCGGTAGGGATTAAGATCGGAAAGCGGGTACACGTCTCATGGGGGGTGGCGATCCATGATACCAACTCGCATCCGATGGACCCGATGAAGCGTTTTGCGCAGATGCAGGCCATTTTCAAGCGCGGCCATCCTAGAATCGACCCCGGCATACGCTCTGCCCCGATTGTGATCGGAGACGATGTTTGGATTGGGAACAGTGCCATGATCATGAAGGGTGTCACGATCGGCGATCGGGCGATTATCTCCGCCGGTTCAATAGTGCGAACCGACGTCCCTGCTGACGCCTTGGTGCGGCCCTCATCAATGAGCACCTCGCCATCGTATCACGGCGGTTAAGTCACGGTCACGAAAGGCATGTGCTTGATCCGCTCCCACTGGTCCTTCGCCGTGGTTCCTGACCAGCGGTTGCGAAGTGCACTTTCGCGGTACGCCTCCTCAGGCTCTAGTCCGGGCAAGGCCGCAGACTGCGGTAAAAAGAACAGGTTGCCGCCGGCCCCGGAGACGGCGACGAGTTTGTAGCCGTGGCTATTGCAGAGTTGCGTCAGTGCGGTGATCGAGGCGCCGTGATACCAGCCGCTCTCGTGCTTTGCAGCCCGATCGAACGACGGATCGTACGGCACGGTCACCGGGTTGAGGCCGAAGCTGGCATTGTATTCGACGACGATCACACCAGGCCGCTCAGGTAGCAGAGCTTCGAGGAACCAGTAGTCATTTCCATCGACGTCAACGGAGAGCACTCCAAGCTGCGGAAAATGGGTACCAAGGTCCTTGATGTTATCGAGGGTGATGAAGCTCTGGCGCGCCTCGATCCGCTTCGGAAGCAGAGCCTGGGCCAGCCGAACAGTCTGCGGATCGCCATCCACCAGAAGGCCCCGAAAGTCCTTGAGGCCGATGCAATTATACTCCGTCGGGTGAAATCCAAACTCCAAGAAGGTCTTTGGGATTTGGTCGACAATCCGGGATAGGATGGTGCTCTCGTCGGACTGTGGAGACCCGCTGAGCCGAGCCCTAACAAAGTGGTAATAGTAACGAAGCGGGCTCGCTCGCAGGAATGTGTGAACCCGGCTGCTCATTAATTGCCACTCTCTGGCCAGCCAAGCTGGGTGAAAGCCGCCGCCTGAACCTCGTCACCATCACTGCCAATATGCATACGCTCACCCTTGCTCTTGCTATGCTCTTTGCGGCAAGCGGCGGTGGTTTGCAAGCCCGCCCGCGAGGCAGGGATCACCAGTCCCTTTGAAATCGCCAAAGAGTTCACCCCCGCATGAGATGTACAGTATTTCCATTAGAAATCCTCGGGACCCAGAGGCATGGGCTCGGAGTCGTCGGATGCGACCCACGATGCGCCGCCAGCAGAGCTGCTACCGTCTGCTGTCCTGCGGCTTCTGGTGAGATTCCTGGCTTTTCGACCACCAGACAAAATACGGCGAGCCCATCTTCATCACAGGCACGCGGCGGTCGCGTTCCCGGGCTCGCAACTCACGATAGGTCTTCATCTTCAGAGTGCCGCCAGGCAACCTGATACGCACTGCCATCGGTCCAACTCCCGTTGTGCAACGCAGCAATTTTCGTGCAATGCGGTAAGTAGAGACTTTCCGTTACGGAAGAGTCAACAGCTGCATCATCAACTTATTTTGCTAGCTGGCCTGCGGAGGCCGGGGCGGGCCTTCCCAGGCGCATGGCAAGCGGAAAAAATTGATGCCTTACCCCGGCGACTGATCGTCAACCAGGCGCTGGCGGTTCGACCACCAGGTGAAATAAACCCGGCCGATCTTGACGACGGGAATGCGGCGGGCGCGCTCGCGGTCACGCAATTCGCGGTACACTTTCACCTTCAGCGTGCCGCCCGGCATTCTGATACGCACTGCCATCGCTTCCGCCGCCCCAAATTGTGCAATGCAGCATCAAAGACCTTCCGTGGCGGAAGAGTCAACGCCCGCCCGCCGACTTTTTCTGGGATTTGTCGAGCGGTCTCGGAAGTTTTGGCACGCACGGCGGTTCCTGATTCTGCACGGAAGCGTCATGCCCGGCCGGGATCGTCGGGTGCGAGGGCTATTTTCTGGGCGAGGACTTGTTGGGCGAGGATGGGCGATCGGACATGCCGCTCGGCCACCAGATGACGAAGTAATTGCCGACCTGCCAAACCGGCACCCCGCGCTTCTGCTCGCGACGCCGCAGCTCGACCCTTTTCTTGATCTTCAAAGTCCCGCCCGGAAGCCTGATTCTTATTGTCACGTGTCCTCCCCGTACCCCCCAAGGTACGAACGATAGACGGGAACGGCTTCGTCCCGGCTAAGCAATTTCATCCAGGTCGAGCAATTTCGGGGCCGGTAAACGCAACGTGCCGGGCCGGCGCGAAATCGCCGGAACCGGCTTCATTTGAAGAAATCCGCAATGCCGTTGATGGCCAGCACCGCATAGACGATCGGTCCGGCGATAAACGCACAATAGAGGCAGAGGATCGCCGCCAGCACCACGAGCAGCGGCTTGTCGCGGCCGACGGCGCGGAGCTCGGACTTCACCGACCAGCGCGCCGCAGCGGTTTGTTCATCATCAGACATGTGCACCATCCCGCGGCCATTTCACACGGCGGGTCGAAAACATCAACCTTCCATGCCACATCGGCGCGCGCTGCCGCCCAATTCTGCTTTGCCGCCACCCATCTGTTTTTTCAACTGCACAACCTTGCCCGCGAGGGCGGAAAGGACTGCCCATGGACATGACGTTCAAGGGCGCCGCCAGGCGCCTCGATGACATAGACTTGCCTAAACTCGGCGCCCGGATCGGCGTCGGCGAGGACGAGATGCACGCGTTCCTCGATGTTGAAACCAGCGGGCACGGCTTCGACGCCGTTGGCCGGCCGGTCATCCTGTTCGAACCGCACGTCTTCTACCGCAATCTGTCGGGTGCCAAGCGGGCAAAAGCGGTAGCCGCTGGCCTCGCCTATCCGAAGTGGGGCGAGAAGCCCTATCCCAGGGATAGCTACCCACGGCTCAGGGCAGCTTGTGCGATCGATGAAACCGCGGCGCTCAAATCGGCCTCATGGGGCTTGGGCCAGGTTCTCGGCGAGAACTTCAAAGCCGCCGGCTTTCTTACCGTGCAGGCGATGGCCGAGGCGATGATGGCGGACGAGGCGCTGCAGCTCGGCGCGGCAATCAACTTCACCGTCGAGAACCGGCTCGACGACAATCTGCGCAACCATGACTGGGCGGGCTTCGCCAAGGGCTACAACGGCGCCGGCTATCGCAAGAACGCCTACGATACCAGGCTTGCCGAAGCCTATCGCAAATGGTCGCGCATCAAGGACATGCCTTGGCCGGCTGCCGGCCCGGCGTCATCGGCGGCCGTCCCTGCAGCCCCGCCAGAGCCCGCGAAGCCAATTCCCGTTCCACAACCGACCGCCACGCCCGCGTCCTCTGCGCTTCCAGTGCCTGCCGCCAGGCCCGGCTTCTGGACAGCGCTGGTCGCCGCCATCCTCAAAATATCAGCCATCCTCAATCTGTTCGGAAGGAAATGACATGTGGACCCGCATCAAGGGCTTCTTCCGCGACAGCGAAACAATATTCTGGGCGCGGCTTCAGACGGCCATCGGCATCGCTGCGACCATCGTCACCTATGTCGACCCGCAGGTGCTTTCGCCGATCATTCCGGGGGAATGGTTCCCCTGGTTTCTTGTGATCAACGGCGTTTTGACCGAGTTCCTGCGCCGCCGCCGCGCCGAGGATTTGTGATGGCAGCGCTTCTCAGCATTCTCAGCGCCATCATCGGCAACAAGGTCGTCATGACGGTATTCGCTGCCGTGGCGGGCGGCATCGGCCTTTACGTTGCCGGCGGCATCAACCGGGCGAAGAAGGAGGCGGTCAAACAGGCAGAGGCAAAAGTCGCGGCCGCCGAGGATCGCCTCGAAATGAGGCGCGAGGCCGCAGCCGAAGAGCGCAAGGCTGCCGGCATGCCCGATGCGGCAGCAAGAGCGGAGGCTGCGAAATGGGCAAAGCGCTGATCCTGTGCCTGGTGCTGGCCGGCTGCACGACAACCGCGCCGGCCGGCAATCCGCGCCAGGTCTGGTGCGATCACAACCAGCCGCGCCGGCCATTCGCCCCGGTCGTCGCCGCCATGAGCCGGCCCGAGCTCGACGAGATGAACGCCTTCAACGGACAGGGCGCCAGATGGTGCGGGTGGACGCCATGATGCACGAGCTGCTCGACGTCCTGGGCATCAAGGCGCCGGTGCTGGTCGCCGGCCTGTCCGGTGGCATTTTGCGGGCCTTGTCGCGTCACCGCTACAAAGTCCGCGAAATGGTGGCCTCGCCGATCTGCGGCGCGCTGGCGGCGGCCTATCTGACGCTGCCGGTCGTGCATTATTTCCGCGCCGCCGGGCTGCCCATTCCTTCTCCCGACGACGACACCACGACGCTGGCCGCGGCGTTCCTAATCGGCGTCTCGGCCATGTGGATCTCAGACATCGTCTTCGAAATGATCGTGCGCCGGTTCGGGCCGGTGAAGGAGGAGTAAGCCGCCCAAGCGCGACGAAATAGTGACGTTCAGTTGGAGCCCGCTGCGCCGAAAGGTGCGGCGGGCTTTTTGCATTTTTCCTCGCATTCTGTACGATCTTTCTTTCGCGACAGGGCGGCTCGATCCGGCGCTGCCAGAGCAACATGCGCGTCAGGCTTAGCGGGAGGTGGTTTCATGCTTGCCAGAGTGCTGACACAAGCGGCAGTCCTGACAGCCGGGGCGCTTCTGTTTGCCGCGACGGCCGACGCTCGGCCGGACAGCCGCGCGATGACGTGCGAACAGGCACAGTTTCTGATCCAGAGGCATCGCTCGGTGGTGCTGACCACCGGCCAGCACACCTACGACCGTTACGTCCGCCAATTCGGCAATGAATGCGACTGGCCGCAGGTGCCGCGCGCCGCGTATATCAAGACGCGTGACGGTCAATGTCTGGTCTATCGCTGCCAGGAGCCGGTCTTCGACCTCCCGAATTGAAAGCAGGCGGCGGCTCATTCCTCGTCGAAAGAACCACCCTCGCTTGCAAGGTCGCGCGAAATGACGCGTTCGTCGGCATCGTCCGGCAAGGCCTCGTCGCTTTCCTGATAAGCGTTATCGTCATCTTCCTCCGGCAGTTCGCCGTCTTTCTCGACGTCATAGCGAATATCGCCGTTTTGCGGCACGCCGTCAGGGAGGATTCTCCCGCTCCGGATGGCATCCCAGTCCTGTTGCTGGATCGTCGGGCTCTCGGTCTCGTCGTCGGTTCGATCTTTCCTGCGCGGTTCCATCGCCGGTTCTCCATAATGTCAGCGGCCCTGAATTGGCTCAGTGGTTGAACTCATAAGTCTGGCGGCCGGTTCCGGGCCGCTGCGGTCCGGGCGCGTTGCCGCACGACGGAACCAATCGCGCCCGCCTGCCTTCACATTCAGAAGATCTTGGCACATTCAGAAGATCTTGGCGCGAAAGGAGCTTGACATGAGACCGCTCATTTTCTTGCCGTATATGCTAGGTGCGCTGGTGCTGGCGGTGCCGGCGGCCGCGCAGCCGGGCGAACAGGCGCAATCCGACCGCTGCAAAGTCGAGCCGCCCGACAAGAACAGCCAGCAGCAGAAGCCGGCCGGCAACAATTTGTCCGATACGCTCGAGCCATGCGGTGGGGTCCTGAAGCCGCCGCCAACGGGCGATCAGGGCATGGCGGCGCCACCGCCGGATGAGGGCAGGACCCCGGTGATCAAGCCCGGCGAGGTGCCGCCACAGCCGCCAAAGCAGTAGCAGCGACGGGCGGCAACTTCGCGCCGCTTGCGCCGGCAGGTTTGTTGCACTCGCTTAGGAACATTAGCTTGTCCTAAATGTTATTTTAGACGCAGTAGATATCACCCCCCTCCGGTATCGCTGCTGATCGGGAAACCGATCGGCCCGCGTCTTGCGACGCGGGCCACCGCAGTTCATTCGCAGTCCATTCGCCGCATCGCGCGGGCACTTCACCGTTATTCGATTAGCCGCCACTTACGGAACAACAAGGTGGCGTGGGCGTTTGCCTAGAGGGTTCGCCGCTTCGACCGGAATGCCGCGTCGCAATTGTAAGGGCGAGGCCCGTAACAACAGGAGTAGACGATGAAAATCCACCTTGTTCCTGCTGCGGCGGGATTGGCGTTGCTTGCCGGCGTCGGCGTGGCCACCGCGGACCAGGTGATTGTCACGCCCGAACAGCAGACGGTCATCCGCGAATACGTCCACAAGCACCCGCTGGCGTCGATCAATCTTCTTGGGGTGGAGCTCAATATCGGTTCCACGTTGCCCGATACGGTCGAGCTGCAACCGATCGATGTTCCCGACGTGCAGTACAGATACGTTGTCGTCGGCAATCGCACCGTGCTCGTCGACCCAGGCACCCGCAAGATCGTGCAGGTCATCGAGTGACCGGCGTTCCCAAACCGCGAACCGGGTTTGGAAAGGTCACGGTCTAAATTATCAAATAAGAGCTCCATCCCGAGGGATCGGGATGGAGCCGCTGTCGTCTCGAAACAAGGAAAGGAGCCATTCCCATGCTGCCGCATGTCGAGCCGGTCAACGTGGCCGCCGCCGTCGACAAACTGCTTGCTGAACGAGGCGATGGCCTGCTGTCGATGAAGGCGGCGATAGCACTGTTGCGCGAACGCACCGGAACCGAGCGCTCGGACGCCGACCTTGAAGGGCTGATCATCAAAAAGGCGGCGCTCCTCGGCGTCGCCGTCCTGTGTGACAGAGAGGTTCAATGACGGTGTTGCCTGCCACTCAAGACGCCGGTCGAAATTTCAGCTAAAACAAAGTTGTTTACGCATGAACCGAGCCGACGGAGGTATCAGTGACGGACAGGCAGGAACGGATTCGCCAGCGAGCACACGCGATCTGGGAACAGGCAGGCAGGCCCGACGGGGCGCATCAGCAGCATTGGGATCAGGCTACCGCCGAAATCGACGCAGAAATCGCCACGAAAGAGAAGACCGCCAGCCGGCCGAAGCCGACACCACGTCAGCCTAAGCCGGCACCCGCCGCCAAGGAGGGAAGCAAACCCCAGGCGCGACCACGCAAAACGTGAACTCGAGCGGATTTGATTCCAACGCTGGATCTCGCGGTTGGTCGGGCCCATCGTCTTGGCGCTCCTGCACGTCGTTCCGTGATCGGCAGCAGAACCAGTCCTGACCGGTCCCGCCGCCGCAAGCCCACCCGCGATGGTAGGCCCGATTGGTGCGGCTAACTACTTCCCGCAATTGTTGTCGTTGACAGTCGGTGAAACCGTCCCGGCAGGTTTGTTGGACGCGTCGGGTTGGGCTCCTTGCGGGGTTGCAGGGCAGTTTTCATCCGCATTGGAGTTCATGGCACCCGTCGTACCCATCGTGCTGCTGGTCGTGCCAGGGTCAATACCGTTCGGTTTGGGCTGGACGACGATGCTCTTCTCGCTGCCAGGCGCATTGTTGTCCGACCCGGTGTTCTGGGCCATCGCCGCGGTCGCCAGACCGGTTGCAAGTATTGAGGCTGTCAGGATTTTCGTAAGCATGCTGATCTCCATCATTCGGTTGTCATCGTTTGGCACTACAGAGAAAACAACCCTGGTGATGGAAAGGTTCCGGCAAAAATGACGCAGCACGGTGAAGCAAACCCGCGCAGCGCGGACCTTCTCGGCCCATTGTTCTATTGCCGTAGGTAGGTTTGATGTTGTGGTTTGCAGATTAGGAATTCGCCTTCTTTTGGCGGCCGACCGTCGCGACGTTCGCCTGTTGCGGCGCCATCAGCTGAGTCACGCATCGCTTCAATCGGTAGAGGTCATCATAAAGTAAAACTTTCGGAAAATTTCACTACAAATTTCACGCGGCTGTTATTTCAAAATATACCATGGGGCCAGCGAGTTGATCGGCAAAGAAACCGATCATCTTCTTGCAAATTAGTAGGTATGCAACCGGCGACGTCGCGGGCTGTTCAGCGCAACTACAGCAAGGAGAGTGTTATGACCGGCATAATCAAAACAATCACCGATGCGGTGGCAGGCAGCGCAGTTATTTTCATGCTCTCGATGCCCGTGAATGCCGCGGACGGAATTGCCGTTGGTGTTGGAACATCCATCGGCGGCAACGGCGGCATCAAAGCCGGCCTCGGCGCGACGGCTGGCGGTCGCGGCGGCATCAACGCCGGTGCCGGCGCGACGGTTGGCGGCAGCGGCGGCATCAAGGCCGGCCTCGGTGCCTCTGTTGGCGGTCGCGGCGGCATCAACGCCGGTGCCGGCGCGACGATTGGCGGCAGCGGCGGCATCAAGACAGGCCTCGGTGCCGCGGTGGGCGGCAGCGGCGGCATCAACGCCGGTGCCGGCGCGACGATTGGCGGTTCCAGTGGCATCGCCGCGGCCGCCGGCGCATCGGTCGGGGGCAGAAGCGGCATCAACGCCGGTGCCGGCGCGACGATCGGTGGTCCCAGTGGCATAGCGGCGGGCGCCGGGGTAGGTATCGGCAGCGGCGTTAACGCAGGCGCCGGGGTCAGGGTCGGCAGTGGCATCAATGCCGGCGCCGGTGTCGGGATCGGTGGTGGAAGCAATCCGAGCAATCCGTCCAACCCGGGCAGCCCGTCCAATCCCAGCAATCCCAGCTTGCCCCAGGTCGTTGCCGACATGTCGGGCGACAAGTTGGCCAGGATGAAGAAGCGCTGCGTTGACGTGCTCAGCAGCGAAGGCACTTACGACAGCGATCTGCGCCAATTGTGCCTGCTGATCGCCCGCCGCTAAGGCGAATACATCGGATGAAATGTCGGACCGGGCCGAGAGGCCTTCGTCCACCAAACCTCCAGCAGTCCAAAGCCCGCCATTGCGGCGGGCTTTTTGCCGAGCACGTGTGCGGCAGCATGGCTGGCTCACAAGAGCACGCGCCTCAATGCGTTTGACGGCCAAGATCCGGCGAAGCGGACGCTCCGTCTTCCAGGGAGTCCCAGCCCACTGCGGGGCTGCTTTGCGTCAGCTGAGGGCACGCAAATTCCGCCAGATCGGTTTCCGCGAAGCCGTCGAACTCGATAGCCGCCCCGTAGAGCTGGGCTGCTTGCATGACGAGCCATTCGATGTCTTCGCGCGCAACATTCTCGGCGAGGTTCTGCAGTCGCGCGGCTTCGGCGACAGCAGTCAGATTGATAGCAATCCCGGACCGCAATGTAGCCCGAACTCGGGAACTGACGTCTTCGTGCAGACGAACCGAAAATCCGTAGCGCATGGAAAAAACCTTCCCTTCAGGAGCGGTTTGTCCCTCGAGTTCTACCATGCGCCCAGGTCCCGTGATTGGCAAGCGAAATTCCTTAAAAACTCGTTTTATGTCAAATAGTTAGAGTATTTTGTTGATTACCCATTTGATGCTTGATCCGCTTCATCGGACTTCTGCATGACTCGCTCATCTGAGGGCCTTGACGCATTCTGCTCACGTACCTACTTCTACAGAAAATTAGGAACATACTAACTCAGCTGCATTTAGGCTGGTATGATTGGAGGCCGAGATGTCCGAACTGGAACGCCCGGAACGATTGCAGATCATGCTGACCGTCGATGAACTGGCGGCATTGGAGAACTGGCGCTTCGACAAGCACATGCCGAGCCGGTCGGCCGCTGTACGTGAGCTTTTGAGGCGAGGTCTCACAGCCGATGGTTTCCTGACGGCGGCGCGTGGGACCAAGTCGCGCGACTTCGGCATTCTGCCGCATTCTGCAGATGGTGACGGGGCAGTCGAGGGGTCTTCCAGCAGCGAACAGTGACATCTCCAGCGACCCCGTTCGCCCGCCGCACCTCGTATGGCCTTCACGGCCACTGGGTATCATCAAGCAGCTTGGTCTATCTGTGTGGCCCTCCGCCGTCGGTTGACAGAGCTGGCTTTGCAGATACATTGCACAGGATTATACAGGTGCAATGAACAGGTATGCTTATGGTCCGCCGCGTGGTTCCATCGTCTCCCGGCACGGGCAAGCCCGAACAGATCGCCACCGTTCTCGAACAGGAAATCCGCTCCGGTGTCCTCGGCTTCGGCGACCGGCTGCAAAGCGAGAACGAGCTCGTCCAGCGTTTCTCCGTCAGCCGCAACACCGTCCGTAAGGGCCTCGAGGAACTGTCCAGCCGCGGGCTGATCACCACCAAGGTCGGCATCGGCTCTTTCGTCACCTTCGATGGCAAGCCCGTTGATGACTCAATCGGTTGGTCGCGGGCGCTCGCCAACGCCGGCGCAAATGCCGAGACGCGGACGCTGCGGCTCGAGGTGATCGAGGACCCTGATCTTGCCGCACTGCTTGGTATAGAAAACCCGTTTTTCATCGCTGTCGATCGGGTGCGCACCAATGCCAGCGACGGCCACGCTATCTCCATTGAGCGCAGCCGCCTGCCATTATCACCCGAACTGGAGGACGTGCCGTTACGCGGACTGCGCGAAGGCTCGCTCCACCAGACGCTCCGCGGCGCCGGTCTCATTCCAGACCATGGCGAGGAATGGGTCGGCATCGAAATGCTCAACCCAGAGGACGCCGCAATCCTCGGCTGCCCGCAAGGCACGCCGTTCCTGCGCGGTTGCCGCTTGACCCGCGCCGCCGATGACCGGCCGATCGAATATGTGACCAGCCTGCTCAACCCGGCGCATTTTGCGCTGCATATGAGGTTCTGAGTGATGCCGGACGACACCGGGAGCATAACCGATCGGGCCATGGGAGCGCTTGTGGGCGGGGCACTGGGAGATGCGCTGGGAATGCCGACGCAGCTTTTGTCGCCGGCGCGGATTGCCGAACTCTACGGTCATGTCGAGGACTTCATTGCTCCTTTCGCCGACCATCCGGTGTCGAAGGGACTCCCGGCCGGGACGATCACCGACGACACAGAACAGGCGCTTCTGCTTGGCCGTATCCTGGTCGAGTCCGGTAACCGGTTCGACCATGCGCGGTGGGTCAACGCGCTGCTCGACTGGGAACGCGATGTCAAGGCGCGCGGCAGCTACGATCTGCTGGGACCATCAACCAAACGCGCCATCGACGCCATCAATAACGGTATGCCAGCCGAGGAAGCGGGACGCAGCGGCGACACAAATGGTGCGGCCATGCGCATCGCGCCAGTCGGCATCATGATGCCGCCAGAGCCGCTTGACGCACTGGTCGGCAAAGTGGCCGAAACTTGCAGGGCGACGCACAACACGTCAATCGCAATCGCTTCGGCCGCAGCGGTCGCTGCCGCCGTCAGTCGCGGCATCGCTGGCGGTGACTGGCGCGCCGCTTCCGACAGAGCCATCGCCGGGGCGAGGCACGGGGCAACGCTCGGCTATTGGGTGACCGGCGGTGACATCGCCGCGCGCATTGGGTGGGCGCAGAAGCTCGTACGCGGCAAGGAGACGAGCGACGCGATCCGGCTGATCACCGATCTGGTCGGCACTGGCGTCGCCAGTCAGGAGTCCGTTCCGGCTGCATTCGCGGTGCTGGAAGTCGCCGGCGGCGATCCCTGGCAAGCGGCAGTCATCAGCGCCAATCTCGGTGGCGATACCGACACGATCGGCGCCATCGCGGCCGGCATGGCCGGTGCCTGCACCGGCTTTTCCCGATTGCCACAGAAACACATCGCCCGGATCAAAGGCCTAGACATTGGGCGGGTGCGCGCGCTCGCCGCCGACTTGGTCGCCCTGCGGACGGCGAAGAGCAGGTCCGGCAAGGATACGGCAGCATGAGCGGGCGTCTCGTCCATATCGGCAGCGCGGTGGTCGACTATGTCTACCGCATCGATGCCTTGCCGGCACCGGGCACCGAGAAGACCGCATCGAGCTTTGCACAAGTCGCCGGCGGCGGCTTCAACATGATGGTCGCGGCCAGCCGCACCGGCATGAAGGTGGTGTTCGGCGGCCAGCTCGGCAGCGGACCCAATGGCGACTTCCTGCGCGCGGCCTTAGCCACGGAGGGGATCGAGGCACTGACGCCGGCATCGCCGGTTCTGGACAGTGGCAATTGCGTCGCCATGATCTCGAGCGATGCCGAGCGCACCTTCGTCTCGTGGCCTGGTGCAGAGAGTTTGCTCAGCCTTGACATGATGGCGCTCATCTCGGTCGCACCGGGCGACTGGGTGTTCACCTCCGGCTATACACTTAGCTATCCGGGAAGCCGAGAGGCGCTTGTCGACTGGATCGAGGTGCTGCCGGCGGAAATTCCTTTAGTCTTCGATCCGACGCCGATCATCTCAGACATTTCGCGCACCATTCTCGACCGGGTGCTGGCGCGCACGAGCTGGCTGAGCTGCAACGCCGCCGAAGCGGCTGAGATCGCCGGCACCGGCGATGTCGAAGCTATTGCTGCCCGCCTGCTGGCCAGCCACTGCCCCAACGCGGCAGGCGTGGTCGTCCGCGCTGGCGCAAAAGGCTGCTTCGTGCGGCTGGCCGACGGCACCGCCCAAGATGTGCCCGGGTTCAAGGTCGCGGCGGTAGACACCAACGGCGCCGGCGACACTCATATCGGCGCCTTCGTCAGCGCGCTGTCGCACGGCGTGTCGCCGTTCGAAGCGGCGCGCTACGCCAATGCGGCGGCGGCGCTCTCGGTCACCCGCCATGGCGGGTCGTCGGCGCCGAACGACCAGGAGATCCAGCGATTCCTCAGCCATGACGATCGACCGACGACCGTGCATGGCCGGAAGCAAGAGGCCCATTTCTGACAGCCTAATGGGATAACAAGCCCGCCAACCGGGCAAATAATGAGAGGAACGAACATGCGCATGCCCAAACTGACTGCTTTTCTGACGGCAACCGCTGTCTTCGCTTCGGCCCTTACGCTGGCCGCCAGGGCCGACGAGGTGCACGTACTCAACTGGAAGGGCTATGGCGCCGACGAGCCCTGGGCCATAGCCGCCTTCGAAAAGGCAACCGGCAACAAGGTCGTCAACGACTTCTTCAATTCCGAACAGGAAATGCTGACCAAGCTCAGGACCAATCCCGGCCTTTACGATGTCGTCATGATCAATGCCGCCTTCAACGATCAGGCGATGGCGGAAAAGCTCATTCAGCCGATCGACACGTCCAAGCTGCCGAACTATGCCGACATCAGCAAGGACAAGGCCGGCTCATCGATGCTCGTCCATGACGGCAAGGTCTATGGGGTGCCGTGGGTTTGGGGGCTGACGGCGCTCGCCATCAACGACAAGTCATTCGACAAGCCGCCGACCAGCATCGCCGAAATGTGGGATCCCGCCCACAAGGGCCGCGTTACCATCCGTGACGATGCCGTCGAGGCCGTGCAGTTCGGCGCCATCGCTACCGGCCAGAACATCAACGACGTCAAGGACATGGAGGCGGTCAAGGCGAAGCTGACCTCGCTGATGCCGCAGATCAAGACGTTCTGGAGCTCGGAGAACGACTGGAACCAGATGGTTGCCTCCAACCAGATCGACATCGGCACCTATTGGAGCGGCTCGGCCGACCGCGCCAAGACGCATTTCAAGCTGCCGGTCTCGCTGGTCATTCCCCAGGAGGGTGCCGTCGCCTGGCTTGACGCCTTTTCCATTCCGGTCGGTTCCAAGAACGTCGCCGGGGCGCAAGCCTTCATCAACTACATGATCGACCCGAAGTTCTATGTCGAATGGGTCACCAAGGTCGGCGCGCCGGTGTCGGCCAACACCAAGGCGGTCGAAGCGCTGCCAGAGGGTTCCTTCAACCGCAAGGTGATGGGCGACCCGGCAGTCGCCAAGCGCATCCAGTTCCAGGCGCCGATTACTGACGCGCAGCGCGAGACCTATCTGGCGCTTTGGCAGCAGCTCAAGGTCGACGTGAAGTAACAGCAGAAGCCGCGATCAGCCGACCATCAATGTCGGCTGATCCTTCCTATCCTGGGAGAAGATGTCATGGCAGTACAGATCGCAGCCGCGTCGCGCAGCGGGCTGAGATCGGCCTTGCCGCTTCTGGCGCCTGCCTATCTCTGGCTGACGGTTGCAATTTTCCTGCCGCTCTCGGCCATGGTCTTCTTCTCCTTCATGACCGACCTGCCGCTATCGGGAAAGCCGTGGGCATTCACGCTCGAAAACTATGCCGCCTTCTTTTCACAAAGCCTTTACCTGACATTGCTGGTGGCCTCGCTGCGCCTCGGCCTCGAGGTGACGCTGTGGTGCATCGTCATCGGTTATCCCGCCGCTTACGTGCTGGCCAAGGTGCTGAAAGGCCGCAGCCGCGAGGCGATTTTCCTGCTCGTCATCCTGCCGTTCTGGTCGAACGGGCTGGTGCGCATCTTCTCGTGGGCGATGGTGCTGCGTGAAGGGGGCATTCTCGACACAGCGCTCAACGCCGTGCTGCCGTTCAAGATCAATATCGACCTGATGTATTCCTATCCGGCCGTCATCATCGGGCTGGTGCACTCCTACGTTCCTTACATGGTGCTGACTTGCTACCTGACCCTACAGGCCATCGATGACTCGCTGCTCGAGGCCGGGCGCTCGCTCGGCGCCTCGCGGCTGCAGATGCTGAAGCGGGTCATCATTCCGCTGTCGATGCCGGGGCTGGTGGCTGGCGCAGCCCTCATCTTCGTCCCGGTCGTTGGCTCGTTCATGGAGCCGCGCATCCTTGGCGGCCGTACCGGCACCTTTTACGGCACTGTCATCGAGGACCAGTTCGTCGCGGTGTTCAATTGGCCGCTGGGTGCTGCGCTCTCCTTTATCCTGCTGGCCGTCGTGCTGGTCATCCTGGCGGTTGCCTCACCGGTGCTGAGGAGGGCTACGTGATGGCGACGACACGGGTCCTCGAATGGCTCGGCCGCCTCTACATCTGGCTATTGCTCGCCTTCCTCTATGTGCCCATCATCATCATGGCGCTAATGTCTTTCAACGTTTCGCCCTTCTACCAGCTGCCGTTCGAATGGACGACGGAATGGTATGCCTCGCTCTGGCAGAACAATCAGCTGATCGCGGCCACGCGAAACAGCGTCGAGATCGCCGTCATCACTACCATCATCTGCACCGCGCTCGGCACCGCGGCGTCGCTAGGGCTCTATCGCTACGACTTCCGCGGTAAGAAATTCCTGCAGGCGCTGCTGTTTCCGCCGATCGCCATACCGTGGCTGATCACTGGCACGGCGATGCTGATTTTCTTTTTCGGCGTCGGCATCGGCCGCGGTCTGTTCGCCATCCTGCTCGGCCACGTGGCGTTGGCGCTGCCCTATGTCATCGTCGTCGTCTCGGCCCGGCTGCAGACATTTGCGCCGGAGCTGGAAGAGGCGGCGCGCTCGCTCGGCGCCAATCAATGGCAGGTGACGAACCGCGTCACGCTGCCCTGGATCATGCCGGGCGTCATTGCCGGTGGGCTGTTCGCCTTCGCCGTGTCCTTCGACCAGTTCGTCGTCTCCTACTTTCTGTCGACGCCCGGCCAAACGACGCTGCCGGTCGAAATCTACGCGGCGATCCGCAAGGGTTTCACGCCCGAGATCAATGCTGTCTCGACGATCATCATTGTTGTGTCGATGGCGCTGATGCTGCTGACGGCGCGCTTCTTCAAATTCGGCGGAGAGAAATAATGGCGGGCGTGCAGGTATCGAATGTGTCGCGCAGTTTTGGCGCGCACAAGGCGCTGGACGATGTCTCGATCGATTTCGCCGACGGCGGCTTCTACGCCCTGCTCGGTCCCTCCGGCAGCGGCAAGACCACGCTGCTGCGCCAGATCGCAGGCTTCGACTTTCCCGACTCTGGTCGCATCTCCATAGGCGGCAAAAGTGTTGAGCGGGTGCCGGTGGAGAAGCGGCGCATCGGCATGGTGTTCCAGAACTACGCGCTCTTTCCCAATATGAGCGTCTCCGACAATGTCGCCTTCGGACTGTCGGTGCGTGGCGAGCCCAAGGCGGTGATTGCCAGCGAGGTGCAGCGCGCACTCGACCTCGTGCAACTCGGCACGCTCGGTGGTCGCCGGCCGCACCAGCTCTCCGGCGGCCAGCGCCAACGGGTGGCGCTCGCTCGCGCGATCGTCACCACGCCGCGCGTGCTTCTCCTCGACGAGCCGCTCGGCGCGCTCGACAAGGCGCTGCGCGTGGACATGCAAATCGAATTGAAGCGTATTCAGCGCGAGATCGGCATCACCACGATCTTCGTCACCCACGACCAGGAAGAAGCGCTGACGATGAGCGACCGCATCGGCATTCTGCGCGATGGCAAGCTGGTGCAGGAAGGCCCGCCCGAGGAGATCTACGATCGGCCGAAGAGTGAGTTTGCCGCCACCTTCCTGGGCGACGCCAACATCCTTCGCGGCAACGCCACTGGTACGGGCATCCGGCTGCCTGACGGAACGGGGATTGCCGCAGGCGCGGGGGTTACGCTTGTCGCCGGCATGAAGGCGAGCTGCGCCGTGCGGCCTGAACGAATCCGCATCGCCACCAATGCCGGCGTTCCGGACCGAGCCCATGCCAACATGCTCACGGGGCGGGTTTCCAAGCGCATCTTCGCCGGCAACAACAGCACGTATTTTGTCGATCGCGATGGCCAGACAATCAAGGTCATCGTGCAGAACACCGGCATCGAAAAGCTGGCGGAAGGACAACAGGTGGTGCTGCGCTGGTCGTCGGAGAGTACGGTGCTGATCGACGCGAGCTAGCAGATCCAATCCTTCAGTCTTGCCAGGCGGTCCGCAATCGGGGAAAGCATGGTCGGGCAAAGTGTGAGCGGAATACTCGATGTCGCTTGAATTGAATGCGGGCGACCAGTCGATGCTGCAGGGCGAGCAGGGCCCGGCCGTGGCCGCTGCGATGAAGATCCTGGTTGCCTTTTCGAAGGCGGTCGGCGCGCACAAATTGTTGGATATTGCCGGCGCCCATATCGACGGCTGCCTCTATCACGGCCAGGCCAGCCTCGATTTCGTCGAAAGGCTGATCGAGGGCGGCGGCCGCGTTCGGGTGCCGACGACGCTGAATGTCGGTTCGTTCGACCTCATCCATCCCGGATTGGTGAAGATGCCGGCCGCGCAAGAAGCGCCGGCGCGACGCCTGATGAATGCGCATCTGGACCTCGGCTGCCAGGCGACCTTCACCTGCGCACCCTATCAGACTCGGTTCCGGCCAAGGTTCGGCGAGCAGATCGCCTGGGGTGAGTCCAACGCCATCGTCTTTGCCAATTCGGTGATCGGAGCGCGAACCAACCGCTATGGCGATTTCATCGATTTGTGCTGCGCAATGACCGGGCGCGCGCCGGCTTGGGGGCTGCATCTGAGTGAAAATCGACGAGGCCAGATCCTGTTTGAGCTGACCGACGCTGCTTTCGAGCCAAGCGACGCCCTGTTTGTCGGCGTCGGGCTGATCGTTGGGCACAGGGCTGGCGACCGCATCCCTGTCATATCGGGCCTGCCAAAGCCGCGCGACGAGGACCAACTGAAGGCGCTGGGGGCGGCGGCGGCAACGACGGGTGCGGTGGCGCTATTTCATGCCGTCGGCATCACGCCGGAGGCGAAAACGCTGGATGAGGCCTTGCACGGCCTGGTGCCGGAGGAAAAAATCCGGATCTCTCGGACCGACATCCACCATGCGCTGGTCAGGCTGTCGAGCGTCCCCGACGGCGTGCAGCTTGCAGCCGTGTCGTTAGGCACGCCGCATTTCTCCCATGAAGAGTGGATGCGCCTGTTGCCGCTGCTGCGCGAAGTTGCGCCGGGCAGGGGCGTCCCGATCTACGTCAACACAGGGCGTGCCACGCTGACGCGACTGCAGGACGAAGGCGCACTGGCCGGCATGGAAGAGTTCGGCCTCGTTCCGGTCACCGACACCTGCACCTATGTCACGTCGATCCTCGAGCGTCTCGATGGCGTGGTGATGACCAATTCGGGCAAATGGGCGCATTACGCACCTGGCAATATCGGTGTCTCGGTGGCCTTCGGTGACATGGAAGACTGCGTCCGCTCGGCTGCGGCCGGCCGCGTCGTGCGAGCCGCGCCATGAAGGCGCCGACCAGAACCGGTACATTCCACCTTTCCGGCTCGGCACAGGGCCCGGCGCTGGTGCTTTCGCAGGCGCTCAGCTTCTGGGGCGGGATCGACGTCGAAACGGGCGACATCATCGACTATTCGCATCCGGACCTGGGCGGCAATATCGCCGGCAAGATCCTGGTGATGCCGAGCGGGCGGGGGTCGTCGTCCTCGTCTTCGGTTCTGGCCGAAGCGATCCGCAGGGGCACGGCGCCGGCCGGCATTATCCTGGAGCGGCCGGACCCGATCCTTGCCGTTGGCGCCATCGTTGCCGAATTCCTCTACGACATCAGCATGCCGCTGGTCGTCTGCGACACATCAGGCATTGTCTCTGGCGACCGGATCGCCATCGGTCTGGGCGAACATGCGCAAGCGATGGTGAGCAAGCTCTAGCCGGCCATCAGTCCCGCCCCGCCGCCAATAGGCTGCCGCCAGTGTTTCGTTGCGGCCGAGCGCCAGTGTACCGCGCCAGTGTTCGCGCACCGTCCTGGCAGCAGCCGCTTCGGCCGCGAACCAGCCGAATGCCAAACCGGTCGGCCATGCGACCGACCGGATGGCGTGCGCCAGCCTGTCGTCAACGCCGGCCTGCACGCCATTTCTCGGCAGCCAGTGCAGTTCAATGCCGGTCGCGTTGTCGATGGCCTGCCGTTCGCCTTCGTCGGCGATCTCGACGAAAGCCACGCGGACTGCCCTTACCCGGCCGGCGCGCTCTTTTCTCAGAGGCACTTGCCCAGCCAAACAAAGTTGCCGGGCCGGCACAAACATTGGCACGATATTCTATCCCGCTAGCTTGACCGCGAACTGCCTCTCTGGCCTATAATTCTACTAAGTTCATAGACTAAAGTGAATTTGTAGCGGCCGTGGCATTCGCCCAAGCCTTACAAGGCGAGAATGCCGCAATGCCGGGCGCCCAAAGGGAGAGCATCGATGCCGAAAACTGAATCGAATCCTATCGACCTTGGAACCAGAGCTGCCGATTTCCTGCTGCCGGACGCCAGTGGCGTGCTGCACAAGCTTGCCGATTTCGATGCCAAGCAGGCGCTGTTAGTGGCTTTCATCTCAAATCGCTGCCCGTTCGTCTTGCTGATCCGCGAGCAATTCGCGGCGTTCGCCAGGGACTATGCCGACAAGGGGTTGCAGGTGGTGGCGATCAACGCCAACGACCATGAAGCACATCCCGAGGAGACGCTGGCCCGCATCGGCGAGCAGGCCGAAGAATTCGGCTATACCTTCCCCTATCTCAAGGACGCTTCGCAGCAGACGGCGAAAGCCTATGGCGCGGCTTGCACGCCCGATTTCTTCCTGTTCGGCGCCGACCGTCGGCTGGCCTATCACGGCCAGTTCGACGATTCCCGGCCAGGCAACGGCAGGCCGGTGACGGGGGTGGATCTGCGCGTCGCCGTCGACGCGGTGCTGAAGGGCGAAACGCCTGCCGCCGACCGGGTGCCGTCGATCGGCTGCAACATCAAGTGGAGCGCCGGCAACGAGCCGGTGTGGTTCTCCAGGGCGGCTTGAGCCGAACCTGCCGCCCTTAGCCCGCCGCCAACTCCCTTTCCGCGAGTGATCATGCCGAAGACCACGACAGCCATTCGATCCGCGCCCGAAAGGCTGCATCTTGCCGCCGATGTACTGGTGCTGGGAGGTGGCCCGTCAGCCGCCTGGGCGGCCATCGCAGCGGCTGAAAGCGGGGCGAGCGTGGTGCTGGCCGACAAGGGGTATCTCGGCACCAGCGGCGCCACGGCGCCCTCGAATACCGGAACGTGGTGCGTGCCGCCGGGCGACAACAGGCACGCGGTGGTCGAGCGACGCTGGCAGCGCACCGGCGAGCTCGCCGACCAGCGCTGGATGCTGCGCTGCGTCGATACCGCCTACCGCAATCTGCTGCAACTTTCCGAATGGGGCTATCCGTTTCCGAGCCAGGATGACGGGCGGCTCTACATCGCCAATCTGCGCGGACCGGATTATATGCGCTTCATGCGCCGCCGTGTGCTTTTGGCCGGCGTGACCGTGCTCGACCATCATCCGGCGCTCGAACTTCTGTCGGACGGCGATGCGGTCGTCGGTGCTGCCGGCGTCGGCCGCCAGGTCGAGCGCGACTGGCGGGTCGATGCCAAGGCGGTCGTGCTGGCGACCGGCGGCTGCGCCTTCCGCGAACGCATCCTCGGCTCGAGCGGGCTGACCGGTGACGGCTATCTGATGGCGGCGGAAGCCGGCGCCAGCCTGTCGGGCATGGAGTTCACCGGCAAGTACACGCTGGCACCGCATGGCTCGTCGCTGAACAAGGGCCTGCCGTTCCGCTGGGCGTCATTCCACCGCGAGGACGGTTCGCCGATCCTCGGCCCGACCGGTGAGCCGCTACGCAACGGCATCGGCGACCGCGAGGAGGAAGTGGCGCGTGCTCTGATCGAGGGGCCTGTCTATGCGCGGCTCGACCAGGCCGAGCTCGCGCTGCAAGGCTGGCTGCGCCAGGGCCAGCCGAACTGCTTCATGCCTTATGACCGCGCCGGTATCGACCCCTTCAACGATTTGTTCCGCGTTACGCTGCGCGCCGAAGGCACTGTGCGTGGTACTGGCGGCATCGACATCGTGTCCGACGACTGCGGCACCGGCGTGCCTGGTCTTTACGCCGCCGGCGACGCCGCCAGCCGCGAGATCATGACCGGCGCGGTTTCGGGTGGCGGCGCCGTCAATTCGTCCTGGGCTCTGGCCAGCGGCTGGTGGGCCGGCAAAGGCGCTTCGACCCATGCCAGACGCCGCGCCGGCAAGGCGTTCCGCAGCGAGGTCCAGCCGCTCGGCCAAGCCGGCCTGCGCCCGGCGGCTTCGCCGCGAGCCGATATCGCCACCAACGAGATCATCGAGACGGTGCGCGCGGAAGTCGTGCCGTTGGACAAGAATTTCTTCCGCACCAGTGCTGGTCTCGAAAAAAGCGGCGAGCGGCTGCAGAGCGTTTGGCGCGACGTGCGCGACCATCTGCAAGGCGAGGGGTTGGAGCGGATACGCACCCGCGAGGCGGCGTCGATCGCCGCTGCCGGGCGCTGGTCGGTCACTGCCGCGCTTCATCGCAGCGAGAGCCGCGGCATGCATCGCCGCACCGATCTTCCGAGCAAGAACCCGGCCTTTGCGCACCGGCTGGTGATCACCGGCGTCGATGATTTCCGCATCGCCGGAGCACCCGATCGGCTGGCGGAGTTGGCGTCATGATCGAGATCGTCTCGGCCACTCGCTGCGTCGAATGCGACATCTGCGTCAAGGTCTGCCCGGCGAATGTCTTCGACGCGACGGACGGCGTGCCGGCTATCGCGCGGCAGGAAGACTGCCAGACCTGCTTTCTCTGCGAAATCTACTGCCCGACCGATGCGCTCTATGTGGCCGAGTTCGCCGAAGGGCCGACTGGCATCAGCGAGATGGAGGTCGAAGCGCGCCATCTGTTCGGCAGCTATGCCCGCGCGCTCGGCTGGCAGCGCGGCAAGGCCGGCGGCTCTGAGTTCGACCCGACGCACCGCATCCGCGTGGCGCAGTGACAGAGAGACGACCGGAGTAGAGACATGGACCGCATCGTCGTCAGCAACATCAAGAAGACTTTTCAGCTCAAGCCGGGACAATTCGTTACCGTCGACGGCGAGGCGACCGACCGCGTTATCGTGCTAGACGGCGTCGATCTCGCCATCCGCACCGGCGAGTTCATCACCTTGGTCGGGCCGAGCGGCTCGGGCAAGTCGGTGCTGCTCGATATTATCGGCGGGCTGACGCAAGCGACCAGCGGCGGCGTCCAGCTCGACGGCAGGCGGATTACCCGACCCGACCCCAAGACCGGCTACGTGTTCCAGCAATATGCACTGTTTCCCTGGCGCACAGCGCTGGCCAACATCGAATATGCGCTGGAAGTGCGTGGCGTCGCCAAAGCCGAGCGCACCGCCACGGCCCGCCATCTGTTGTCGCTGTTCGGCCTCGCGGGCTTCGAGGATCGGTTTCCCAACCAGCTTTCAGGCGGCATGCAGCAGCGCGTGGCGATCGCCCGGGCGCTGGCCAGCAATCCCGAAGTGCTGCTGATGGACGAGCCGTTCGCCGCCCTCGACCAGCAGACCCGCGAAATCCTGCAAGGCGAACTGCTCAGGATCTGGGGCAAGATCAAGACGACGGTGATCTTCGTCACTCATTCGATAGACGAGGCGATTTTTCTGGCCGACCGGGTAGTGGTGATGACCGCGCGTCCGGGCACGGTGAAGGAGATCATCGATATCAACCTGCCGCGGCCGCGCGACGGCGACATCCGCGCAAGTGCTGCCTTCAACCATCACCGCGCCCGTGTCTGGGAGGCGCTGCGCGACGAAGTCAACAAGGCGCAGAAGGACTCGACGCTGTCGCCGGCGTTCAGCCACTGAGGAGTTAGGGCCATGGCCTATCTGACCGAAAAGTTTAGCCCCGCCGGCGGCTTTCATCCGTTTGCCGGAGCCGGTGAGGCGATGGTAGCCGCCAGGGTTCCGGCACTCAAGGCCCGCAGCGCTACGCCCGCGGTCAGGCGCAAGCGAGGAGCAAGCTTCGGCACCTTCATCTATGGCCTTCCGCTGCTCGGTCTATTCTTCCTCGCCTGGGAAATCGCGCCGCGGCTCGGCTGGCTGAACCGCATCTTCTTCCCGCCGCTGAGCGAGGTGCTGGTCGCGTGGTGGGATCTGCTCGCCTCGGGCGTGCTGGTCGAGCATATCGGCATCAGCCTGCAGCGAGCGGCCATAGGCTTCGCGCTTGGCGTGGTCGTGGCCATCCCGCTCGGGCTTTTGATGGGGCGCTATTCGCTGTTCGAGAAGGTCTCCGACCTTTTGGTGCAGACACTGCGCAACACCTCGCAGTTCGCGCTGCTGCCAGTGTTCATCCTTCTGCTCGGTATCGGTGAGGAATCGAAGGTGGCGATCACCTTCTATTCCTCGGTGTTTTTCCTCCTCGTAAACACGATCAGCGGCGTTAAGTCGGTGGATCCGCTGCTGATCAAGGCGGCGCGCTCGATGGGCACGTCCGACTTCGACCTGTTCCGGAAAATCATCCTGCCGGCCAGTATTCCCTCTATCGTCGCCGGCGCGCGGCTCGGCGTGAAATCCTCGTTGTTCGCGGTGATCGGCGCCGAGATGCTGGCCGCCAAATCCGGCCTCGGCTTCCTCATCCAAAACTCGCAACTGATGATGGAAACGGCCGATATGTATGCCGGCATCCTGACCCTCACCGTCATCGGCCTTGCCGTCAACTACCTGCTCGTCGGGTTCGAGCGCTGGGCAACTGCCTGGAAGGGCCAGTCGGAAGCTTCGCCGATTTAAACAGGCAACCAATTCACGCCAATTGGAAAGGAATTCCAGGTGTCCAAGATCTTTTTCAGTGCCTTTCGCCGCTTGCTGCTCAAGAGCGTTCTTGTCGCGGCCGCCGGTCTCGCCATTGGCTTCGTCGCCCCTGGCTTCGCGCAAGACAAGCCCGATGTCATCCGCATCGGCAGCACAGCGCCGGGGCACCTCAAATTCATCCTCGCCCAGCAGGACGGCTGGTGGGAGAAGGCATTCGCCAAGGACGGCATCAAGGTCGAATTGGTGACCTTCAATGGCGGTTCCGAGGCGACCACAGCGCTGGCGACCGGGGCGATCGAGGTCGCCTATACCGGCAACAATCCAGCGCTGCGCGTCGCTGCCTCTGGAGCCGACGTCAAGCTGATCGGCCTATCGAGCTATGTGAAGGCTGGCGGCTCCTCCATCATCGTCAAGGCCGACTCGCCACTAAAGACATTGCAGGATCTCAGGGGCAAGAAGGTCGCATATCTCACCGGCACCGTACGGCATTCGAATTTCAGCAAGGCGCTGAACAGCGTCGGCCTGACGACGGGCGACGTCGAAGGGCTGAACCTACCCTTCGAGGCGTCAGGGCCGGCACTGCTGCGCGGTGACATCGATGCCATCGTCGAGACTGACTCGACGGCGGCCAAGCTGGTCGACACCGGAGAGGCCCGCGTTCTCTACGACACCAGCACCCATCCGGAATGGAACGTGCCGAACGTCATCTCCGTTAACGGCGCCTTCGCGGCGAAATACCCGGAACTGATCAAGCGGCTGCTGAAGGTCGATATCGAGATTTCGCGCTGGGCCGACGCCCACCCCGGTGAGACGATCAAGACCTTCGTCGAGGCAACCAAGTCGTCGGAAAAATCCGTGCGCAAGACGTACAGCCAGGGCCTGTTCTACCAGGACCCGAAGCTCACCGACGATGCGATCACCGCGCTCAAGGGCGAGGAGAAGTTCATGGCCGGCGCCGGGCTGCTGAAGGGGTCGATCGACTATGGCAAATGGGTCGACAAGAGCTTTGTCGACGGCGCTTATGCGGAAGTCGCCGCCGTCCAGTAGCGTTGCTTGACGATGTAGCGGGCTGCGCCAGTCGGCGCGGCCTTTCTCATCCCTAAAGGTTCCGTTCAGATCTCCGGGATGCTCTCCCTGAAGATCACCTGCAGCCGTGGCTGGTGCAGTTCGTAAGGCAACCCCCTGACCGCGTGCGTCAAGGTGTTGAGTGCCTCGCGGGCTTCGACGCGCGGGTTCTGGTCGATGACCGCGTCGAGCGTGCCGTCGAGCAGAAGCTCCTTGGTGCCTTCCGTCACCTCATGGCCGAGAAAGACCGTCGACAGCGCGCGCCCGCGCTCCTTGAGTGCGCGGGCGATGCCGGTGTTGCCGGCGCCGACATTGTAGATGGCGGCCAGGTCCGGGTGCCGATCCAGCAGGGCGGAGGCCTCCGAATAGGCTTTTTCGCGGTCATCGAGCATTTCGCGCATCTCGACGATCTGCAGATTGGGCGATTCTTCCGTCAGTATGTGGCGGAAGCCCATCTCGCGCTCTTCGTGGCCGCGATAGGAGAGCGAACCGGCGAACAGCGCGACCTTGCCCGGACGCCCGGCGCCCATGAAGCGGTTGAGCAGGTAGCCGGCGAGCCGGCCGGCGGCGCGGTTGTCGATGCCGATATAGGCAACCCTCGGCACATGCAGGATGTCGGAAGCGATGGTGACGACCTTGACGCCGCTGGCCGAAAGCGAGCGGATCGCCTCACGCACCGTTGGATGGTCGAGCGCGATCACACCGACGCCTTGAGTCTGCCCGTGCAGTTCCTGCAGCAGACGCGCAAGCCGGTCCGGATTGAAACCTTCGATGGTAGCGACGCGGACGTCGAGGTCCGGCCGCGCCTGCGCCTGCGCCTCAATCTGGCGGTGCAGCATCTTGATGAAGGAATTGGTGCCGGCTGGCAGGGCGAAATCGAGCCTTATGACCTCACTGCGCAGCGCGTTGAGCGAGCTCGGACTATTCGAATTTTCAGCGATATAGCCAAGCCGCTGTGCCGTTTCGAGCACGACCTCGCGGGTGCGCGCCCTGACCCCGGCGCGGTTGTTGAGCACACGGTCGACCGTGGCGGCGGAAACGCCGGCTTCCCGGGCTATGTCTGTCAGGGTGGACCGCACTGTCGATCACCTCATTCCAAAATGCACCAACGGCGCATCGAGATTACGCATTTCATGGGTCCGATGTCGCAGAGCGGCTTCATCGCCGCCCATGATTCTGATGGGAAATGATGTAACCGGCCTTGGCCGATGCGCAAGCCGCTGCGCTACACCAAAATGCCGAAGCGGACCAAAGCCGGGAGGTGGGCAGCCGGGCTCCCTCAAATTCAAGCACCGGCTTCAGTGTGAGAGCCTTCACAAACGCCATTCCTCCCCTCCCATGAGATGTTATGATGTATCTTGATTATTTATGATGTTGACAGCCTTCGTATAGTGCCGTCAATATCCATCATAGGGCCGTGGAGGAACAAGGCCCTGAGGGAGGAGTTCCAATGTCGAATTTGATCCGCGTGTCGCGGCGCCGTTTGCTGGCGTCCGGTGGAAAGGCGGCAGTCCTTGTTGCCGCCGCAGGTATTGCACCGAAATTCATTCGCCCGAGCCGTGCCTATGCGGCCGATGCCCTGGCGCCCGGCATGATCGGTGGCCCAACGGGCTTCGACGGCTCGGAGCGCTATCAGTATGGCGCCGATACGCCGGAGGGCCGCGCCATCGAGGCGGCCAAGGCGATGAAGGGCGCCGGCAAGGCGCCGGCCAAGATCGTACTTGGCCTGTCCGACGGCTCGATCGGCCAGCTAACCCAGCCGTTTCCGGCCGGCGCGCCGTCGATCAAGGATCTCTGGGAGAAGGAAACCGGCATTCCGCTAGAGATCGTCGGTGTGCCGAACGGCCAGGAATTCACCAAGACGATGCAGGACATCTCCACCAAGGGTGGGGCGTATGACATCTACGCGGTCGAATGGAACCGCCTTGGCGACCTCGCCGAAACCGGCGGCATCCTCAAGCTCGACGACTTCGTCGCGCAATACAAGCCGGAATGGGACGATCCCGAGCGCGGCTATGTCGACGGCGCCAAGGGCGTCTCGCTGCTCAATCAGTATCGCGGCTCGACCTATGGCGTGTCGCTGGATGGCGACTTTCAGACCTGGGTCTACCGTACCGATCTGTTCGGCGACGCAAACGAGAAGAAGGCCTTCTCCGACAAATACGGTTATGAACTGGCGGCGCCGAAGACCTGGAAGCAGCATGACGAGATCGCGGCCTTCTTCCAGCGCCCGGATAAGGGCTTGTTCGGCTCGACCGATCTGCGCAACCAGGGTTGGGGCTACACCAACTGGTATCAGCGTTATGTCTCAATGGCTTCGCCCAATCAGTTCTTGTTCGACGATACCGGCAAGCCGCTGATCAATTCGGAGCAAGGTATCGCGGCGACCAACGAGTACATTGCGTCGCTTTCGCATCATTCGCCGGATGCGATCTCCTGGGGCTGGCCGGAGCAGTACGGCAATTTCGCCAAGGGCGGTGCGGCCATGACCTGCGCCTTCTCCAATTTGCCGAAATTCCTCGACAATGCCGGCAACAAGGATTCAGCCGTCACCGGCAAGATCGGCTCGATGCTGCCACCCGGCCGCGAGATCGACGGCAAGCTGGTCAGCCGGTCGGTGCTGTGGCTCAATTTATCGGCGTCGGTGTCCTCGCAAGCCAAGAACCCGGAGGCCTGCTACCTGTTCCTGCAGTGGCTGGGTTCAAGCCGCATCTACGCCTGGATGACTGCCAATCCGGGCGGCTACTTCGATCCGTTCCGGCTATCGGATTTCTCGGATCCGCTGGTTCGCCAGACCTATCATGCTTACCACATGGACGTGGTGCGAGAGACGGTCGCCCGCACCGTGCCCACCATCAACTATCCCGGCGCCACCGCCTTCCACAATGCGCTGGACGAGAACCTCGTCGCCGCGCTGACCAAGGCCAAGACAGCCGAGCAGGCGATGGCCGACACCGAGGCCGAGTGGAAGAAGATTGCCCGCCGCACCGGCGAGGAGAAGCTTCTCGAGGCCATCAAAACCAACAAGGAGGCCTGGCCGACCGTCCTCGACCCGATCGCCTGATCCTTGCAGGATCTTACCAAGAAGGGGAGGAGCGGTCGCCCTTCCCCTCGGCAACGAAGGACCCAGCAAAGCCGCAAGATGAAGCGTTCAGTTCCTTTCGAGATATTCCGCTATGCCGCGATCTTTGCGGCGATGGCGGTGACGCTGGTGCCGATCCTGTGGATGGTGTCGATGGCGTTCAAGCCGATCGCCGAATGGTCGGCGACCGGCGCCGACCTGACATGGTGGCCGAAGAACCCGACACTCAGCAATTTCCGCTTCGTCTTCGGTGAATCGACCAACAATCTGATCGTCGCGCTCGACCGCACAGCTTTGAAGCCGATCCTGTCGTCGCTGCTGTCGGCCACATTCGGCACGGCAATCGCCATGTCGGCGGGCACAGCGGCGGCCTATGGGCTGTCGCGCTTCGGCTCGGGCCAGAACCTGCCGCTGGCACTGATCCAGCTTCGCCTGTTTCCGCCGATGGCGGTCATGACCCCGGTGATGATCATGTGGGCCTTCCTCAACTTCACCGACAGCTGGTGGGGGCTGTCGCTGATCTATGGCATCGTCACGCTGCCTTTCGCCTTCTGGCTGATGAAGACCTTCTTCGACGACATGCCGCGCGAGATCGAGGAGGCGGCACTGGTCGAGGGCTGTTCGCGGTGGCGCGTCTTTACCCGCATCACGCTGCCGATGATGCGCGCGCCGCTGGCCAGTGCCGCGCTGTTCGTCTTCATCCTCAACTGGTCGGACTATCTGATTGCATTGCTTCTGACGACGCGCGAATGGGTGACGGTCCCCGTCTACATGGCCTCGCTGTCCTCCTCGATGACCGGACAGCTTTACGGCGCCAAGGCAGCGCTCGGCCTGATCGCCGCCGTGCCGCCTGTCATCATGGGGATCGCCATCCAGCGCCACCTGGTTCGCGGGCTGACCTTCGGGGCGCTCAAGCAATGAGCGCGGTGACAGCCACGATTTCGGAGGGCGACATGCAGGCCTCTAAAGCGACGTCGGTGTTGCCGGACGAGGGCGCACGGCTCGGCTTCCGGCTGACCCTACCGGCGCAGATCCTGGTGCTGTTCATCGCCGTCTTCCCGTTGTTGATGCAGCTCTATATCAGCCTCACCGACTGGTCGCCGCTGTCGGGCACCGGCTGGTGGAACGCCTGGTCGATGTGGAACAGTTTCGCCAACTACACCGACCTTGCCGCCGATGCGCGCTTCTGGAGTGCGCTGAAGCGCACGGCCATCGTCATGATCGTCTGCGTGCCGGCGGAGTTCCTGCTCGGCCTCGCGCTCGCGACACTGTTTGCCGACGAGTTTCCCGGCAAGCGGATATTCTACTCGATCCTCTTGATGCCGATGATGGTGGTGCCGGCGGTGGCCGGCTATATGTTCTTCATGCTGTTTCAGTCAGGCGGACCGGTCAACGACATCCTGTCGGCGATCTCAGGCTCTCCCGTCACCATCGCCTGGCTGTCGGACCCGACGCTGGCGCTCATCGCGGTCATGGTCGCCGACATCTGGCAGTGGACACCGCTGATGTTCCTGATCCTGCTTGCCGGCCTGGTCGGCGTGCCCGAGGACCAGATCAAGGCGGCGACGCTGCTCGGCGCCAACCCGTGGCAGCGCTTCGTCACCATCGTGCTGCCGAAGATGAAGACGATCATCATCATCGCGCTGGCTATCAGGGTGATCGAGAACTTCAAGATCTTCGACACGCTTTATATCATGACAGGCGGCGGTCCCGGCGTCGCTACCGAAACCATCTCCGTCTACATCTACAAGCTCACCACTCAGGACCTGATCTGGGGCTATGTGGCGGCAATCGCGCTGGCCATACTGATCGTGCTGTCCATTGCCGCGGTGTTTGCCATGAAACGCATGGCCCGGGTGCGCGAGGTGGCGGCATGAGCACCATCCATCTGCAGAACCTGGTCAAGAAATTCGGCGACTTCACCGCGCTGAAGACGATGGACCTGGCCATTGCCGACGGCGAGTTCATGGCGCTGCTCGGGCCGTCTGGCTGCGGCAAGTCGACGACGATGAACATGATCGCCGGCATGGAAGAGCCGACCAGCGGCAAGATCCTGTTTGGCGAGCGCGACATGGCCGGCGTGCCGATGGGGCGGCGCGGCGTCGGCTTCGTCTTCCAGAACTATGCGATCTTCACTCATATGAGCGTGCGGCAGAACCTCGCCTACGGGCCGAAAATGCGCGGCGCACCCAAGGCCGAGATCGACCGCCGTGTCGGCGCCATTGCCGAGATGCTGCAGCTGACGCCGCTGCTCGACCGCAAGGCGGACAGGCTGTCGGTCAACATATTGCAGCGGGTGGCGATCGGCCGCTCGGCGATCATGGAGCCGGCGATCTTCCTGCTCGACGAGCCGCTTTCCAATGTCGATGCCGCCTTCCGGGCGGTGATGCGGACCGAACTGAAGCAGCTGCAGCGGCAGTTCCGGCAGACCATGGTCTATGTCACCCACGATCAGCTCGAAGCGATGACCATGGCCGATCGCATCGCGGTGATGGACCATGGCGTGCTGCAGCAGGTCGGCACGCCACTGGAAGTCTACAACAACCCGGCCAATGTCTTCGTCGCCCGCTTCATCGGCGCGCCGGGCATGAACCTGCTCAAGGGCAGGCCGGCGGAAAGCGACCGTGGCCTGGTCATCGATCTTGGCCCACTCGGGGCGACGCCGCCGCTGCCGGTCGAGATCGCCGATGCCGCACGCCGGATGCGCGGCGAGGTGTTTTATGGCTTTCGACCGGAGCAGGTGACGCTGACTGAAGGCGGCCGTGGCCTCTCCATGCCGGTGAGTTTCGTCGAGCGGATCGGCGCGCGCACCATCATCCATCTTGGCGAGGGCGAGACTGCGGTGAAGGCGGTGTTCGACAATGATGTCGGGCTGGCGATCGGGCAGACAGCCGTCGTCGCGCCTGCGGCGGAGGCGGTGCGCGTCTTCGACGCCGCCGCTGGCGTTGCGTTGAGAGCAGCTTGAGATGGCCGATATCGTCTTTCGCAATGTCACAAAGCGCTACGGCAACACGCTGGCCGTCGACGATGCGTCGTTTGCGGTGAACGACAACGAGTTCTTCTGCTTCTTCGGGCCGCCGCTGTCTGGCAAGTCGACGATACTACGCCTGGTACTCGGCCTGGAAACGCCCGACATGGGCGAGGTCCTGATTGGCGGCAAGCCGGTCAACACGGTGTCGCCGGCGGAGCGCAATGTCGCCATGGTGTTCCAGAACCTGGCGCTGTTTCCGCATATGAGCGCGCGCGACAACATCCGCTTTCCGCTGGTCGAACGCCGGGTCGCCGAAGCCGAGATCGAAAAACGCGTCGCCGATGTCGCGGCTAAGCTGCATATCGGCCATATCCTGCACAAGCCGCCGGCGCAGCTTTCAGGCGGCGAGCGGCAGCGTGTCGCGATCGCCCGTGCGCTGGTGCGTGATCCCGTCGCGTATCTTATGGATGATCCAATCTCGGCGCTCGACGCCAGGCTGCGCGAGGAGACGCGCGTCGAGCTGAAGCGCATCCAGCGCGAGCTCGGCAAGACGCTGATCTATGTCACGCACGACCAGGAAGAGGCGATGTCGGTCGCCGACCGCATGGCCATACTGGAGAGCGGCAAGATCAGGCAGATCGGCGCGCCTGCCGAGATCTATGACCGGCCGGCCAGCACCTATGTAGCGCGGCTGCTCGGCTCGCCGATGATGAATATATTGAAATCGGTGCACGGCGCTGAAGGCGTGGAGGCGGCGGAAGGCACGATCCGCATCGCGGATACCGGCGCCCCGGCCGATGCCGTGGAAATTGGACTCAGGCCGGAAGACATCAAGGTTAGGGCCTGGGCGGAGGGGGGCGCGGGCCGCCCGGCGCGAGTGTTCGAGGTCGAGCCGCTCGGCGGCTACACCGTTGTGACGCTCGCCGCCGGGCAGGCGCGTCTGCGGGCGCTGTTGCGCGGCCAGCCGGACATCAGGCCGGACGCGATGGTGGCGATATCCTGCGAGCCGGGCAGGGTGCACTATTTCGGGCAAAGCGGGGGAGCGCTGGCAAGATGACGGCGACTGCAAGGAACGAGCTTCGGGAGGAACATATGGCAAGCGAAGAAATAGCGGGCAACGGCTTCGAGCCGGACGTTAAAGTCCGCACCAGGGAATACAGGATCGGCTGCGTCGGCGCTGGCATGATCATGGCCGAATGTCACCTTGCCGCCTACAAGGAAGCCGGTTTCCCGGTGGTGGCGATTGCCTCGCGGACCAAGGCCAGCGCCGAGAAGGTCGCCAAACGCTGGGATATCCCGACCGTCCACGACACGCCGGAACAGCTCATCGAGGACAAGAACGTCGAGATCATCGATCTTGCCTTTCCGCCCGACCAGCAGCCGGCGCTGATCCGCCATGCGCTGAAGCAGGCACATATCAGGGCGATCCTGGCGCAGAAGCCATTGGCGCTGTCCCTCGATGAAGCCGTCAAGCTTCGCGACGAGGCGGCCAACGCAGGCAAGATCCTCTCGGTCAACCAGAACATGCGCTACGACCAGTCGATGCGCGTCTTGAAGCAGATCATCGACAGCGGCGCGCTCGGCGACGTCGTCTTCGCCCAGATCGACATGCATGCGATCCCGCACTGGCAGAGCTTCCTTGAGGACTATGACCGGCTGACGCTCGCCAATATGAGCGTCCACCATCTCGACGTACTGCGCTTCCTGTTCGGCGATCCCCTGGAGATCACCACCCTGACCCGCAAGGACCCGCGCACCCGCTTCGACCATTCGGACGGCATCACCGTGTCGACGATCAAGTTCCCGTCCGGCGTGCTCGCCGTATCGCTGGAGGATGTCTGGTCCGGTCCGCGCCAGGAGGGCTACAAGGACGACCAGCACATCAACTGGCGCGTAGACGGCACCAAGGGCGTCGCCAAGGGCACCATCGGCTGGCCGACTGGCGCTGCCTCGACGCTGACCTATGCGTCGACCGAGACCACCGGCGGTGAATGGGTGACGCCAAGCTGGGACACGATGTGGTTCCCGCATGCTTTCATCGGCGTCATGGAGCAGCTCCAGCACGCGGTCAAGACGGGCGAGCCGCCGGCGCTGTCCGTCGCCGACAACGTCAAGACCATGGCGCTGGTTGAAGCGGGCTACCGCTCGATCGACAAGGGCCGGACAGTCAAACTTTCCGAAATATCAACTGACTGAATCACTTACAGGGAGGACTTCACATCATGATGCAGGCAGGTATTTTCACGGGTTATTTCCCGTATGGCCTCAAGGAAACCGCGCAGAAGATCCGTGCGCTCGATTTCAACACCGTGCAGCTTGACCTGCATTTCAGGGACATCGAACTGTCCGCCGGGCAGATCACCAGGGACAAGGCCAAGACCGTCCGCGATACGTTCCGCGACCACAATCTGCCGATCTGCTGCGTATCGGGCTACACCAACATCATCCATCCGGACCTGGGCGAGCGCGAGAGGCGCGTCGGCTATCTGAAGGAGATCATCCGCAACGCACGCCATTTCGGCACCCCTTACGTGATCTCGGAAACCGGTACCTACAACACCGAGTCCGACTGGGTGCATCACCCGAAGAACAAGACCGAGGAAGGTTTCGAGGAATGCCGCAAGGTCATCGCCGACCTTGCCCAGACCGCCTATGACCACGGCGCGGTCTTCCTGCTCGAAACCTATGTCAACAATGTCGTCGGCTCGGTCGAAGAGACGGTGAGGATGTTCGCGCAGGTCGACCACCCGGGCCTCGGCCTGTTGATGGACCCGACCAACTATTTCGAAACTCACAACATCGACAGGATGGACCAGATCCTGAACCAGGTGTTCGACACGCTGACGGACAAGATCAAGATAGCCCACGCCAAGGACGTCAAGCGTTCCGGCGGCGACAAGTCGGAGAAGCACGCCGACATCGGTGACGAGGACGCGCTGGAGAGCCACACTTTCCGCGGCGTCGGCGAGATCGAGCTGCCGGCGCCCGGCCTCGGTTCGCTGAATTACGACCTCTATCTCAAGCGGCTGGCCGAAAAGCACCCGAACATCCCGGTCATCATCGAGCATCTTTCGGAAGACGACGTGCCGCGTGCCAAGAAATTCCTCGATGGGAAATTCCGCGCCAACGGACTGTGATGGCGCGGTTCGGCTACGAAACAAGGGAGGAAGAGAAATGTTGAAATTCGCGTTGAAAATCGCGGCCGCGGCGACCGTTCTCGCCGGTGTGGCGCTGGGTACGCCGGCGCTGGCGCAGGACGCTCAGAAGACGTTCTACCTGTTGTCGCATGGCGGCCCGTCGGATGCCTTCTGGATCGACTGGAATGCCGGCGCGACCAAGGCCTGCGACCAGCTCAAGGTGACCTGCAAGATCTCGTTCAGCGGTGGCGACATGGCGGCGCAGAAGGAGGCCTTCAACTCGGCACTTGCCGCTAAGCCGGACGGCATTGCCACCACCTCGGCGCAGCCCGGCCTGTGGACCGAGGAGGTCAAGGCAGCGAAGGCGGCCGGCATCCCGATCGTGTTCTTCAATACCGACGATCCGGCAACCGGCCGGCAAGCCTATGTCGGCGCCGATCTCAAGGAAGCCGGTGTCATCTGGGCGAAATATCTGGTCGACCACAAGATGGTGAAGCAGGGCGACAAGGTGTTCCTGCCGGTCGAAGTGCCGGGCGCCAGCTACCAGCAGCTCGAGACCGAAGGCATTGCCAGCGTCTTCGATCCGCTCGGCATCAAATATGACGTGGTCGATTGCGGCACCGATCCGGCCGGCATCATCGCCAAGATGACCGACTACATGGTGGCCAACAACCCGCCGGCGATCATCGCGCTCGGCGATTCCGTTGCGGCCAGCGTCAAACGGGTGTTCGACGGCGCCGGCGTGCCGGCCGGCAAGATCCCGGTCGTCGGCTGGGGCAATTCGAAGGAAACGGCCGAGTCAGTGAAGTCTGGGTTCATCAACGCGGCTGCCTGGCAGTTCCCGTCAGCGCAGGGCTTCATGCCGGTGGCGCTGCTCGGGTTGGCCGCCGCTGGCGAACCGATCGGCTACGACATCCACACGTTCAGCCTCTACGACGCCTCGAGCGTCGAACCGATCCTGAAACTCTACAACAAGTGATTGGAACTGACGCTCGCCGCGCAGGCGGCGGGCGTCACCCTGAGATATGGTCCAAGCAGTCATGACTATTGCCGCAGAAGAGGAATTGCCTCGTGCCAAACGCAGGTCGAGCCTGATGCGCTCGCCGCAGTTCTCTTCGCTCGTCATCCTGATCGTCCTGCTTGCGGTGTTCGCGATCGCCGACGCGAATTTCCTGTCGCCGCTCAACATCTCCAACATGATGGCGTTCCTGCCCGAGCTCGGCATCATCGCGCTCGGCATGACACTGCTTTTGACGGCGGGCGAGTTCGACCTTTCGGTCGGTGCCGTATTCGGGCTGGCGCCGGTCGTGGTCATGCTGCTGGTGCAGAACGGCGGGGTTGATATTGGCGTGGCGTTGCTGGCCGGCCTGCTGCTCTGCATAGCGATCGGTGCGATCAACGGGCTGATCGTCACCAAGATCGGCATCTCGTCTTTCCTGGTGACGCTGTCGATGCTGCTGGTGGTGCGTGGGGCAGCGCTTTACATCACCCAAGGGTTTCCGCTGAAATCCTGGGACCAGCCAGGCTTCTTCGTGACGCTGCTGGCCGGCAGCTTCAATATCGGAACGTTCCGTTTCTATACCTCGCTGTGGTGGTTCATCGGCCTTTCGCTATTGGCGATCTATGTGCTGCGCTACGCCAAGCTCGGCAACTGGATCAGCGCTATCGGCTCGAACCGTAACGCTGCCGTGGCGCGCGGTGTGCCGGCCGATGTGGTCAAGATCTGGCTGTTCATCCTGACCTCGGTGCTGGCCGGTCTCGCCGGCATGATCAGCGCCTTCCGCATCTCTGCTGCCTCGCCGGTGGCCGGCACCGGCTACGAGCTCGAAGTGATCGCCATGGTGGTGGTCGGCGGCACCGCGCTGACCGGTGGGCGAGGCACCATTTTGGGCACCATCGTCGGTGCGCTGATGCTGCGCAGCATCCGCAACGGCATCGTGCTGATCGGCGTGCCCGGGCTCGCCTACAACATCTTCGTCGGCGTCATCATACTTGCCATGCTCATCCTGCACGCTTTGCTGCAGAAGAACGCCGCCAGGAGCTGACCATGGAAGTGCTTCGGCTGCAGAACCTGCAAAAGTCCTTCGGCAGCGTCCGCGCCCTGAAGAGCGCCTCCTTCACGCTCAACGAGGGCGAAGTGGTGGCCTTGCTCGGCGACAACGGCGCCGGCAAATCGACATTGATCAAAGCGATCTCCGGGGTCTTTCCCGTCGATCGCGGCGACATCTATGTGCGCGGCCAGAAGGTCTCCATCCGCTCGACGCGAGATGCGATGGATCTCGGCATCGAGACCATCCACCAGGATACCTCGCTGGCACCGGACCTCAGCATCGCGCGCAATCTTTTCCTCGGCCGCGAGCCGGTCAACCTCAAATGGCTTGGCGTGTTCGCGCCGCTCGATCTCGCCCAATTGCGCGATGCTGCCTCGGCACTTTTGAAGCGCGTCGGCATCTCGAAGAAGCTCGACGCCGATGCGCTGGTCAGCACGCTGTCGGGCGGCGAACGCCAGTCGATCGCGATTTCGCGCGCCATGCAATTTGCCGCCAAGGTCATAATCCTCGACGAGCCGACCAACAATCTCGGCGTCGAGGAAACGCACGGCGTGCTGCGCTTCGTCAAGGAGGTGCGCGATGCCGGTCACTCGGTGCTTTTGATCACCCACAACATCCATCACGTATTCCAGGTCGCCGACCGCATCATCGTTATGCGCCGCGGCGAGATCGTCGCCGAGCAGACGGTCGCCGATACCGATCTGCTGACCGTGGAAAGCATCATCACCGGCGCCGACATGTCGGCCCTGCTCAAGGAGACGAGAGCGAAGTGAAGGACAGGAGCAAAGTGAAGGACAGGAGCAAAGTGAAGGAACTGGCCGTCACATGGTAGAGCTCTACGGCAAGACGCTGTCGCGCCGGCAGGTCTCGGAGCGCTCCGGCATGTTGTCGCAATTCGCCGGCGTGCGGCTGATGACGCTTGGCGACGGGGTCGAGCGCGGCATCCGCATGCTCGAATTCCGCACCGGCTCCGGCCTGCGCTTCACCGCGCTGGTCGACCGGGCGCTCGATATCGCCGATTGCGATTTCAAGGGCCAGGCGATCGGCTGGCATTCGCCGAGCGGCTTTCGCCATCCCGGCCTGCACGAATACGAAGGCGAGGAGGGATTGGCCTGGGCGCGGTCGTTTTCCGGTCTTCTGCTGACCTGCGGCCTCGACCATATATTGTTCATGAACGAGGTACCCGCCGACACCTACAACTACCCGCCGAAGAAGACGGTGCGCCATTCGCTACATGGCCGCATCAGCACCATCCCGGCGCGGCTGACCGGCTACGGCGAGACCTGGGACGGCGACCGCTGCGTATTGTGGGCCGAAGGCATCGTCCAGCAATCGACCGTATTCGGCGAGGATCTGCATCTGCTGCGGCGGATCGAGGCCGATGTCGGCAGCAACGAGATCCGGCTTTCGGACCGTGTCGTCAATCACGGTTTCAACCGGACGCCGCATATGTATTTCTACCACATCAATGTCAGCCATCCGGTGCTCGACGAGGGTTCGCGCTACCTGGCGCCGATCCGCGACGTCGTCTGGGCCGGGCATGCCGGCGAGCGCTATGAAGCGCAGAAGGTCGGCTACCGCACGGTGCCGGCGCCGCAACCGGGATTCACGGAACAGGTCTGGCAGCACGAGCTCGGCGCCGACAGCACCGGCGAAGTCCCTGTGGCGGTGGTCAACGACAGTCTCGGTCTCGGCTTCGAGGTGATCACGCGCAAGGGCCAGTTGCCCTGCGCCTATCAATGGCAGAATTTCCAGGCCGGGCAGTACGCGCTTGGGATCGAGCCGTCGACGCATCATGTGCTTGGCAATCTGGCGGCGCGCGAACGCGGCGAGATGATCTGGCTGGAGCATGGCGAGAGCCGCTCCTACAATGCCGTTTTCCGGGTTCTCGACGGCGCTGGCGAGATCGCCGCCGCCGAAAGCCGGATCGCGGCGATTGCCAGACAGCCGCGAGAGGACTACCCGCGGCCGTCGGGCCATTTTCCTGTTCTTGGAGGCAGGTCGTGATAATGGCGAAGAGGATACGGGACACCAGTTGGGAGGCTGGCTCAGGCCGGAGCGGGGAGGGCTCGCGGTCGAGCTGGAATTGGAGGTCACAATGGCTGGCACGGTAAAGCGCGATTACAGCCTGGTCGGCGAGAGCACGCGCAGGGCGATCGAGACGGGACTGGCCTCAGCGGAGTGGTACCACACGGATGTCCCCCGCAAGGCGATCAAGGAGTTGATGCAGCGCTCAGACGGTCCGGCGATCCGCGACACGATCATCTGGATCGTCGCCATCCTCGGCTCCGCCGCCGGCGCCGTCTACTTCTGGGGCACCTGGTGGTGCGTGCCGTTCTTCTTCGTCTACGGCGTGCTCTACGGCTCGTCCAGCGACTCGCGCTGGCACGAATGCGGCCACGGCACGGCCTTCCGCACGCGCTGGATGAGCGATGTCGTCTATCAGATCGCCAGCTTCATGCTGATGCGCAATCCGGTGACCTGGCGCTGGAGCCATGCCCGGCACCATACAGACACCATCATCGTCGGCCGCGACGCCGAGATCGCCGTGATGCGCCCGCCGGATCTTTTGCGTGCCGCGCTGGCCTTCACCGGTATCCTCGATTTCCGCTATTCGCTTCCGGCGCTGGTACGCCAGGCGTTCGGTAAGCTGACGCCCGACGAGAAAAGCTACGTTCCCGAGATGGAACAGCACAAGGCCGTCATCGCGGCGCGCTGGCATATCGCCATCTACATCGCGACGGTCGCGCTCGCCGTTTTCATGCGGTCGTGGATACCGGTGGTGCTCATCGGCGTGCCGCGCCTCTACGGCACCTGGCACATGGTGCTGACCGGCCTGCTGCAACATATCGGCCTGGCCGACAATGTCGTCGACCACCGGCTCAACACCAGGACCGTGTACATGAACCCAATCAGCCGGTTCATCTACTGGAACATGAACTACCACGTCGAGCATCACATGTTTCCGATGGTGCCTTACCACGCGCTGCCCAGGCTGCATGAACTGATCAAGCACGATCTGCCGGAGCCGAATCCATCGATGTGGCATGCCTATCGCGAGGTCTGGCCTGTCCTGCTCAGGCAGCTCAAATACGAGGATTATTTCCTCAAGCGCGAACTGCCACCAACGGCGAGGCCCTATCGTGGCGAGTTCCACGAAGTGAACATGTCGGCGGCGGCTGAGTAGGTACTGCGCATCAGCGCAACGCAGAAATTTCAGGAGAGATAGAAATGGCCGATTGGGTCGAAGCGTGCGCCGTGGACGATGTCGAAGAGGAAGATGTCATCCGCTTCGACCATGGCGGCCGCACCTTCGCTATCTACCGTTCGCCGGACGATGAATTCTTCGCCACCGATGGGTTTTGTACGCATGAGAAGGCGCATCTGGCCGATGGGCTTGTGATGGACGACATCATCGAATGCCCAAAGCACAATGGCCGCTTCAATTACAAGACCGGCCAGGCCAAAGGGGCTCCCGTCTGTGTCAATCTGCAGACCTATCCGGTCAAGGTGGAAGCTGGCAAGGTGATGATCCAGATCGCCTGACCGGCCTTCTGTCACGTAGCAAAGGGGACCAAAATCCATGAGCCGGAAAAGACCGACCGTCGCAGACCTGCGCGCCATGAAGGGCAAGCGGCAGCTGACCATGCTGCGCGTGCTGACGATGGACGAGGCCGAGGCCGCCGAACGCGCCGGCGTCGATATCGTCTCGGTGCCGCCGGAGCTGGTGCTCAATCCGCAATACCGCGATGCGGCACCCAGCCTGTTTACCATGCCGGGTGAGAATTTCTTCGAGATCGGCACCGCCGATGATTTCGTCCGCTGGGCGTTCCGGCTCTACAAGGCCAGTGCCGATGCGGTCTATTGCAGCGCCGGCTACGCCACCATCAAGCGGATGGCCGACGACGCCATTCCGGTGATCGGCCATGTCGGCCTCATCCCGTCACGTGCCACCTGGACAGGCGGATTCAAGGCCGTCGGCAAGACCGCCGACACCGCCATGCAGGTGTTCGAGGCGGTGAAGCAACTGGAGGCCGCCGGCGCGATCGGCGCCGAGATCGAGGTGGTGCCGGTCGAGGTGGCCAAGGCGATTTCGGAACGCACGTCGCTGATCATGTTGTCGATGGGAGCGGGCACCGGCTGCGACGCGCAGTATCTGTTCGCCGACGACATTCTTGGCCAGAACCGTGGCCACATGCCTCGCCATTCCAAGGTCTATCGCAATTTCGCCGCCGAATACGATCGGCTGCAGGCCGAACGCATCGCCGCCTTTTCCGAATATGTCGCCGATGTAAACAGCCTGGCGTATCCCGAAGATAGGCACGTCGTGCACATGGACCCGGACCAGCTTAGCCTGTTCCTGGAGAAGATCGAAGCCGCATGAGACACGCCTGCAACAGCGCCAAGCGCCATGGCGAATCGTAGAAGGCCGGATCGGCGGCAGGGCCGGGTCATCGCGTAGCCGGCTGCGATGCCACACGAAAGTTTGTTGGTCCATGTCTGGACGGCACCGGCCAGATGCTGTTGAAACCGGTGCGTCATCGGTTTGCCGGACAATTGTGCGGTTGCCGATGGAGCGGGTGGAAATTCCCTTCGGATAGTTCTGCGCATGACCGCCATTCCCGAAAACCAAGCCTTGCCCGAAACCGCGACGGCGGCGCCGCAAGCCCGGCGGGTGGCGCTGATCGTCGCCGTCGCCTTCTTCATGCAGCTTCTGGATTCGACGATCATCTCGACCTCGCTGCCGCAGATGGGAGAATCCTTCGGCGTGCCGGCGGTGGCGATGAGCATCGGCATCACCGTTTATATGCTGACCTTGGCGGTGTTCGTGCCGCTGTCCGGCTGGCTCGCCGACCGTTTCGGCGCGCGCAACATCTTCCTTGTGGCGATTGCCCTGTTCACCCTGGCCTCGCTCGTTTGCGGCATCTCGCAGAACCTGAGCCAGTTCGTTGCGGCGCGTGCGGTGCAGGGCTTGGGCAGCGCGCTGATGACGCCGGTCGGCCGCATCCTGGTGCTGCGCAATGCGCCGAAATCCGAGCTTCTCAACGCCACGGCGCTGATCACCTGGCCGGCGCTGTTTGCGCCGGTGGTCGGGCCGGTGCTTGGCGGCTTCATCACCACTTATCTCTCCTGGCACTGGAATTTCTTCATCAACATTCCGCTTGGGGTTGCCGGTTTGGCGCTGGTCGCCCGCTTCATTCCCGGCGACCGCGAAGCCGGGGCCAAGCCGCTCGACTGGCCGGGCTTCCTGCTGACCTCGGTGGGGCTCGCCGCGATGCTCTACGGCCTCGAGCGCATCGCACATCCGCAAGAGGGTATGTTGCCGACCGTGGCACTGCTCGGCACGGGCATTTTGGTCGGCTGGCTGGCGGTGCGGCATCTGCGACGCACCAACCATCCGCTGCTCGATCTCACAGCTTTCAAGGTGCAGACCTTCGCCATTTCGACGCTGTCGGCCGGCACGATTTTCCGCATCGCCATCAACGCCACGCCATTCCTGCTGCCGCTTTTGTTCCAGGTCGGCTTCGGCCTGAGCCCGGTCGATGCGGGCATGATGATCCTGGCCTATTTCCTCGGTAATCTCGGCATGAAGGCGGTGACGACGCCGACGCTGAGGCGCTTCGGCTTCCGTTCGGTGCTGATCGTCAACGGGGTGATCGCTTCCTTGTCGATCATGGCCTGCGCGGCGCTTTCGCCGCAGACGCCGCAAGCGTTGGTGGTGGTGCTGATGCTGATCGCCGGCCTTTCGCGCTCGATGCAGTTCACCGCGCTGAACACGCTGGCCTTCGCCGATGTGGCCTCACAGCAGCGCAGCTCGGCGGCGACGTTGTCCAGCATGCTGCAGCAGGTGGCGATGCTGTTCGGCGTGGCTGTTGCGGCGGCACTGCTCAACCTGTCGCAGATCGCCAGAGGCGCGGAAGCGCTCGATCTCGTCGACTTCCGCCTTGCCTTCCTGGTGATCGGCGCAATCGGTCTCGTCGCCTCGTGCCGCTTTCTGGCGTTGCCGAACGCTGCCGGCGCCGAGGTCTCGGGCCATGTTTTGCGGATTTGACGCAGGAACTCCGCGGCGAGCGAAGACATAAATTTCTGCCGGCTCCGCTCGTCCTGGAACAAACTTTTGCCAGCGGTTCGATCGGCGCAATCAGTTGCAAAAGTGCTTGAGTTCCAGGCATTGCGCCAGCCTCGCCAATCGGTGCGTCCAACCGCAGAATTTCCTCGCAAGCCGGCCTCCAATGCACGGATTCATTTGACGAATTGGTCTTGAGCCGATTAGCTTTCGATCCGATGGCCGCAGAGGGAGCAGGGCGTAGCCATCGCGGGTGAAAGCGGGCAATGAACGCGACCGGCTGGCTAAACTGGAGAAGCCTGAACCAGGAGGGCATTGTCTTTGCCATCGCGGTTGTGCTGTTCATTGCCGCCGCCATCGGACTGCCCGGGTTTATCAACTCGAACAATCTCGTTGCCATCGTCCGCTCGGTCTCGGTGCTGGGCATATTGGCGCTCGGCATGGCGGTCGTCATAATCGGCAGGGGCATCGACCTGTCGGCGGTGGCGATCATGGCGATGTCGGTCGCCTGGTATCTGCAACTGCTGAATTCGGGAACATCCGACGGGCTGGCCTTCGCCTACGTGCTCGCCGGCGTCCTCGCCATCGGGCTGTTGAACGGAATCCTGGTCGCCTACGCCGAGGTTCCAGCGATCTTCGTGACGCTGGCGACCGCGTCCTTCGTCTTCGGTTATGTGCGTTCACAACTGATCACGCAGGACGCCGTGCCGGTGCCGCCCGGCCATTGGGTCGAGCTTCTTGGCGGGCTGCGCTTCCTCGACATCCCGGTCGAGGTTTTTGTCTTCGCCGGGCTGGCTTTCGCCTTCTTCCTATTCCTGCGCTACACCAAATGGGGCCGCTACGTCTATTTCGCCGGCGACAACCCGGTCGCGGCGCGCAATATCGGCATTCCAGTGCGCCCGATGCTGGTGCTGCGCTACGTGTTGTCGGCCCTGGTCTCGCTGGTGGCCGGCCTGCTCACCGCCGCCAGCCTGCATTCGATCAACACCCGCATCGTCAATTCCACGCTGCTCTACGACATCGTCCTGGTGGCGGTGATCGGCGGCATCGGTCTGTCGGGCGGGCGGGGCGGGGTGCGCAACGTGCTGGTGGGTGCCGCGCTAATCGGCATCCTGCTCAACGCGATGACCATCATCGACATTCCGCTGCTCTATCAGAACCTGATCAAGGCAGCGATCCTGCTGGCGGCGATCATCGTCGATGGGTTCATCAATCCGCGCGACGAGCAGACTGCGCAGCAAGGCGATATCTAGACTGACGCGAACGGTTGGGGCCGGCCGCGAACGACATACCAAACCAGAGGATGTGACATGAAAATCATCAGGACATTTATGGCTGCCGCGACAGCGCTTGCCGTCTCCGCCTTCGTGGCGCCAAGCTTCGCTGCCGAAGATCCGGGTCCGGCCGCCTATTCGCAAGCGCTCAAGGGCAAGCGGGTGATGCTGGTGCCGATGGCGATGGGCTTCGACCTGGCACAGGGCTGGGCGCATTACCTGAAGACGGAGGTCGAGGCCTGGGGCGGCGTGTTCGAGACGCGTGACCCGAACTGGGTGGTCGACGCCGGCGCGCAGGCGATAACCGACGCAATCTCGTCGGACACCAGGCCGGACGTGCTGATCATCCACTCGCCGGACCTCAACTCCTATGCCAAGCTGATGAAGAAGGCGCAGGCGGCCGGCACCTATGTGCTTTTGGTCGACAATCCGGCGAACTTCCCGGCCGATGCCTTTGTCGGCAGCGACTGGGATCGGCTCGGCCAGCTGGAAGCCGAAGCGGCGATCAAGGGTTGTGGGCCGAATTCTTCCAAGAAGATCGGGCTGGTGCAGGGCGACCAGGCCAATTCGTCGAGCCTCTACCAGTATGCCGGCATCATGAAGGTGCTGGACAAGAACCCCGACTTCAAGGTCGTGGCCAAGCCTGACTCCAACTGGGATGCGACGACCTCGCGCAATGTGACGACGACGATGCTGCAGCAGAACCCCGACATCTGCGCCATCATCGATTTCTGGGACGGCGACGCGACGGGCGCATCGGCTGCGATCCGCGATGCCAAGCTCGAGGGCAAGGTGTTCCTGGTCACCACCGGTGGCGGCGAGAAAACCGCCGACTGCGACAAGCTGCAGGACGGCACCTATGGCGCGGTGGTGATGACCGACCTTGCCCGCCAGTCCGGCGACATGAACGCCGTCATCAAGTTCCTGCTGCAGAGTGGCCAGCCGGCCGGCACCTCGCACACCTACATCTACACGCTGGAGAAGGCGACGACCAAGGCCGACCTCAAGCCAGACAGCTGCTGGGACTTGAAAGCACTGCAAGCCCAAGCTGCGGCCAAGTAAACCGCAGGTCCGTTCCAAGCATCGACGAGGTGGCCGGACCGGGTTCGGCCGCCTCTTTCTCTCTTTGAGTGGCAGCAGCAACCGATGTCCTTTCGCGAACGCCTTCAATCCTGGCGCTACAATCTCGTGCCCGACCACCTCGTCGGCGAGATCCTGAGCAAACGCTGGACTGACAACGCCATTCCGTTCCTGGCGCTAGTGGCGACGCTTGGCGTGTTCGGTTCGATCATTCCCGGCTTCTTCAAGCCGATGTCGCTGCAGGAATCGACCCGCCAGCTCGGCGAGTTCTCGCTGGTCGTCACCGGCATGACCGTGGTCATGCTTGGCGGTGGCATCGACCTTTCGGTCGGCTCGATCTTCGCGCTGTCCTGCTTTTCCGCCGTGTTCGTCTTTTTCATCCTCGAACAATCGGTGTGGCTGGCGCTGGCCGCCTCGATCGCCACCGGCCTGCTGTTCGGCGCGATCAACGGTTATCTGATCGGCTATTTCAGGCTGCGCGCTTTCCTGACGACACTGGTCACCTTCATCTTCGGTCGGGCGCTGTTCGACATTTTGGTCACCACCTATGCCGCCGACGTCCAGCTTTCCGATGCCACGTCGGATGTGCTGGACTTCATCGGCGACGACACCTTCTGGGGCCTCTCGGTTGCGGTGTGGGCGGCGATTATCCTGGCCATCATTACCCATGTCGCGCTGACACGCTCGCGGCCCGGCTGGCATGTGCAGGCGGTGGGCGGGTCGCGGCGATCGGCCCACAATGCCGGCATTCGCGTGCGCCGCACCGTGTTTATGACCTATGTGTTCTCCGGTTTCTGCGCCTCGCTCGGCGGCTTCCTCATCGCCTGCCGGCTGAGCGGGGCGGGGCCGGGCACAGGCCTCAACCTCGAGGTCATGGCACTGACAGCGGCGGTCGTCGGCGGCGTCAGCCTGGGCGGCGGCCGAGGCTCGGTGATCAAGGGGCTAATGGGCGCGATCATCGTGCTGACCATGACCAACGGGCTGATCCGGCTGGGCTATGGCACCGGCACCAACCAGATGGTGCTGGGCATCATGCTGGCCGTTGCCGTCACCATCGACATTCGCTGGCTGAAGAACCGCCACAAGGTTCTGGACGAGGTCTATGTCGCACCGGTCTATTTGAAGATGGGCGCGACACAGTCGGCTGCACCGAGCTCGGGCACCCCTTACGAACTCGACAATCGGCTATCGGAGGCTGACCATATCGGGCTCGGCGAGTTGGAAGGGCCGGAAGACGTCATCCTCGATCGCGACGACCATCTCTATTGCGGCACTAGGCATGGCGAGATCGTCCGTTTCTTGGCGCCGGACTACAAGCGCTCGGAGGTCTTTGCGCATATTGGCGGCTTTCCGCTCGGCCTGGCGTTCGACAAAACAGGCAATCTGATCAGCTGCGTCGGCGCGATGGGCCTCTATTCGGTCTCGCCGCAGCGCGAGGTGAAGCGGCTTTCCGCGGAAACGTCGCGCTCCTGGACCTCGATCGTTGACGATGCGCGGCTGCGCGATCCCAATGATTGCGACATCGCGCCGGACGGCCGCATCTACTTCACCGATTCCACCAAGCGTTATGACGCGCACGATTGGGCGCTGGACTCGATCGAGAACCGTGCCACCGGGCGGCTGCTCGTCTATGACCCCAAGGACGGTTCGACGAAGACATTGCTCGACGGCTACCGCTATACCAACGGCGTCTGCATGGCGCATGACGGCAAGTCGCTGTTCTTCGCCGAAAGCTGGGCCTGCCGCGTGCATCGCTATTGGCTGGAAGGGCCGAAAGCAGGCACCGCCGAATGCGTCATCCGCGACATGCCGGGCTACCCCGACAACATCAACCGTGCCTCCGACGGCAATTACTGGATGGCTTGGTTAGGCATGCGCACGCCGAGCTTCGACCTGTCGCTGCGGCATCCCGACATGCGCAAGCGCATGACGCGGCGGCTGCCGCAGGACGAATGGCTGTTCCCCAACATCAACACCGGCGGTGTGGTGAAATTCAACGAGAAGGGCGGCATTGTCGAAGCGATGGGCGACCTGTCGGGCGCCGCGCATCCGATGGTCACTTCGATGCGCGAGCACAAGGGTTTTCTGTTCGTCGGCGGTATCCTCAACAATCGGATCGGCCGCTACAGGATTGCCAGCGCCGACCCGAACTGGACCAGCCCCGCTTCCTACTGGGGAGCGAAGCCTTGATGCTGGATCCTATCCTCGACATCTTTCGCGGCAAGGCGGTGACCATCCCGCCGCTCGACGGTGCCTTCAGGCCGAATACCCTGCTGGACGATGTTGCGGCCTTCGCCGAACTGCCCGAGCCCGATAATCTGCTGGTCGCCGACGGCCGGCTGCTGGTTTCCAGTGCCAATGCCGTCTACGCGGTCACCGCCGGTGCCGCCCCTGTTCTGGTCGAGACATTTCCGGCCGCGGTCACCGCGCTCGCGCGCTCGCCCGCCGGCGAACTGACCGTCGGGCTCGAAAGCGGCAAGCTGTTAGTCGCGGGCAAGGAGGCCGCCCTGCCGGCCGAGATACGCTGCATAACAGCACTCGCCTACGCAGAAGATGGCACGCTTTGGCTGGCTAATGGCTCGGCCGACCACGGGCCGTCGCAATGGGCCGCCGATCTGATGAAGAAGGGTGCGTCGGGTTCGTTGTGGAAGCGCGATCCGGCAGGCAGCGAATTCCGCAAGGTCGCCGGTGACATCGCCTTTCCCTATGGGCTGCATCCAACTGGCAAGGATGTGCTGGTCAGCGAGAGCTGGCGGCACCAACTTATCCGCTTCGATGGCGCGACGGGCAGCCGCTCGACGGTGCTGGCGCATCTGCCCGGCTATCCCTCTCGCCTGTCGCCTGCCGCCGGTGGCGGTGCCTGGCTGGCGCTGTTTGCGCCCCGCAACCGGCTGATCGAATTCGTGCTGCAGGAAAAGCACTATCGAAACGACATGCTGGCGCAAGTGCCGCCGCAGCACTGGATCGCGCCGGCGCTCGCCTCGAATCGAAGCTTCCTCGAGCCGCTGCAATGCGGTGGCATCCGCACCATGGGCATCCACAAGCCGTGGTCGCCGAGCCGCTCCTACGGGCTGGTCGTCAGGCTCGATCGGGAGATGCGGCCGCAGTACAGCCTGCACAGCCGCGCCAACGGCACGCGTCATGGCATCTGCAGCGTGGCGGAGAAAGACGGTCGCCTGTTCATTGCCTCGAAAGGCGGCGATTGCCTGCTGGCCATCGACCTGGCTCCAGAAGGGCATCGCTGATGGAACCGATCGTCCGCCTGGAGAACGTAACCAAGACCTATCGCGGCGTGCCCGCGGTGAAGAAGGTCAGCTTCGAGCTGCGCAAGGGCGAGATCCACGCGCTGCTCGGCGAGAACGGCGCGGGAAAATCGACGCTGACCAAGATCATCGCCGGCGTCGTCGACGCGACATCGGGAAAGATGTTCCACAACGGGCAGGAGATCGCCTACCCCTCGCCGCACGCCGCCCTTGAAGCCGGCATCGCCATGGTATTCCAGGAGACCAGCCTGGTGCCGTCGATGACGGTGGCGCAGAACCTCTATCTCGGCACCGAGCGCTTTCTCAACCGGCTGCGCGGCACCTACATCTCGGCGCAGCAGTTCCTGCAGTCGTTGAACTTTCCGGTCGACCCGAACGCCATGGTGGCGACGCTTGGCGCGGCCAAACGGCAGATGGTCGAGATCGCGCGCGCCGTCCACCACAATGCCGAGATCATCATCTTCGACGAGCCGACGGCGACGCTGACGCCGGAGGAGAAGCGGCACTTCTTCGCACTGATCCGCCGGCTCAAGGCAAGGGGCGTGTCGATCGTCTTCATCAGCCATGCGCTCGAGGAAGCGCTTGATATCGCCGACCGCATCACCATCCTGCGCGACGGCGAACTGGTGATCACCGACGACACAGCCGCCTTCGATCGCGACAGGATCGTCGCCGCCATGGTCGGGCGCACGCTGTCGGGGCAGCTCTACAGCCAGCGCGACGAGGCCAGGCTGCGCAAGCCCGGCAAGAAGGTGCTGTCGGTGCAGGACATCTCGATGAGCAATGTCGTGCGCAACAATTCTTTCTCGATCTTCGAGGGCCAGATCACCGGCGTCTTCGGGCTGATCGGCTCGGGCCGCACCGAGACGTTCAAGATCGTCTCCGGCATCTACAAGCGCGACTTCCTGCGCGGCGGCACCATCGAGCTGGACGACCGGCCGGTGCGTTATCTCGTGCCCAGCGAGGCGGTGGCGGACGGCATCGTCTATGTCACCGAAGACCGCAAGAGCGAGGGGATTTTCGAGACGATGGACGTTGCCGAGAACCTGTTCGGCGGCTTCCTGGCGGCTGGACGGGAAAAGAGCTGGGTGATCGATGCGCAGGAGATGCGGGCGCTGTCGGCGGAGTGGACGAAGACGCTGAACGTCAAGGCGATCAACGACAATGCCCGGGTGGTCGAGCTTTCCGGCGGCAACCAGCAGAAGGTGGTGATCGGCAAGGGGCTGGTGCAGAAACCGCGCATCGTCATCTTCGACGAACCGACGCGCGGCGTCGATGTCGGCGCCATCGCCGAGATCCACCAGATCATCAACCGGCTGGCCGACGAGGGCCTGGCCGTCGTCGTCATCTCGTCGTACCTGCCGGAGATCATGAACCTGTCCGACCGCATCCTGGTCTGCCGGCAAGGCCGCATCGTCGAGGAGTTCTCGCCGGTGGAGGCGACGGAGGAGAAGATCATGTATGCGGCGGTTCATTAGGGCTTGGCTTAGAGGGTCGACATGTCCGATGGTCGTTGGTGCATACTTTGGAGATTGGCAGAAACGTCCACCGCTTCGTCATCCTGGGGCGAAGCAAGGAGCGAAGCGACGCGGCGCAGACCCCAGGATCCATGCCGTGACTTTCAAGCGTTGCGACGGTCCGGAATTCTGCTCCGCTGCACCCCTCGCGAGAGGTCACGGCATGGATCCCAGGGTCTTCGCGACGCCGCTTCGCGGCTGCTCCGCCCTGGGATGACGACGCTGAGGTGCTTCGGCCAACCTCCACGATTCTACGCTACTCCGCGGTAGAAACTGAATCGGTCGAACCGGTTAGCCGCCTTTGCTCAAAACCTGATTCAAACGAAAGGAGCCTGCCCATGGCCACCACAAGACTTCTGACCGATGCCGAGGTCGAGGCGATTCCCGCCGTGAAGGCCGTGTTCGACGACATCCGCGCGACGCGCAAATCCGATTTCGTCAACAATTTCTGGCGAGGGCTGGCCAATGATCCGGCATCGCTGAAGCGGGTGTGGGAGCAGCTCAAGGCGGTGATGGTCGCCGACAGCGCCATCGACCCGCTGACCAAGGAGATGATCTACATCGCCGTCTCCACAGCCAATGGCTGCTCCTACTGCGTCCACTCACACACGGCGGCAGCACGGGCCAAGGGCATGACCGAGGCGCAGCATGGCGAGCTGGTCGCGATCATCGGCCTGGCCGGACAGACCAACCAGATGGTCACGGCGATGCAGATCCCGGTCGATCGAGAGTTCGAGGTGAGGTGAGGCGTGGCGCCTTCCCTTCTCCCCTTGTGGGAGAAGGTGGCCGAGCGAAGCTCGGTCGGATGAGGGGTGCTGGAAGGGTCGCTACCTTGGAGACGTAAGTGCTTCAAATCGCCGAGATTTCCTCCACCGAGTTTCTTCCAGCACCCCTCATCCGTCTCGGCGCTACGCGCCGATCCACCTTCTCCCACAGGGGGAGAAGGGAAGGTCTGCGCGCCTCACACCGGCCGGTAGACCCGCTCCGCCGTGTTCCAGAAAATATCCGCCTCGGCGGTCGCGCCGTGTTTTGCCACGGCCTGCCGGTGCGTCCTGATCAGCTCGGCATGGCTGGTCCACAGCTTCTCGATCGGGAAGTTCGAGCCGAACATCAAATGGTCGCTGCCCAAAATAGCGATCGCGGCGTCGACGATATAGCTGATCAGCGCCGGGTCGTTGCGGTGGACGAAGGTGCCGAGCCCGGAGAGCTTCGCATAGAGGTTGGGTGCCGCTGACAGCGTGCGCAGGCCGGTCTTCCACGCCTCGGTGGTCTCCGGCTCCATGTCGGTCAGCATGCCGGCATGGGTGAGAACGAAATTCGTCTCGGGGTTGTCGCCGACAAGCGTCAGCCCATCCTTCATCTGGGCGGGGAAAAGCTGCAGGTCGAAGGACAGGCCGTAATCCTTCAGCCGGGCGATATTGGCCCGCACCTTTGGGTCGATGACCTGATCGGCCGAGGCGGCGAAGCGGAAGGCCGGCGTTTGGTGCCAGTGCAGCTGCATACGCACGCCGCGCAACAGCGGATATTTTTTCAGCCGGTCGATCTGGGGACGCACATCGTCGACCGTCATGTCGGCATAGCCGACGATGGCGTGCGGCCAACCGGTTTCTTCGGCGGTCTTCTGCAGGAAGGCGACCTCTTTCTCGAAATCCTCCTTGGCCCAGTTGGTCTGGACATAGACCGCCTTCTCGACGCCTGAACTTTGCTGGTCGGCGAGGAATTCCTCGATCGGATAATCGCGGCGGATCGGCTCGTAGGGGCCAAAGATGCGTGGCACCATCGGTCCGACAAGCCAGGGCTGGTCCTTTTGGCGCCAGATGTGGAAATGCGCGTCGATCGCCTTCTGCATCACGAAACCCTTTTCCAGATTGCCGCGGCCGCCGGAGCGGGGCGGGCGAGCGACAGGATGAACTCGGTGAGACTGGCAATTGAAGAGCCGTCGATCAGATCGTCGAGCACCGGCAGGATCGCGCGAAGTGCCGCCGTTGCCGGCCGGAAGCGTGGATCGCCGGCCAGCGGCGTCGCCAGCGAAAGCCGAAAGGCGCGGGCGCTCAGCCGGCGCATCGCGATTTCCAGCTCGGCATGGTCGCCGCGCTCCAGCGCATCCGACAGGATGACGATCGCCGCCCCGCGCGCAAAGGCGGAGAAGCGCGGCACCGATAGAAACGCGAGCAGCGTCGGTCCCATGCGGGTGCCGCCGTCCCAGTCGTCGACCTGGGCAGCGGCGCGGGCCAGCGCCTGGTCGCGGTCGCGAATGCGCAGCGCCGAGGTGATACGGGTCAGCCGTGTGCCGAAGGTGAAGACCTCCGCCCGGTCGGCGCCTTGCACGGCCGCATGTGCCAGCTTGAGATAGTCCGATGTGTAGAGCTTCATCGAGCCGGACACGTCGATCAGGATGAGAAGCTTGCGCGGCACTGTCTGCCGCCGGCGCAGCAGCGGCGAGGGGATATCGCCGTCGGCACTGACGATTTCGCGCAGCGAGCGGCGTAGGTCGAGCTTGCCGCGCGCATGCGTGCGCACGGTGCGGAAGGAGCGGCGGGCGGGCAAAGCGGTGGCGAGCTTGCGGCGGAAGGCGGCAAGCCTGTAGCCATCGCGCTGGAACTCGCGGACGCTCAACTGTTCGCTGGCCGAAGACAGTTCGCCGCCTTGCTCCTGGCGGACCACTTCGCTCTCCTCATCGCTCGTTCCGCCATCGTCCTTGATGCGGGTTTCCTGGTCGGCCTCGCCTTCGACCAGCGCCGCGGTGTCCCCATAGAAATGGTTCCGGAAATGCGCCTCGAATTCGTCGCGGCGGTCGGGCGGCGGCGCCAACGTGGCAAGGGCCGCTTCGCGGATGTCGGTCATCGAACGGGGACCGAGCAGCGTCACCGCTTGCATGAAGCCGGAGACCTGTTCGGGCGCCACCGCAAAGCCGTAGCGGCGCAGCAGCCGGCCGAAGCCGAGGAACGGCGTCGCCCCTCGAGGCAGAGCCGCGGGGCTCACACCAGCGCCTCCTCGACAATTTTGCCGAGCTCGGGCGCGATGCAGGATAGATCCTCCTCGTCCTTGATCAGCACGCCGATGGCGCGGCGAAACGCTTCCGGCCACGGGCTGCCGCCCTTTTCGAGGATCGTCGCGGCGTTGGCCCATTCGACCGCCTCGGCGATGCCGGGCGGCTTGGCCAGCGGACGGGCGCGAATATCGCGCACGGCGGCAGCCACCGCGCGCGCCGTGGCTTCGGCGACATCGCCGGCGCGCAGCATGATGATCTCGGCCTCGCGCCCGGCGTCGGGATAGGTGATCCAGTGGTAGACGCAGCGCCGCCGCAGCGCTTCGGCCAGCTCACGGGTGCGGTTCGAGGTCAGGATGACGATCGGCTGCGCCGTCGCGCGAATGGTGCCGCGCTCGGGAATGCTGATCTGGAAATCCGACAGGAATTCCAAGAGCAACGCTTCGAATTCATGGTCGGAACGGTCGATCTCGTCGACCAGCAGCACGCGCTTTTCCGGCGCCTTAAGCACCTGCAGCAGTGGCCGCGCGATCAGGAAACGGTCGTCGTAGATGTCAACCTCATGCTCACCGGCGTGGCGGATGGCGAGCAGCTGGCGCTGATAGTTCCACTCGTAAAGCGCATGTGCTGCGTCGATGCCTTCATAGCATTGCAGCCGCACCAGATCGCGCCCGAGCACGTCGGCAATCGCCTTCGCCGCCTCCGTCTTGCCGACGCCGGGTGCGCCTTCGAGCAGTAGCGGCTTGCCCAGCCGGATCGCCAGGAAGATGGCAGTTGCCAGGCTCTCATCGGCGAGATAGTGCGAGGCGGCGAGGCGCGACGCCACCGCCTCCGGCGAGGTCGCGACTGTCTCGGCACGTCTCTTGGCCATTTCCAGCACTCAGTTCGACGCTTGCGCCTTCAGCGCCCGCAGGATGCGCTCCGGCGTGATCGGCAGCGTGTCGATGCGCACACCGACGGCGTCGAAGACGGCATTGGCGACCGCCGGGATCTGCGGGTTGGCGCACATTTCGCCCGGCCCTTTGGCGCCGTACGGCCCGTCCGCCGAGGGTCGTTCCAGCACGATGATCTCGGTTTGCGCGAGATCGCCAGGACCCGGCATCAGATACTGGTTGAAGTCGGTGCCGCCATGGTCGCGGTTGGGATAGTAGGGCTCGGTCGTTTCGTAGAGCGCATGGCTGATGCCCATCCATGAGCCGCCGACGAGCTGCTGTTCGACCATTTTCGGATTCAGCGCGCGGCCGATCTCAAACACGTTCTTCACCGTCAGCACGGTGACCTCGCCGGTCTCGTCATCGACCTCGACCTCGGCAACCGTGCAGGCGTGCGCGTAGCAGGTCGAGGGCTTCATCGCGCCGGTTTCCTTCTCCGGATAGGAGCGCGGGATCAAAAACATGCCGCGGCCGGAAATCGAACGGCCGCGCTTGAAATGCGCCGACAGCGCGACATCGAAGATCGAGATCGACTTTTGCGGCGCCCCCTTGACCAGGATGTTGCCTTGGCCGTCGGTCTCGAGGTCCGAGGCGTTTACCTCAAGTTCCTCGGCCGCCACTTCCAGCATCACCTGGCGGGCTTCCCTGGCCGCCTGGATAACCGCATTGCCGGCGCGATGGGTGCCGCGCGAGGCGAAGGTGCCCATGCAATGCGGACCGGTGTCGGTGTCGGCGGTGTCGACGACGACGCGGTCGGTCGGCACGCCGATCGTCTCGGCGCAGATCTGCGCCATGATCTGCTTCATGCCCTGGCCGAGATCGACACTCGACAGCGTGACCATGAAATTGCCGGTAGGCGTCGAATGCACCAGCGCCTGCGTCGGGTCGCCGCCGAGATTCATGCCGGTCGGATAATTGATCGCGGCGACGCCGCGTCCGCGCCTGATCGCCATCTCAAGCTCCCTTCGCGTAAGACGACATCGCCATGAATTGTTCCGCCACGGGCCAGTTGGCGGCGCGCGAGGCTTCCTGCATACACTCGATCAGCGCCGCCCCCTCGGTCGGCTGGCGATGCGCCTTGATGTCGCCGTCACGGTAGGCGTTGATGAAGCGGAATTCGAGCGGGTCCATGCCGATCAGCCGGGCGAGCTTGTCCATCTGCACCTCCAGCGCGAAATCGCCGATGGTGACGCCGAAACCGCGCATCGCCGAGGAGGGGGTGCGGTTGGTGTAGACGCAGTAGGTGTCGATCCAGACATTCGGGATCGTATACGGGCCGGGATAATGCCCGGCGCCCTTCTGCGCTCCGTAGGGCGAATGGCGCGAATAGGCGCCGGCATCGGTGTAGCCGGTCACTTTGCGCGCGACGATGCGGCCGTCCTTCATCACGCCGTCCTTGATGACGACTTTTTCGGCGGCGCGCGGCGAGGAGATTTGCATCTCTTCCTCGCGACTGTAGATAAAACAAACCGGTCGTCCGGTTAGTTTGGCGCCGAGGATGGCGATGGGTTCGACGATCACGTCGACCTTGCCGCCAAAGCCGCCGCCGACAGTGCCGCCGACGAAATGCAGCTTGTTGCCGGGCATCTGCAGGATAATCGAGGCGTTGTCGAGGGTGAAGAACATCGCCTGCGTGTTGGTGTAGCAGGTGAAGCGGTCGTTGCCCTCGGGGGCGACGATGCAGCCTGTCGTCTCGGTCGGCGCATGCTCGATCGGTGAAGACTGGTAGGTCTGTTCGAGCACGTGGTCGGCCTCGGCAAAGCCTGCCTCGACATCGCCGAAGCGCACCTTGCGGCATTCGCCGCTGTCGTAGAGGTAATAATTCCGGCCGTGATATTCGTTGACGATCGGCGCGCCGGGCTTCAGCGCTTCGTCCATGTCGAAGACGGCCGGCAGCACCTCGTAGTCGACCTTCACCTTGGCGGCGGCCTCCTGCGCGGCGCGCTCGGTCTCGGCCAGCACCGCCACCACGGCCTCGCCCTCCCAGCGCACCTTGCCGTCGGCCAGCACTGTCTCGTCCTCCGGCCCGATCTGGATCAGGATCAGGATGGTGTAGACATTGTGCGGCACATCCTTGGCGGTCAGCACCTTGACGACACCCGGATGCCTTTCCGCCTCGGACGTATCGATGCTGCGGATGCGGGCGTGATGGTGCGGGCTGCGCACCATCTTCAAATGCAGCATGCCGGGAAAATTACGGTCGGCGAAATAGGCGGTCTTGCCGGTGACATGGCCGGGTGAATCCGAACGCGGCCGCGGCTGGCCGATCTCGTGCAGATCGTCCTTGCGCTGGTCGGCGAAATAGCTCTTGCGGAGTTCCATTTTCTTAACTCCCCTCAAGCCGGGTTCTGCGAATTGGAGCGTGCGGCGGTCAGCACCGCCTGGATGATCGGCTCGTAGCCGGTGCAGCGGCAGATATTGCCGGACAGCGCCTCGACCACATCCTCGCGGCTGGGGTTCGGGGTTTGGTCGAGAAGCACCTTGGCGGCCATGATCATGCCCGGCGTGCAGAACCCGCATTGGGTCGCGAAGGCGTCGAGGAAAGCGCGCTGCAAGGGATGCAGAACGCCGCCTTCCGCCAGTCCCGAGGTGGTGGTGATGGCGGCGCCATTGCAGGTCTCGGCCAGCGTCAGGCAGGACAGCCTAAGCTCGCCATCGATAATGACCGAGCAGGCGCCGCAGGTGCCTTGATGGCAGCCGCCCTTCGGCGAGGTGTCGCCGATCTTGTCGCGCAACGCATGAAGCAGCGTCGTGCCGCTGTCGATGAACTCGGCTTTCTCCGCACCATTGAGCGTGAACTGAATCGGGACCTTTGCCATCTTTTTACTCCTTGCGCCGCGGCCAGGGCTTTCAGGCGAGCAGCAGCCGGCCGAGATGGACCGGCAGGACTTCGTTGCGATACCAGGCACTGGCGATCGGATCGGTTGGCGGCGAAGTGCCGTCGCGGGCAACAGCCAGTGCCGGTGCGATGCCGTCTGCCGTGAGTTTCCGGCCAATCAAGGCTTTCTCTGCCGCGCTGGCACGGATCGGCCGGTCGGCCATGCAGCCGAGCGCGATCCGCGCTGACGTGACAGTGCCGTCCGGCGCCTGTTCCAGCACGGTGGCGATGCTCAGCACCGAAATGCCCTTTGGCTTGATCCGCGACACTTTCAGGAAGCGAAAGCCGCCTTCCTTCGGAAGCGTGAAGCCGACCGCAGTGACGATGGCGTGGTTGCTTTCGCGTTTTGCGAGGAAGGCTTCGATCGGCTTCTCGCCGTCTTCGGTGCTGACAATTGCCTCCAACGCCAGCAGCGCGACGGTGAAATCGCCATAGGGCGCCGGCGCGAAGAGATTGCCGCCGACTGTCGCCATGTTGCGGATCGCCGGGCCGCCGACGGCGCGCGCGGCGTGGGCCAGCAGAGCGAGATCGGGGTGACGGGCGATCGCCGCCATGGTCACTGAAGCGCCAATGCGGACCTCGCCGCCGGAAATGCGGATGACCGACAGCGCCGGTTCGGTCGACCTGACGAAACCGGAAATCGACACGTCGCCTTCATTGGCGGCGCGCACGACCAATGTGCCGCCACCGAGATAGCGGGCGCCGGCGACTTTCAGCGCCGCGCCGGCATCCTTCACCGTCGGGAAAGTCTGCAATGCAAGCGCCATGGAACGCTCCTGTTTGTCAGCTCAATTCAGCTCAACCTTGCCCGCGAAATGCGCCTTCAGGGCGTTGAAGCCGCCCTGGAAGACGTTGGCGCCCATGCCTTCGGCCAGCTTGTCGGCTTCCTCTGGGGGCGCATCGAAGCTGGCGGTCCATTCTGCATAGGTGCGGTCGCCGTCGGTTACCCGCCGCAACTGCAGCGTTGCCTTGTGGTTGGTGAGCGGTTGCGGCGTCTCCAGGATGGAGTAGCTGACGAGGAAATTCTCGTCGGAAAAATCGAGCAGCTTTTCGCGCAGGCGGGCACCGCTGACGAGCTGGAAATTGCGCACGCAGCCGATCGTGCCAGCGTCCTTGCCGTCCTCGATATGACTTTCGACCATGCGCGGGTGCCAGGTCGGCAGACCGTTGAAGTCGCGTATACGCGCCCAGACCTTTTCGACCGGCGCGTCGATGACGCTGGAGATGGTGACTTTCGCCATATGATCGTTCCCTTGCAAATCAGCTGCTTGGGAGGGTAGGGCGGCAGGCTCGGCAGCGCTTATCAATGCGTCTTGAACGCCTATCAAATAGTCTGAAAAACGGGCGCTCAGCTGATCGCCCGCGCCGCCTCGCGGTAAAGCGTCGGCGGGACGCCGACATGGTCGCGGAAGAAACGCGAGAAATTGCCCTGGGTGGTGAAGCCGAGATTGCAGGCGACCGAGATCAGCGGCTCCTGCGACCACTGCAATTGCCGCACCGCTTCCTCCATGCGCAGCGTGTTCCAATAGACGTTGGGCGTCAGATTGGTCTGTTCCTTGAACAGCGCGAAGAAATGCGGCCGCGACAGGCCGACGCTGCGCGCCACGTCGTCGAAGCAGATGCGCTCGCAGACATTGGCTTTCATCAGCTGGATCGCCTTGCGGACGCGGAAATCCTGCATGGTGTTGACGCGGGCGCGCACCGTCTGCGGTGCGGACGCGTCGGCGGCATCGAGCACGCTGTCGATGAAGCGCTCGATCTCGTAATTGGCGATGTCGTCGATGCTCTCATTGTCGCTGAGATGATCGAGGAGGTTAGCCGCTGCCTTGTGCAGCCAAGGCTCGAGCGTGATTGCCGGGCTCGAGAACAGTGGCGCAGAGGAAGGCAGCTCGCGGCGTTTTCGAGCCCAGTCCGGATCGATGTAGAAGGCGAGGAACAGGCCGGGCGTGCCGTCGCGGGACAGAGCGTGGCTGTGCGGCTGGAAGGAATTGATGCCGGCGGCGGTGCCCGGTCCAAGCCGCACCGTCTCGCGGCCGATAGTCATCTCGCCGGCCGTGCCTTCCAGCCAGATGATGATATGCGCCTCGACATGGGCATGGGTGACGAAGTCGCTGGCGACGTTCAGGACAGAAACATGTCCGAACCGGCCCCAGTAGAGCCTGATCGCTTCCGTCATGGGTATATCCTCCCGCAGGCGACTGGCCTCCCTTCGCCTGCTGCGAGCGATTGTGCGGCTCAGTTTGGGCTTGCGTCAAGACGGATGTGCACGTCGGGGCGCCGGCCATGCGCCGCAGCGGCGGATTTTCAGACTCGGCGATAGGAGGAAGGCGAGCGTTTCCAGGCCGGTATGGCAAGACCGTCGCGGTCGGCCGGCGACCAGCGCCAGCGAGGCCTCGAGGCCGGCAATTCGACCGGCGAACGATCTATGATTCAGCGCCGAGATCCGGCCGAAAATTCAGTCGTTGCGCCTGAAATTGCGGATGCGATCGAACAGCACGGCGAGCAGGATGGCGCCGCCGATGAACACGCCTTGCCAGAAGGCATTGATGCCGAGCAGGCCGAGGCTGTTGCGGATGACCTCGATCAGCGCAGCGCCAACGACCGCGCCGAAGGCTGTGCCCATGCCGCCGGCTAGGTTGGCACCGCCGATGACGGTGGCGGCGATCACCTGAAGCTCCATGCCGTTGCCGAGATTGGTGGTGACCGCGCCCAGCCAGCCGGTCTGGATGATGCCGGCAAGGCCAGCCGCCAGTGCCGAGATCATGTAGACGACAACCTTGATCTGGCGCACCGGAACGCCGGTCAGCGTTGCTGCATGCTCGTTGCCGCCGATGGCGAAGATGTGCCGGCCGAATTTCGTCCAGCGCAGCACAAAGCCGGTGATCAACGCCAGCACGATCATGTAAAGCACCGGATTAGCGATGCCGAACACCCAGGCGCCGCCGCCCAGCGCCAGCAGCTTGTCGTGGTCGGGCCCGAACTGGAAGACGACTGTGTTGTTGGAGGCGACCATGGCAAGGCTGCGCGCAATCGACAGCATGCCGAGCGTCACCACGAAGGGCGGAAAGCCGAGATAGGCGATCAGAACCCCGTTGAAGGCGCCGATGATCAGCGCTGTCGCGATTGCAGCGCCAATGCCGATCTCGATGCCGTAGCCGGCATGCATGGTCACGGCCAGCACCATCGAGCACAGGCAAAGCACCGAGCCGACCGACAGGTCGATACCGCCGGTGATGATGACGAAGGTCATGCCGAGCGCCACGATGGCGACGAAGGTGACGTTACGGGTGATGTTGTAGAGGTTCTTGGTCGTGGCGAAGGAATCCGTGGCCACCGACAGGAACAGGCAGGCGAGGATGACCGCGATTACCACCCAGAAGGTCTGGCTGGCAAACACCTTGCTCAGCAAGGTGTGCTGCTTGTGCGCGATCGTCTGATCAAGGGTGACTGCCATTATCGACCTTTTTTACTCTGGTTGAGGCGTCAATCATACCTGTTCGATGGCGCCGGTGATGAGTCCGGTGACTTCTTCCGGCGAACTCGATGCGATCGTCTTGTCGGCGACCTTGCGGCCGCGCCGCATGACGATGACGCGGTCGGCAACGTCAAAGACGTCGGGCATGCGGTGGCTGATCAGCACGACGGCGATGCCCTGGTCGCGCAAATGGCGGATCAGGTTCAGCACCTCGGCGACCTGGCGGACCGAGATCGCCGCGGTCGGCTCGTCCATCAGCACGATCTTGGCCTGCGAAAGCATGGTGCGGGCGATCGCCACCGCCTGCCGCTGGCCACCCGACATTTGTTTGACCAGGTCGCGCGGGCGCGTTTCGGATTTCAGCTCGGCGAAGATCTGGCCGGCACGCTTGTACATGGCGGCATAGTCGAGGATGCGAAGCGGCCCGAGGCCGCGGCGCAATTCACGGCCGAGATAGACGTTGGCGGCGGCCGTCAGATTGTTGCACAGCGCCAGGTCCTGATGGACGATTTCGATGCCGTGCTGGCGCGCCTCGACCGGCTTGTGCAGGATCAGCTCCTTGCCGTCCATCTGCATCGTGCCATGGCTCGGCGGGAAATTGCCGGCGATCATCTTGACCAGCGTCGACTTGCCGGCGCCGTTGTCGCCCATCAGGCCGACAACCTGTCCGGCCTCGATCGACAACGACACGTCGTTGACCGCCTGAATGGCGCCAAAATGCTTCGAGATGTTGGTGAGTTCGAGAACCGCCACCAGCCTTCTTGCCTCCCCGTGCTTTGCGGCCTGCGGTTCTGCCGCGGCCTTTCGCTCTCCCCAGTTCCTCCCGGAAGCAGCGATTTCGCCCATTTACGCATAAGCCTTCTTGGCGTCAACCACGGCTTCTTTCGAAAAATCAGTTTTGTAGGACAAATAGCATTGACGTCGGTGACAAGGCGATATTAGCTAAGTGTCGGAGGAGCTTGCACCGATGTCCCGGGTTGCCGGAAGGAATCGGTGAAGGTTTGTCGGTCAGGGATTTGGTAACCAGCAGTATCTGTCGGTGCCGGTCTGAGACTGAATATGAAAATGCTTATCGACCTGGCTTGGCGACACGAGTGCGACGTCCTCTGTCATCTTGCTCCGGGTCGATCTGTGTGTGGCGGGCACGCGGTGTCCGTTTGTTTCAAAAGGGAGGACTGACATGAGGAAATCACTATTGCTCGCTGCCGCCGCCGTCATGGCGTTGGGTGCCGGGCCGGCCATGGCCAAGAAACAGCTCGTCATCGTCGTGAAGGGTCTCGACAATCCATTCTTCGAGGCCATCCACCAGGGTTGCGAGAAATGGAACAAGGAAAACGCCAGCTCGGAATATGAGTGCTTCTACACCGGACCGGCATCGACCTCGGACGAGGCCGGTGAAGCCCAGATCGTCCAGGACATGCTGAGCAAGCCCGACACGGTGGCGATGGCAATTTCGCCGTCCAACGCGCCATTGATCGCGCAGACGATCAAAAGCGCCAATCCGTCGATCCCGATCATGACCCTCGACGCCGACCTCAGCAAGGAAGACGCGGCGCTGCGCAAGACCTATCTCGGCACCGACAACTACCTGATGGGTCACAAGATCGGCGAATACATCAAGAAGGCCAAGCCGAATGGCGGCAAGATCTGCACCATCGAAGGCAATCCGGCGGCCGACAACATCCTGCGCCGCGCGCAGGGCATGCGTGACGCGCTTTCGGGCAAGGACGGCCTCGCGGCGCTGGCGGGCGAAGGCGGCTGGACGGAAGTTGCCGGCTGCCCGGTGTTCACCAATGACGACGGTGCCAAGGGCGTGCAGGCGATGACCGACATCCTCGCTGCCAATCCCGACCTCGACGCCTTCGGCATCATGGGCGGCTGGCCGCTGTTCGGCGCTCCGCAGCCCTACCGCGACCTGTTCAAGCCGATGGCCGACAAGATCGCCAGCAACGCCTTTGTCATCGGCGCCGCCGACACCATCGGCGACGAGGTGGCGATTGCTCGTGACGGGCTGGTGACCGCACTGGTTGGCCAGCGGCCGTTCGAGATGGGCTACAAGGCGCCCTCGGTGATGATCGACCTGGTCGACGGCAAGCCGGTCGCCGATCCGGTGTTCACCGGCCTCGACGAATGCACCAAGGACACCGTCGACACCTGCATCCAGAAGTAGGTTCGCAGTTTCGGGGCGCCCGTTCAGCGGGCGCCCCGTTACGCATCGTCCATACAAAACGCACGAGGCGACGCTGCTTTGGAGCGTAGGCCGTTGCTTTGTCGTGTCCTGAGTTCAGGCTTTCGACAAGCAGCTGCCGGGGAATACGAATGCCGGACGCGACATCAAAAAAGCGACCCGCCAAGTTGAAGGCCGAGGCTGCGCGGCCGGCCGGCGTTCGGCGTGCCGACGCCGCACACTTTCCCGGCTCGAGCGTGCATGCGTCGCTCGCCAACGAAATCGGGCTGAGGATCGTGCGCGGCGACTATCCGCCGGGAACCATCCTGCCCAACGAAGCCAAATGGTCCGAGACCTTCGACGTCAGCCGCTCGGCGGTGCGCGAAGCCATCAAAATGCTGATGGCGAAAAGCCTGCTTGCGTCGCGCCCGAAGATCGGCAGCTGGGTCGAGCCGAAGGAGCGCTGGAACCTGCTCGATCGCGATGTGCTGGCCTGGTACGCGACCTCGCCGGACCGCGAGGTGTTCCTGAGAACCGTGCAGGAATTCCGCCACATCATCGAGCCGGAGGCCAGCGCTTTTGCCG
>NZ_JAMYTD010000028.1:0-70028 GCF_040322255.1 Mesorhizobium sp. M0166 | reverse complement strand
CGCTACCCATTGCCCCCGCGTCAGGCACGCAACCGCCGGGGGCTCATCCATGTCCTGAAGACGAAGTGAGCGGCGCACTCGCCTGAGGTCGGCGAGCAGTTCGCGTTCGGCCTATTCCATGCCGTCCTGGTCTTTCGCCTTCTCTTCCACGCTGTACCGTTCCGCTCGATTGCGCTAGCGTTAAGTTTCCACGCGGTCGGGGTAAAGGATTGCATCAATAAACTCCCGGTAATGCCGCGGTTGTCACGGCGATGCCCTGGCTGCAGCCGTCCTAACGGAGCTTCCTGAGAAGGAAGTCGGAAAATGCTCGGGCGGCAGGCTTTATGGTCTTTCCGCCGACGAAGACCGCATTCACTTCCATCGAGCCGAAATCCCAGTCAGGCAGCACCCGCACGAGCTCCCCGGCCTCGAGCTCTGCCCGCGCGCTTGTTTCGCTTGACGCGGCGATCCCCAGCCCGGCGACGGCGCTTGCCGTGGCGCCTTCGTTGATGGTGATAGCGAGCTGGCTGTCAACGCGCACGGAGGTGACGCGGCCGTCCTTGCGGAAGGAGAAAGTCGGCGAGGGATGCGCTGGACTGATGATCACCGAGTGGTGCGCGAGGTCCGACGGCATCGTGGGCGTGCCGCGCTCCCGTAGGTAGTCGGGGGAGGCCGTGAGTATCCTCGGCTGGTGGATGAGTTTGCGCGCCGTCGCGCTCGAGTCGGGGAGGGCGCCGAACTGGAACGACACGTCGATGCCCTCAGTCACGAGGTCTGGGTAGCGGTCAGTCACCCGGAGCTCGATCTTCAGCGCGGGGTGCTGCTTCATAAACGCCGGAAGCCGCGGGATGATTTCCCTGAGCCCGAAACTTAACGGCGTGCCGACGCGCAGCGAGCCGCGCAACTCTCCCGTCCCACGCACCTCGTGGTCGGCCTCGTCGAGCGCCGCCAGGATCGCCTCAACGCGCGTCAGGTACGTCGCGCCGGCCTCCGTCAGCGTCACCGCTCGCGTGGTGCGGCTGAAGAGCGTCGCGCCGACCTCCTCCTCGAGCGCGGCAATCAGCCGGGATGCAGACGGCTGCGACAGGCCGAGTTCGCGCCCAGCACTGGAGAAGTTGCCGACGCGCGCGGCGCGGACAAACAGTCTGAGTGCTGAAAGTCGATCGTTCATCGCCTACTGCGCTCGCGGTGAGCTACACGGAGGCCGGGGCCAGCGCGAAGGCTGTCGGGATCGAACCGAGCGCGGCGGCGATCGCCGAGACAGCGCAGACGGCGGCGATCCCAAGCCCCCGTGCTCGGCTGAACCGAAAAGGTCGACTGCGGTCTCGAGTGTGGTTTCCAGGCATTCATCGGTCTCCTCGGCGGCTCCATGCTCTCCGCTGCCAGGCGAGATAGTGCCTATCGACTTGCAACATAATTATGTGTTTGTGAGACATTGTCTCTCGAAATATGAGAGACGATAACTTTCGTGCTCCCGGCGCCGCTACCTGTGTCGGCGACGAGATGCCGCGAGCAGGACGTGAAGGCTGGCCGCTCGGCACCAGGCACACTCCGCGCGTCTCGATCGCAGCGCGAGAGGAATTTGCGAACGAGCCTGGAATGGCGCCGGGATCGCGACGCACCTAGATGCAATTTGGAGCGATTTGCGCGGCTTTACTCGCTACGGCGGCGCAACGCAACCGAATGGGCTTTCCGAGGAGGCTGCCAGATAACAGGCTGCGACAAACCAGCCGCCAGCGCAGCATCCTCGCCGGTCAACCCCTGCGCAATCCCCAACCAGAATCGCGGGAGTTCAGAACGCCCCGCTACGGGTGGCCGTCCCGGTGACGGCAACGGCGCTCGTCCAGAACGGTGTGAACGGCGCTTTCGAATGCCCATCGCAACCTCCTTCGCTTTGGTGTTGCGACGGCCGTTTGACTCCCAGTCGGGAAACGTCTGGGACAATGCGGCGATGGAGAGCTTCTTCTCGTCGCTGAAAACCGCGCGGACGGCCGGCAAGGTGTACAGGACGAGGGATGACGCCAGGGCGGATGTGTTCGATTACATCGAGCGCTTCTACAACCCTCGGCGAAGGCACTCGACACTGGGCTGTCTGAGCCCCGTCGAGTTTGAGGAACGAGCTATGTTAGCATAACCTCATGTCCGAAAAACCGGCAGCAGGCCATCTCGCTCATACTAAGGTTGAGCTTCCAAGACTAATCAGTTAGCCGAGTAAACCCTGGTAGAATGGAAGGCATCCCGACTCCTGCAGTACTCTGCAAGGCTAATAGCAGGTGCGAAGAGATACACCCTTGGCACGAAGAATCGACCGCGGGCTGGCTGAGAGGTCAGCCTTCGTCCAAATTCGGAGGTCCCAATGTCTAACCAAGTTCACAAACAGGTTAAGTCACTCTTTGAGTTGACGCTCATCAAGGCGATGGGCGCGGCAGTCTCGCTGGTCGCCATCTCCGCCATGCCGGTGGCGGCGGCATCGCCAGCGGCCACGGCGAGCGGTTCGCCCCCGTGCGGCTCGCGGCCGGAACTCCTGAAGCAACTTTCCAAACGATTCAAAGAGGCGCCGGTTGCCGCCGGTCTGGCCAAGAACGGCTCGGTCATCGAAGTGCTGACCAGCGACGACGGCGAGACCTGGACGATCCTGGTCAGCCAGCCGAACGGCTCGAGCTGCCTCGTCGCGGTCGGCGAAGGCTGGGAAGAATTGAAGCGTGTCGGTGTCAAGGGCGAGCGCGGCGCCTGATCGCATGGAGCGCATGAATTGCTAGAGAAGGAACGGCAATATGGTTGATATCTATTCCCGCGAAAACGCACCGCGGCAAAAGCCGTGGCCCAGTCCAGTCGCTCAGAAGCTCTGGCCAGAGGAGGCAGCCGATTTGGGATCGCACGCCGTTGCCCGCAGGCTGTCGGACACGCATTCCGACCACGGCGCTCCAAAGGCGTTTCTGTCGCCGTTCATCGTTCTTCAGGCGATCGGCGCCGCCGGAATCGTCGGGCTTTGGGCCGTCGGCATTGCCGGAAAACCCTTCGCCGGCAACAACGCGTATCTTTGCTGGTTGATCGCAGCCATCGGCGCCTTGGGCATTCTGTGCGTCTTCTTTCGGCGCTGGCGCGATGTCGATTGGCTGGCGACCCATGTGGTGCGCATCGGGCTGCTCGGAACCGTGGTTGGCCTCATCGTCGCCTTCTCCGCGGCGCGCGCCGGCGGCTCGGCCGACCCCAGTGCAATCCGGCCGATGATCGCGTCCGTCATCGACGGCATGTATGTCGCGCTCTATGCGACGCTGCTCGGCATAGCCACGAACCTGTGGCTCAAGATCAATCTTCGCCTGCTGGGAAACTTCGATGGATGAGGAAACTCTCACTGTCTGGCTCGACACCGCTCTCCTGATGCTCGGCGGCTTCGTCCTCATGACCACGCTCATGATGACGGTGATGAACCCCCCTGCCAAGGCGAGCGAGACCGATGGGGTCACGGCGCCGGGAAACGTCACCGTCGAGACGCAATGGCCCGACAAGCTCGACGCCGATGTCGATCTGTGGGTCCAGGCGCCCGGCGATGGCCCGGTTGGCTACTCCAACAAGAGCGGCAGGGTATTCGATCTGCTTCGCGACGACCTGGGCATGGCGCAGGACATGACCGACTCCAACCATGAAGTCGCCTATTCCAGGGGAGCTCCCGCGGGCGAATACGTCGTCAATGTTCACATGTATCGCGGCGTGAACGTCAAATACCCCGTCCCGGTGAAGATAATCGTCAATGCAAAGCGCGATTCCAAGCCGTCAGCGCCAGTGGCCACGACGACGGTCCAGCTGCGCAAGCCCAACCAGGAGCTTACCGCCTTGAGATTCCGGCTCGATTCGACTGGCCAACTGGTGCCAGGCAGCATCAACAGCATCTTCAAACCCCTGCGCGTGGCGGCCACCCAATGATGATCGCTCCCATCATATTCGCCCTGCTGCTTGGCGCATTTATCTTCGTCATCCTGCCGCATGCAGGCATTGCCCGCCGCACCCTCTCGGTCGGCATCTTCCTGGCGCTGATCACCGTCGTCTATGTCGGCGCCAGCGAGCTTCTTGGCCGTCCCAAGCCGCTCACGCTCGAGTGGCGTGACACGGCAAAAGCCCAGGTGGTGGGTGCCGTCCCGGTTGAGAACGAAGCCATCTACGTATGGCTCACCACACCCGGCACGATTGAGCCGCGCTTCTATGTGCTGCCATGGAGCCAACAAGCCGCGCAACAACTTCAAGATGCGATGGGCAAGGCGGAAGCCGACGGCACTGGGGTAGAGATGAAGATGCAGACGGCCGATGCCGGTCTCGATACCCGCGAGCCGATGTTCTACGCACGGCCGCAACCGGCCCTGCCGGTAAAGGACTACCAGAGCGGCGAGCGCCCGCTGGTGTATACGCAGCCGGGGTCGTGATCGAATTTCTCGCCGAGAGCGTATGCCCCGTCGGCGGCATAAGGCCACGACCATCTTGTTACGCTCGACGATGACGAAATCCCGGATCGAGGATGGTGAGTCGAGCGAGAGGTCAGTGGGACGGCGGAAGTCCGTGGCTACGGTTCAGACCTACGCAAGGACGGCTGCGCAATCGGTATTTAGAACGTTCCACAGCATGCGTACTGGTCACACGCCGTCTGGACGCCCGACGTCGGAATCGACCTTCCACTTTTGCGTAGACGCCGGCGATACTGACAGAAGCTCTGCCGCCTGATGTGAACACCGTCTTTTCAAACTGCTCCAGGTCATCAAACTCGGTCAGAAGCTCATTGAGATTCACAATAATATGCCTTAGTTCCATAAGATAGATTATGCGCCTTTCATCAGTAAAAGTAAATAGTTCTCGCTCATGCAATGTATATAGGTCGCTTTACGAAAGTCTTATCGACGGTCGTTGCGAGGCAACCCGTCAGTGTTGTACAGTAACGCTTACTCGACATCCCGGCTCAACAGATCGATGCTACTTAAGGCCACCTCATCGTCCGATGAAATTGGATGGCAAAGCCCCTGAACTTTTCTGAAACGTCGGGGTCGGCGCCCCCGGTCAGACCATATTTCCCTTTGCTCGCCTGCCCTCTCGGCGCACTCACTTGTGCGGCATGCAATAGACTCCCTCGGATTCCATCAGTACCGCGCCACCCTTCAACTCGCTCAGTGCACCGACCCACGCTTCCGAATACGTGCGGCTGGCATCCACGGCCGTCAGCCATAGAACGCGGTTGTCGGCCAGTTCGACTTTAACTTCCTGCTGCAAAGGGCTTGCCTGCACAGTCTGTTGATAGTGGCGTTTGATCCTGACATTGCTGGCCGGGAACTCAGCTTCGTTGCTGCCGTAGTTCAGCACAAATCCGGTGTGGTCCTCAGCCACTGAGCAACTGCCATCACGCTCACACACGATTTTGGCAGCGGTCTTGCAGTCCCATTTCAGTGAAGCGGGCCACATAGGATTGTCCACACTTGATCGCGGCTTGTCGCTCTGACCAGCCGCCGTCAACACGGCGCCTGTGTTCATAATCATTGTGGATAGCAGAAGCGCCTTGAACACTACAAACCTCCCTGAATTGTGGCCCTCATAGTCCTCGTCCTACGTGATGGCCTGGCTTATGGCATGTTGAGATTGAACCAGCTTTTCTGGCGCACGCCGTTCGCGTCATCATACTCGATGAACCAGGGCTTTCCGCGCATCGGTCGAGGGATGGTGTAGTAGGTCGGGCCATTACCAATGGAATGCCCTCGATCGTTCCCCGCGGTCTGGATTGTTGCCGCAACCGCCTTGCCGTCGATTTCGATTTGGACCTGACGTGATCCGTCTCCATGATGCCCGCCGAGGGCGTTGTTTTTGAAAACGACGGGCAAGGAGAGCCTATCAGCCGCGAGGCGGCAGATGTTCCGTTCTTGACCTAAGCCCGGCCGATCGGATTCGGAGCTGTCAACTGCTTGCCAGCCAGACGGACAATCCTCATACTTCTCAAATCTCGCCGCGCTCGAGTTGGCTTGCGGACAGGTCGGCCAATTGAAACCCGGGGCTTCCATCGCCGCAATCAACTTGTAAATTGGCGGGTGGCACGAGGGGGTGCCTTGCCAGTCGCCGGAAAGACATAGGAGGACCTGACAGCCCCATTCCGACGCTTTTGATTGGGATGGAAGAGCTGCGGCGCCCGCGATGGCGGCGGCACCCCCCAGTAGAAATTTGAGTATGGTCATAGCCTTTTCCTCGCTGCAGATTTGACAGTTTACTATGGATGATCCGCGCGAAAAAGGACAGGTCGAAAAGGCAGGTTTGTGCGACTACATCGATTTATGAAACGAGACGACGGAGGCGTGGTCAACAACCCGTTGCGCGCCAACATTGCCCTGACGCTTGAGCGGGAGAGAGCCAGACGCGGCCTATCCCATATGCACATGGCCGAACTGTTTCGGACCGCCGAGGGCGAAAAACTGGCCTATCGAACCTACATTCAGACTGTGCGTCAGAAAAATAATGTCACATTGACGACGCTGCAGGTCATGGCAAACGGCTTGCAATTGTCTTTTGCAGGAATGCTCGCCGGCGGTAAGAAAGTTCCGGAATGGGCGCATCGGTTGGACGACAATGCGATCCGCAAGCGGCTGGCGCACATCATCGATTTTGAGCGGCAAAGACGTACTTTGCACCGCTATGAGATGGCCGAACTCATCGGTGTGGCGGAGGCGACTTTCACGAAACTGGAACGGGCGAGCGGCAACGTCAGCGTGGACACGATTGCCGCGATCGCCAAGGCGTTGAAACTTGATCCAACGACCTTCCTCTTTTCCGAAAAGGTCCCGCCTGGCAGAGCCGACACCTAGCCGCCCCACGAGTGTTCCTAGAGGGCCTATAATTCGCCCCGGCCGGCGCCGCTCCTATGCCCCTGCCGGTCAGGCCCTGCGGCCGACTAGCGCCCCCCGCCGCGGCTGTCGGGCCGCTGGCGTCATCGTCGGCTGTTAGCGGCGGGGATGATAACGGGACTTTGACATGGATGACTGTGCCGGCGCCGGGGAATGCTACTGATGAAGAGCTTTCCCTTGACGGTCGAACCCATATGAGAACAAGCCGTCAAACCTGCCGGCGCGCGTAGAGAAGAAGGGTGTCGTGGCCTTTTCGACTGCCGGTGTCCTGCCCGCGCCTTTGTCGGCCCACTTCCAGGGGTCGGTCCCGGTAGGTGGCGACCCCACATTCATCACTTTTGTGTCGTGATGCCTGCCAGAGAATTTGCTGATGAACTGACCGGCCAAAGCCAAACTCATGCTCGCCGGGCCGACTTGTCAGCACGCGACAGAAACCGTTTCAAGCTCAAACCGGCCAACAAAATGTAAGGCGGCATGGCGAGCGAATAGTGACCACAGTTTAATTTCAAAATATTTGGCCTAGCTCCGGCGTCGTTCAGCCTCTGCATGAACCTCTCCGATAGCTCTGGCAAAACCACTTTGTCTCTCTTAGCCAACACAACATGAAGATCGAGATCAGGCCGCGCCAAACTATGTGCATAATTCTCCAAGTTAAGTGGACCCCAGGCCCTTCTGAGATCGGTCAGCTCAATCTCAGGCTCAAGGCTATCACGTATCAATCGTGTCGCGCGACCCGTCCAAACCATATCCGCCAGACTCCCGGCCGACAGAAACAACGAGGCTTTTGATACAGCCGGATCGTGCGCCGCGACCACCCCCGCAACCCAGGAGCCTAAGCTCATACCGAGAACCGAAATCTCTCGATAGCCTTCGATCTTCAACCAACGTATGAGTTTTCGCCCATCCAACACTGCTTGCCTTACAGCTTGGATCGTTCGACCGAGACTAGGGCTAAGCATATAGTCGGCGTGCACGGAGCCGGGACGGCTGCGTTCGAAGTGATAAGGCATAGCAATCTCGACAACCGTGGTGCCACGCTGGGAGAAGAAGTTGGCAATCTGACGATTCCGGGAGCTTGCATTCCAATGGTGAAAAATCACCATCGCCTGATCGAACGACCCGCTTTCTGTGATTTTCGCCGAGACGACATTGTTCTGTTCGATATCAGTAGAAATGTCCGATGGAAATTTGAGCCACCCATCTAGCCTTTCAAACCCCTGATCACTCAGATTCGGGTCATCGAAAAAGGCTGGATCGGCCACGGCCTGGTCCGCAAGGGCACAGAATTCCTCGATACTTGTTATCTTCTTCGCACCTGGAAAGGCGAGTTCCGCGTCAAGGGCGAAATCCGATGGTTTCTTACCTTCCTCACCGCGTCGCGCCCGCCGCTCATCCCAACGATCAAGCCAACTATGATACACTCTGATTGTTTCCTAACTTACTCGCTTGCCCTCGCCCCAACCCTGGATCAAACAGGCCGTATATCGCGAACAGCACTCCAACGCCCAGAAGGATCGAAAAGCCAGCAAATGCATCGATCAGCAAGTAGCCAGCCACGAGTAACGCTACGATCGCTGAGATCCTCCACAAAGACATACAAAACCGACGTTCGACACCTAAACGGATGGAGCCGTACACAAATACCACACAGGTCGAAATAGCGATAAGAAGGCTACTGTAATGAGTCGGCCTACGGTAGATGATCCCGGCGCTCACATCATTGCGCCCATAAAAGGCGGAAGACATATCGCCGATCAACCAAGACACAATATTCTCTCCACGCGATGTCAGGTAAGCACTCTGGAGCTTCATGACTATGGCGATCAAAAGTCCCAAAACAGTACACCGAAAAATCGCACGCATAACCCTGATGCTGGCTTCATGTAGCTCGTGTTGATAGTCCACCTCCGGCCGATTACTCGCTGCTTCTCCAATACTCCAAAGATCATGGATCACCGTATAAAGCAAAATCAGGCCTACGAAGAACAGATAAAAACAGAGGCACATATACAGGTAAGCGAGCCCCGTGAACACGACCGCTTCCGGCACCGATATAACCTCAGGGCGCACAATCGCTAACGAGCCCCAATCCGTCGCATAGTTGCCACCCCCTTTGAGCAACGGGATTAAAGACACGCCGATCCACTGAAGAAGACCGGCGAACACCACACAAATCAAAAAAACCGCCCAATATGAATACGAAGAAGCTTGTACGATGCGTGCCCAGGCATCGTCGCTTTCCATCTTGTCGCCCTGCACCACAAGCTTTGGGCGGCCTTCATCTTTCCAAAAGGTCACCAGCTCGGTCACGAAGGCAAAAAACAGTGGCAAAAATACCATGAAGACGAATGTCCAATTCGCTGTCCAAAGAAACCCAACCTGCTTGACGACGCCATCCGCCCGGCCATACGTCACGCTGTGAATCCCCGTAAGATACGACAAAAAACCAAGAGCGGTGACGCCCGCAAACACCGTCGCCGGTAGATTCAGGGGAGATCCGCGACTAAAAAACGCCTCCGATTCCCTTGCCAAACTAAAGCGCCGGCTCGGCCCCTTGGGGTCAGTATCCAGTATCAGCTCTACCGGGGAGTCTGTCGCGTCATCGATGGTCGCAGTCACTGCCGTATCTGGAATCTCCTGCGCAACGCTGCTTCCGGCTCTCTTCCATTCTCGTCTCTTGGCCGATAACCGCGATTGCGCCTCACCTAGCTCCATCTGCCATTCGCTAGTTGCGACCGCATCATCGCATCCAAAAATCCTCGCCAGCCAACGAATGTTGGCAGTGCTAATTCCCTTCTCGTTCTCTTGAAACCAAAGCTGCACCGTTCGCAGATCGACCCCAACCCGGTTGGAATCAATCAATGAAATCGCCTCTGCAAGGAGTTCGGGCGTCCATGGGCCAGCAGGAAACCCGTCTTTGTCCAACAGTCGACCCGCACCCGCCGCCGCCAGTCGTTTGAATAATTCTTTGAAATCACTCCCGTCTCTCGGCGGGGGGAGAAATAACTTTCCGTTCTTAAACAACAACTTATAGGCTCTAGTTTCGTTCCGTTTCGCTAGGCTTCGTATCCTATCGTGCCTTCGTCCTCAATCAACGTTTTTATCAACTCGATCTTGGCCGGCACGGGAGAGATCGAATGACGGGTGACCCGCTGGAGAGGCTGAACACGTTAGTTGCGTGGGAGATGTTTCGCAAACCGCCGGCCAACCGAAACGTTTGTCTGGTGGCAGGGTAGTGTGACCTCATGAACGAACATTAGGGGAAGCCAGGGCTTCGGGAGCCTGAGAAGCGGAGGGATGAACCCATTCCTATTTTTCTCGCCTCCCCAGGTATCATTTACGAATTGTCATGCGCATGGAGCCGGTCGATGCCCATTCAAGTGGTCTGTAATAACGGAGTGATGGAAGAGGCCGATGGGGTCGCGAATCTGCTCGCGGCGCATCGTCATGCAGTTGCCATGGTTGAACGTCTCGGCAGGCGATGGATGAGAGCCGAAGGGCCGGACGCGACCCTGATCGGCCGGCGATTGGATTCGGTGATGGCGGAAGAGGCTATCGCGCGTCGGCGCGCGGCCGCTGCGCCGGTGGCTGATGTCGTTGAGATGAAAATGAAGGCAGCTTATTTCCGGCGGTTGTTGGGGAACGACTGGTGCGAGGTTGATGTCGACGATTTTCGCGCGTTGCTCGGTACTTTCGCGAAACTGCAGTCCTAGGAGAAGAGCGCTGAAATCCATGAGGCCACGGTATTCCAGGCCGCATAGATTCCCGCCGGCACCAAGATGATCGCGATGAGAGCGATAGCATCGCCAATGGCGCCGTCGGTGCGTCCTTCCACGGGATAGTAATATTTGTGCGCATCATCGTCGTGCTTCATTGTTGTCTCTCCGACCGCTTGTTTAGCAGCAACTGCACAGGATGCTGAAACGTCGTGCCCCACAAACCCGCACGTTTCATCTTAGCGTTGATTTCCGCGACGAGGTAGTTCTCATTGACGGCTTTGCCCTTCGCTGTCGTTGCGGCAAACGCGTATCCGGTCGCTATGAGCGCGGTGCCAACGTCAATTGTTGCGCCATTGAGCTGCGCACCGCACACGACAAAAACCGCTTTGTCCAGGGCGTAGCCGATTGGCTGGCACGTAACCGCCGCGCTATCAAACAGCGCTGCCAGATGCGCCAGCGAGGTGTTCCCGCAATCGATTTTGTTCCCATTTGGCTCTTCGGCTGATGTGCCTCGAAGACATGACTGGACGCCATAGAGGCGGAAAAGGTGATCTCCGTCACGCCAGGTATCTCCGGTCAGCAGTTGAGCCGATTTCGATACTGCGAGGGGCGTTGGCACGGCAGACTCCGACGCATCCTGGGCCTGTGCCGATGCACACAAACCAAATGCCGCCAGCACTGCGAAGCTCGCCTTTTTCATTCCTGGAACTGTCCACCGAGGTCGGCGGAATGCTCCAGATCGGGGCGCAGCGACTTGCCGTCCTTGTTGCGTCCGATCGCCGCCATGTGGAAAAAAACCATTTCGTCGTCGTCGTAGGCGACGTTGTACGGGTCGTTTGTATTTCCCGCACCCACGAGAGAGAAACACGACACAGCGTCGGGCTCGCCCTTCTTGCTTTGCAGCACAAGTGTTTTGCAAAGCACGACAGCTGCACGATCGTTGTAGATTGCCTCTTCATAGTCCTGCGCGGCTTTCGTGCAGTCCCACAGCTGCGTCTTGTACGCAATCTTCGGTTTTGGGCAGCCGGTAAGGCCGCGCAGTCGATACGTCACGCCGTTGACGACGCGCTCGGTCGCCGACGGCACCTTAACCCGCCCGATGAGAGCGGCCGCATCGCGCTGAAACAGCGCGCCTTTCCCATCGTAGCGTTCATAGACGAACACCTTTTCGCCCGGCTTCGCAAACTGGAGCAGGTAGTGCTCCGAGGGTTGCGCGAAGGCGCTCGGGGCGTCGGCGCCGGCAGCATAAGCCACGGTGCCCTGGAGCAGCAAGACCGTGCAAAGGGCCGTCTGTTTCATCGAAATTCGTCCTTGTGATCGATATCGTGTTGACACTTTACTAGGGCCGCGTGTAGCCATAGTAAAGTGTTAAATCTTGGCGACAGTATGAACACTCGATTCGCTCTTCTGCTCACCCTCTTTTGCGCCACGTGGCCGTTGCAAGCGCACGGCCGGGACCTGGCATCAGACCGCGTGGCAATCGCCTTTGCAACGCCGGCGCAAGCCCTTGCCGCGGTCGGGGCGCAAAGGCCCGGAGCGTGTAAGAACGCAAATCGTGCTGAGGTCTCCCAACTTGTGCGTTCAATCGCGCAAGAGGAAGGGTTCGACGCCGATCTGGCCGAGACAATTGCATGGGCCGAAAGCGATCTCGGCGGCAGTCAGGGTCCCTCAAAGGCCGGAGCCCTGGGAATCATGCAGCTGATGCCGGGTACGGCGGCCGATCTAGGGGTGAGCGACCGTTGCGATACACAGGCAAATGTCCGGGCTGGCCTTCGTTATCTGAAGTCACTGTATGACGAATTCGGGGATCCGTTGCTGATGCTTGCGGCCTACAACGCCGGGCCCAAGAGCGTCTACAAGGCGCAGGGCATTCCGGTGAGTCCGGAGACGGCGGAATACATCGTGAAAATACTGAATCGCTGGAAGTTCGGCGGTGTGGTCAAGAAGTCCGCGCTGAGCAAATCCGAGACGCTCGCGGCGGCGCCGCCAGCAAGCGAGGACGCTTGGCAGGATGGTCATGTCATGGATTTCGGCAACTGAAAGGAGCCAAGGGTGCAATACAGGAAAGCCGGCATATTTGCCCTGAAACTGGCCTTGGCCTCAGCGGTCGGAATAGCGCTCGCGCCAGCCACTGCGTATGCCCAGTCGGCAGCGCCAGTCGAAAATGTGCTGGAGTGGTTCGTCGGAGTTCTGCAGGGCAACATAGCGCGTTCGTTCGCCATCATCGCGGTCTGTTTTCTCGGCTTCCTTGCCATGACAGGCCGGCTGGCATGGATGATGGCATTCTCGATCATCATTGGCATCGCTCTGATCTTCGGCGCCGCCCAGCTTGTGGATGCGGTTCGCGCGACCGCCGGAGGCAGCTGAGACATGGACGACGAGGAGGTCTATGTCGAGCCTGTCAGCCTGCCACTGACACGCCCCCCTATGAAATGGGGGGTGCGATATGAAGTTTTTGCCTTGAACGGCATCCTGGCGGTGATCGGTTTTATCGCCACGAGCAGCTTCATGCTCGGTCTTGGCGTGTTCGGCGTGGTGCATATGGTCAGCGCATATCTGTGCCAGCGCGACCCCTACATGTTTCATATTTTCGAGCGGCGCGTCTCCAAACGCGGAGCGGTGGCTAACCTTACTTTCTGGGGGGCGAGGAGCTATTCGCCATGAGCCTCGATGCCGACCTGAAATTTGGCCGTGAGCGCCGGCGCGAAAAGCCCGCGGCGATGCACATCCCCTACCTTCGCCATGCCGATGACAATCTGATCGTGACGAAGAGCGGCTTTCTGGTCGGCGTCATCCAGCTCAGTGGCCTGCCGTTCCAGACGATGGACCAGGCCGAGTTGAACAGCCGAATGTTCAACCGCAACACGACGTTCCGCAATCTCTCGACCTCTCGCTTTGCCGTCTACACGACGATCATCCGCCGCCACGTGACGCCGGAGATCGAAGGCGACTTTGACAATCCTTTCGTGGCCGAGCTCGACGCCCGCTACATGGATGAGCTTGGGGCGAAAAACCTTTTCGTCAACGAAGCGTATCTGACGGTCATACGCCGACCGATGGTCGGCCGCGTCGGCTGGGTGGACAAGGCGCTCAATGCGTTCCGCATCAGTACCGCGGGCGAAGAAACCCGTGAAGAGGCGATGGCCGAATTGCGTGATGTTCTCGACGGCGTCGTCAAGGATTTTACGGCTTATGGGGCGCGTCTTCTCGGCGTCGTGAAGCGCCGCGACAGCTTCTTTTCCGAGCCGGCGGAATTTCTGGCGAAGATCCTGGCCGGCGGCCTCGACGTGGAAATGCCTTTGCCGCGCATGAGCCTTGGTGATGTACTGGCGACACGACAGCTATTTTTCGGCAAATCCGCGCTGGAACTTCGGGGGCCGGACGCCGCCAAACTCGGCGCCATGGTGTCGATCAAGGAATACCCACCGTTCACCGCTCCGGGCTCATTGGACGGTCTCTTGCGCCTGCCACATGAGTTTGTCCTGACGCAGAGTTTCGCGATCGAAGACCGTGTAACCGCGATGCGCCGGATCAACACCATCGCGAACCAGGTTGAGGGTTCCGACGAGGCGGGCACGACGGTCGAGGAGTCCGTCCACGACGGCGCCGACAAGCTGGCCGGCGGTGAGGTCGTCTTCGGACAACATCACATGAGCGTCATGGCCTTGGCACCGGACATGACCGGGCTCAACCGTGCGCTTTCCGACATCTCGGCAGAGCTTTCGCGCATGTCGATCGTGCCGGTTCGCGAGACGCTGAACACGGAACTGGCTTTCTGGGCGCAATTGCCGGGAAATTTCAGCTACATCGCGCGACGTGCGTTGATCTCGTCACTTAACTTCGCCGGCCTTTTCTCAGGACACAATTTCCCGTCCGGCCAACGTGAGCGGCTGCATTGGAAACGCCCTATCGCTTTGCTCGAAACGACCAGCCAGACGGCCTACTATTTCAATTTCCACGTTCACGATGTCGGCCACTTCACGGTGTTCGGCCCGACCGGCTCGGGCAAGACCGTCGTGCTGTCGTTCCTGATGGCGCAGGCCATGCGCATCATGCCGCGGCCGCGATGTGTCTATTTCGACTATATGCGCGGCGCTGAGATTTTCGTTCGGGCGCTCGGCGGTCGTTACGAGGTGATGGAACCTTCTCAGCCGACCGGGTTCGCGCCATTGCAGCTCGAGGACACGGCAGAAAACCGTTCTTTCCTGGAAGATTTGCTCCTCTACATTCTGACGCCGGAAGGCGGCGCGCTTGATGTGGCGGAGATGCGCGTCATCAACGCCGCCGTCGATATGATCTACAAGATCCCACGCGAAAAACGGACCTTCGACCTGCTGCCGGAAGTGCTGCGGGGCTCGCTCATGCCTGGCATGAATGATCTGGCCGCGCGAATACAGCCCTGGCTCGACCCCAAGGACAAGGGCTGGCTTTTCAACAATCCCGTCGATCTGGTCGATTTCTCGAAGCCGGTGGTCGGGTTCGACATGACCAGGATCCTGAGTGACCGAAAGCTGCGTTCGGCGGCGTTGCTCTACATCTTCCACCGTCTTGAGGACGTCATCGACGGCTCGCCGATCATGCTCTTCCTCGATGAAGGCTGGAAGCTGTTGGACGACGAGGTTTTCGCCGCTTTCATCAACGAGACGCTGAAGACCATTCGTCGCCGCAACGGCGTCGTCGGCTTTGGCACGCAGACAGCGGAAGACGTCGTCAATTCCTCCATTTCGCCGTCGCTGATCGAGCAAACGAAGACCAATATTTTCTTCCCCAACCCGAAGGCGAGCAAGGAGTCCTACATGGAGCGCTTCTCGCTGACAGCGAAGGAATTCGAGTTCGTGCGCCGCACCGCCAAGGAAACACGCACCTTCCTGGTCAAGCACGACAGCGACTCGATCGTAGCCAAGCTCGATTTGTCGGCGATGCCCGATCTCATCAAAGTCTTGTCCTCGAACGAAGCCAACAGCAAGGAATGCGCACGGCTCCGGGAGACCTTCGGCGACGAGCCGGAGATGTGGCTGCCATACTTCTGCGGATGGGAGAACGAGCATGACGAAGCGGCTTAGCAGCGCTTGTCTGGCCGTGGCTCTCGCTACGGCGGATGGCATGAGCGTGGCTATCGCTCAGATCGCGGTGATCGATGGGCCGAACCTCGACAAGCGGCAAGAGGACGAGCAGCACAGCACGAAGTCGGATGAGGCCAAGAAGGACGAAACCGACAAGAAGAAAAGCGTCGTCTGCACCTATTCGAACAAATACCGCTCACAGATGTTTCGCCGGTCGCCTGCCGAAGCGTTGCAGCGCGACGCGGGCAACGTGAAGATGATCCGCTATTATGCGCAAAAATACGGCGTGCCTGAAGGCCTGGCACTGTCCGTCGCCTATCAGGAATCGCGCTTCGACACATGCGCCGGGAGCCACACCGGCGTCAAAGGCGTCATGCAGCTGACCAAGGGCACAGGCAAGTCCATGGGACTGGACCGCGACGTGAACGAGCAGAATGTCGAAGGCGGCGTCAAATATCTCGGAATGGGTGTGAAGCAATGCGGGGCGACGAATTACAGCTGTCTCGCCTCCTTCTACAACGGATCGAACGCAGGCGAGCAAAACCAATGGGCCGGCGGTGTCGGCCGCTGGAACAGCTACTTCAACGAATATGTAGGGAGCGGCAAGGCTCCGGTCGCCGCGCCGCCACCATTCTCGATCGTACCGGCCGACGGCGCAGGCGGCACGGCTCAGGACGCGGCCATGGGCACGGTGAGGAAGGCGGCTGGCGGCCTTGATGCAAGCTCATCGCAGATGGGCGCCAACGCCGCGGCGATCGACGCGCTGGCGGGCAACGTTGGCCAGGTGACCGAATACAAGGACGCATGGGAGCAGAACTCATCGGCTCGTGGGATCAACGCCGATGTCACCAACCAGTACCTCGCCCAGGCGGGGGATTTTACGGCGTTGCTGGGCCAACTTCTATCGTTGCAGAACGTTCAGGCATCGCAGTCGGCCAAACTGGTGCAACAGCCAAAGAGCGGCTCTCCAAACCCGTTCTCTTGTGATCCCGCCGAACTGGAACAGTCGAAGATCGATCGCGGCCGGTGGTTACCATGTGCACTTGAGAACCGGAGGGCAAGCTCAGCCGACAGCCGCTCGATGATCATCACCAGTGATCCTGCTGGTGCTGCCAGCGTGCTCGATTCGCTACAGCAATAGGAGGCTGACATGAAGAAATTCGCAATTGCCGCCAGTCTGACGCTTTGGGCAAGCACGGCCCACGCACAGATTGCCGTCATCGATGGCGCCAATCTCGATGTCGCCCGCAAGAATGCGGACAATACCAACTCCATCATGGATTCGAACAAGGATATCCTGAAAAAGAGCGAGGAGATCCTGCAGGCTCTCAGCGGCAGTCGTGACGGTTCCCTCGGTATCGGACAGATGGGCCTCGGCGGCAACATGTCGATTGCCCAGGCGCCGTCGTTCGGATCGATCCTGAACGGCGGGGCTCTTTCGTTTGGTGGCCTGTCGCCCGAAATCCAGAAAATCGCCGCCGCCGTCATCAATGGGCTCCAGCTGGTGAAGCAGCTCCAGCAGATTGCCGGCAAGGAGACCAGCGCCGTCAACACGGCCTACGGCGGCAGCGTCAATGTGGCCTCGCTGCTAAGCGCATTGACCTCCCAGGCTTCGCAGGGCGTTACCCAGCGCCAACAGTCTCTGCAGTCAGCGAGCGGGCAGATCGGGCAGTCGCAGGACGTCAAGGGTTCGGTGGACCAGAACACACGAATGCAGCTGGAAAACGCGCGCGCCGTCAACGAACTGATCGGCGTCCAGAACGGTGCGGTCGCGGCCCTGAATGAGAAGCTGAAGGGAGATCTTCTACGCCAGAGCCAGGTGCAGAAGATGATGACACCGCGCACCGTCAATCCGTTCGCGGAATTCGGCAAGAGCGGAGGCTGAGCGCTTGTCGCGGCGAGTCCTGCTCATGTGCGTTGTGATTGGGCTCGGCGCAGTGCTTTTCGGATGCGCAAATCGCGAACGGAAAGCGCCGTGCGGGCCTTTGGCGTATGCCGACGCCGACGAATGCGGTGCGCTGAAGCCGGTCAATTCAACGCCGTTCGCCAGCATCATTGACGAGGATCCATGAACGGTCTTGCCGAAAGCATCCTCGGTGGCATTGACAACATCGGCGAGGACTTCGTTCGCACCGTCTATATGCAGTTGGGCAATGCGATGGGCAACGTCTTCACCTTGATGCTGACCCTCTATATCGTGTGGTGGGGTTATTCGATCCTGAGCGGGCTAGAGTCAATTTCGCCAATCGAAGCGGCCTATCGGCTCGGCCGCGCCGTCATCATCTATCTGCTGCTGACCGGATGGGGTACGTTTTCCCCGACGATCTATCAGCTCGTGCAAAGCATTCCAGACGAGGTCGGTAAGGTGATCGTCGGCGCCGTGTCGCGGGCCACCGGCAATCAGCTTAGCGACCAGGCGGCAATTCCAGCGCTTATCGACAACCTCTACCAAGGGGCCCAGGACGTCGCCAATCAGGTCTACAGCGGATCCTTCTATGACATTTTTGGTGCGCTCTTGTCGCTGCTCGTTCTGCTGTCGGCCATCATCTTCGCAGCGCTTGCCATTGCCGCGATCATCGCCGCCAAAGTGATGTTGTTCATCACGCTGGCCTTGGCGCCGATATGGATCATCCTTTGGCTTTACCGATGGTCCTCGCGCATGAGCGAAGGCTTTCTTTCGCTGACCACCTTCCTGATGATCCAGCAAATCCTGATCTACGGCTTTCTCGGTTTCTACTTCTCGCTCGTCAATGCGGCGCTGAACACCGCCACGTCCGGCGGGGCGACCATGGACAGCAAAATGTCGCTGGTGCTGCCTCTGGTCCTGGTGACGATCATCGGCATCTACGTTCTCATGCAAATACCTTCGATTGCTTCGATCTTGAATGGCGGCGGGTATCTTAGCACCATGGGCGCTCGCTACTCATATGGGACGTTCGGCAGGAATGCCGTGCGCTATTCCGGCGCGCGATGGGCCGCAGGCCGCGCCGCCCGGGGCGCCCGGCAGCTCGCGACAAACAGTTTTCGATCTTCGCGAGCAGCCAGGGCGGACGCCGCAACCCGGACCGCCATCCAGCAAGGTGCGCGCGATAACTCCAGGCCTCTGGCCTAGACAAGAACACAACGATCACCAATCGCGGCTCTGGGTCAGGATCGTCGCGCAAACGAGGCAATAGTAACGTGATAATGCCAGTGGAAACAGCTGCTGAACGCAGCAGCGAACTCGTCGACAAGTGCTATTACAGGGCGGGCGCGACTTGGGAAGACGACACGCACCGGTCCATGCGTCGATCGCGTACATTGGCCTGGATCGTCAGCGGCATTTCAGGGCTGGTTGCTGTGCTGTCGCTGTTGGCGCTCGTGCTTATCCTGCCGCTCCGGCAGTTCGAACCATATGTTGTCGAGGTCGACAAATCGACGGGCTACCTCGAGATCATGCGCGCGCTCAAGCCTGGAGATTTGTCCCAGAACGAAGCCGTCACGGCGGCCAATCTGGTGCGCTACATCAGGGCCCGCGAAACCTATGATTCCCGTGAACTGAAACAGAATTACGACCTGGCGCAGCTCTACTCCACCGATGCCGCGTCCAAGGATTTGACATGGCTGTTCACGCCTGCAAACCCGCAATCACTGGACAAGATTTTAGGCCGCAATGTTACTGTCTCGGTCGAGATCAAATCGGTTTCCCTGCTCAATCGCAACACCGCCTCGGTGCGCTTTGCCACGACGACGCGGCGGGACAATTCGTCCACGGCCGACAACTGGGTGGCGGTGATAAAATTCCGCTATACCTCAACGCCGCTCAAGAACGAATGGCGTTTCGACAATCCGCTGGGATTTCAGGTTACGGATTACCGCCGCGACCAGGAATCGGTCCCGGCCGCGGGGAGCCTCCAATGAGATGGCGCGCGGGCCTCGCCCTGTCGGCCGCCCTTCTGCTCGGCGCGATGCACAGCGCGGCCGCGCGCGACGGCCGCATCCGATATGTCACCTTCAACAATGACGACGTGACGTCGGTGCGCGCCGCACTTGGCATTTCCACGATGGTCGAGCTCAGCCCGACCGAAGTCATCGAAACCGTGTCGGCTGGCGATACGAAAGGCTGGTCGATCATCCCCAAACGCGGGTCGCGATTCCTCTTCGTGAAGCCGCTGGAGCGCGATGCGTGGACCAACGTCAACGTGGTCACCAACCGGCGCGTCTATTCCCTGCTGCTGCAGGCGACTGACAATAGCCGTGACCGGGCATCCTTCCAGGTCCGGTTCAAATACCCGGACGAGGATATCAACGCGCGCCTGCTCTCACAGGCCAAAGAGAGCGCCGCCGATCCGGATTTGAAGGATCTGAATTATGCCGATCTCAATTACGACTACGCCTACAAGGGCGACGATAGCCTGAAACCGCGCACCGTATTCGACGACGGCACCAAGGTGTTTCTGGAGTTCAAGGGCGACATTCCGGCGATCTTCGTTGTCGACGACAAGCGTCAGGAGTCGCTGGTCAACGTTCGCACGCAGGGCAAATACACCGTCATCGACAAGGTCGCACGGCAATTCACCTTGCGGGCCGATGGCAAGACGCTCTGCCTCTACAACCGGGCGCGACCCAACGCCATCGATCCCGTCGAGCAAGTCTACGGTCCAACGAAACTGACAGGCGGTTCCACCCTGTTCGGATCCAGCGGAGGGCGCTGATGTCCCAGATCGATTATAACCAACTGGACGGGAGCCCGACGGTCGCGCGCCGTGGTGCGGGCGTGGGTACCAGGATTGCACTGGTCGGCCTCGGCACAGTGCTGGTAGGCGCGCTGATATGGCTCAACTGGCCCCGGGAGCCGGTATCGCGCGATGTTCGCAGCGATGGCGAGGAAAACTTCAACCCGCCCGAGTTCCGCCCGCCGGCCTTGAACGAACCGCCGCAACCTGCCGACGGCACGATCGACCAGATCGTGGTGCCGCCACCGGCCGCCGACCAGAACGGCACGCAACAAGCCGATAATGTCGATCAGACCGTGCAGGAGGGCGCGGATCTCGATGCGCAGCGGCGCGCGCTGGAGGCGCAAATGGCGGCCGAGGAAGCTCGCCGCAAGGCCGAGGCGGACGAAGCCCGACGCAAGACCGCGGCTGACAAAGAGGCTCGCCGCAAAGCGGAGGCCGCCGAGCATGAAAAAGCGGTGTGGGAACGCCTGCGGTCGAACCAGATGGTGACGAATGATCAAACCGGCTCGACGGATGCCGGCGCCCAAGCGGCGCAAGTCGAAATCGCGCCCGGCGGTCAGATCGTCCCGGTCCCCGGCGCCGACAGTGATCCCAACAAGGCATTCCTGGCGCAGTCTGAGACAAGTTCTTCCGGCATCGTCAAAGCCAGGGCCTTCCGGCGTACCGACGCGTTGATCCCCGAAGGAACGATCATTCGCGGCTATTTGGAAACCGCTGTTAACACCGACCTTCCCGGCGCCGTACGCGCTGTCGTGCGTGAGAATGTCTTCTCGCTCGACGGCAGGCGGATCCTCATTCCGAAGGGCTCGCGACTGACCGGGGAATACCGCTCAGGGCTCGCGCGCGGTCAAAAGCGTGTTTTCATCGTCTGGAGCAGGGTCATTCGCTCGGACGGCATTTCCGTTGATATCAAGTCGCCCGGGGCAGACGCGCTCGGCCGCGGTGGCATGGGCGGCCGTGTCGATACGCACTGGCTTGAACGCTACGGCAACGCCATCATGCTTTCCGTCGTTGGCGGTGTCTCTGAATATCTGTCCTCGCTTTCCGATGGCAGCCAGAATGGACAACAGCGCCAGGTGTCGACGGTCGATCCGGTAACCGGTGAGACCACGACCGTAACTTATGGTGGCAATGGCTCGCAGCGCGACGCCCGCAGCATCGCCTTCGATAAGTCATCGACCGCCCTGCAGCAACTCGCGCAAGAGGCGTTTCGCGATACGCAGAACATTGGCCCGACGGTCTACGTCGACCAGGGCACATCGGTCGTCGTGCTGGTGCGGCGAGATCTCGATTTCTCGGATTTGTACGCCGATCCCGTTCAGGAAGAAGTTGCCCGCCTGAAGGCAGGCGGGCGGCCGAAGACGGCGATCGATCCGACGCCTCTCTACGGCACGCCGAAGGATCATTTCTATCCCGGCTATGGGAGCCCGGTGAAATGAACGCCGTGCATCCCCTCCCCGACCCTTGGGCGAGAGCCCCGGTCCTGCGCGCTCATCTGGAGCCGATATGGTCCTATTTGAACGAAGATGCGGTGTCCGAGATTGCGATCAACAGGCCGGGTGAATTGTTCATCGAACGCCTCGGCGCGAAGGAAATGGAGCACGTCGTCAAGCGCGAGGTCACGCCCGGCTGGATTAGGCATATCTCGACCGGCGTTGCCTCGGCGACCAATCAGGTCATCAACGAAGAAAAGCCGGTCCTGTCGGCTGCTCTACCTTCGGGCGAGCGCATCCAGTGCATCTTGCCCCCCGCAGCACCCGAAGGCGGCGCGGTTTCGATCCGCAAGCAAGTCATCATGGATATGAGCCTTGCTGCCTACAACGATCTTGGCGCATTCGAAAACACGGCGATGGGCAGCGGCCTGGCGCTTTCAACCGAAGAAAAGCGCCTCGTCGAAATGCTGCACGACACATCGCCGATGGAGTTCCTGCAGTATGCGGTGGTCAACCGAGTCTCGATCGTCGTTTCTGGCGGTACGTCGACCGGCAAGACGACGTTCTTGAATGCACTCTTGAAGGAGATCCCGGCTCATGAACGGATCATCACGATCGAAGATACCCGCGAACTGAGGCTGCCGGCTCCCAATAACGTCACCCTGATAGCCTCGAAGGGCGACCAGGGCCTTGCCAAGGTCTCCGCGCAACAGCTGCTCGAAGCCTCGCTTCGCATGCGGCCCGACCGTCTGCTATTGGGCGAGTTGCGCGGCGCTGAAACCTTCGCGTTCCTCCAGGCGATCAACACCGGCCACCCGGGTTCGCTCACCACCGTTCATGCCAATTCCGCCCGGTCCGCCTACGAGCGGCTGGCGCTTATGGTCATGCAGGGCAGCTCGGGCCTCTCACGAAGCGAAATCCTCGACTACCTGCGCGAGGTCATTCCGGTGGTCGTCCAGATGGTTCGGACAGAAGGCGGACGGCGCGGCATCAGCGAGATCAAGTTCACCAAGGCGGAGACGATCTAGCGGGGCCTATCCATGCAGAAAGTCGCAACAGCAATTTTTATGGGGCTCATGTCGATGGCCCTGGGCGCCCTGCTATTCACGGTCGCCTATGCCTCGACGGATTGGTGCCGGACTGGCTCCCACGTCCTGTTCGACCAGCTGAACGCCAATCCCTTGCCGGTCGTTCGTCAGGCCTGGGCGGACACGACGGCGGGGGATTTGAGCCGGGTGCAATACGCCGTTGCGGCAGGAGCAATAGGGTTTGTCTTGCCACTGGTCGGCCTGTTTCTCATGCGCCCAAGAAAGCGCAATGATTCTCACTTCATGACTATGAGCGACGTGTCGAAAACCGGCCTGACGAAAGTTGGCGGCGTCTTCGTCGGTCGAGCCGGCGGCAGCCTTGCCGAAGTTTTGTCGCCGCGCCGCGATCAGCGCTCAGGCAAGATCCGCTTGACCCAACGCAAGCTGATCGGCGGCAAGAAATTGTGGATTGATGGCGATGATGTCGGCGGCTTCGTCATAGGGCCGCCGCGCTCCGGCAAAGGCACTTCTCTCATCATCCCGAACGCCCTCACCTGGCCGCATTCGCTCGTGGTTCTCGACCTTCGGGGCGAGACCTATGCGGCGACCGCCGGTTACCGTTCAACCATGAGCCGTGTGGTGCGTTTCGCGCCGGCTGACCCCGACGGCAATACCGCCTGCTACAATCCGATGGACTTCATTTCGCTGGATTCGGCGCAGCGCGACATCGACCTTCGCAACATCGCTGCGGCGCTGTTTCCGCGCCCCCCTTCGAACGCGGATCCCTACTGGGTCAACGACGCCCGCCTCCTTTTTACCGGCATCGCGTCCTTCGTCATGGAATCGCCTGCAATCCCAAACGAGAAGAAGACCTTCGCCACAATCCTCGAGATCATGAACGGTGCCGAGCAGCCGCTCCTGGAATTCATCGGCTCGCTGCGCGAGGAACGCCGCCGCGAATGTTCGCATTTCACGCTGCAAACCCTGCTGCCGTATTTCGAGATGTCCGAGCGGCAGTTTTCCGGAATCTACGCCGGCGTCCGGACCGGCATGGCCCCCTTTCTCAACGAGCGCCTGATGCGAGCTACGGCGCGAAGCACGTTCGATATTCGCAATCTCAAGCGCGATCGGATCTCTCTTTATCTTGACGTGCGGCGCGAGCAGATCACGTCGCTTGGACCGTTGTTCAACGTCCTGCTCACGCAGATGATGAACTTCATGTCGGAAAGTCTGCCGCAGCCGGACGAGCATCCGATGCTTGTGCTGCTCGACGAGTTCCAGAACCTCGGCAAGCTCGAGAACGTGACCGAAATGGCGAGCGTGCTCGGCGGCAACGGCGTTTCGATGTGGTTTTTCGTGCAGTCGCTGAAGGCTGTAGACGAGATCTATCGCCAGGAAGGGCGCAAGACGCTCATCAACGCGGCTCGCGTGCAGATCTTTTTCGGTGCGCAGGACGCGGACGATCTGCGCTACGTTTCCGAGCAGCTCGGCGAAACGTCGGACGTGCAAAAGGACGTGACGCGCACCAAAGCGACGTTGTTCGACACTTATTACACGCGCTCGGAGCACCGCAAGGAAGTGCGGCGGCCCCTGATGCGGCCGGATGAAATTCGTACGCTCGACAAGAACAAGGTCATCATATTGCCGCGCGGCGAACTGCCGATCCTGGGCACCCGCAATTTCTATTTCGCCGACGGCCAGCTCGCCAAACGCGCGTTCATGCCCCTGCCCGCCTCTACCGACGTTTCGCGGACGAAAAGCCCTGCGTTGGACTCCTCTGCGGCGGTTCCATCTCCTGCGCTCCCGACGATTGTGCCGACAGCACCTGCGTACCGCTCCGGCCTCTTGCAGACCCGCGTACGGCGCGGCGCGACATTCGCAGCAAAAGCCGGCCGTATGGCTCCGCCGCGCGGCCGGCGCACAATCGTAAAGGAACGGCCGAAAGCAACCGACGCTGCAGTCGCGCCAGTCTATGCCGCCATAGATTTTTCCGCGTTGGCGGCGAAAGCGGTAACAACACGCATAGCGCCCGAAAAAGAATCGGCGGTTGCGGCTATCCTAAACAAGGTGCGGTCTCTCCGAGCTCACGCATCCGACACCGAGGCTTTCGATCGAAATTTGAGCGTCGTCGAAGATACTTTGCCTGATGTAGTCGATGGGTAGGCTAGCATTCCGATGCGGCGGAGAGGTCATTGTCTATCGTGCCCTTGTCGCACGAAATCGTCGACGACACATGCCTCAACAGGTGTCTCAAGAATCCGCGTCGAACTCAATCGCGAATCCTGCGTCGATGGCACTTCGCTGAGATCGCCAAGTTCCCAATCCGTGAGTTCGCAAAGCGGAAATGTGCCCCTTACGGCGTGGCTAACCTCGGATATCGAAATGCACGGCCTGACGACACCGTCGACAAGGTAGCGGACAATCGCCTGGCGAACGTCCGACAAGGTAGGCCTCTGCGCGAGCGCAGGCATCTATGGCCTACGAATGGAGCCGTAGCTCTACGCCATCGGCTGTTTTTGCATCGAAAGCGACGTGCACACCGTGAATGATGGATGCCGCTGCCAGCAACTCCTCCAACTCGTGGTCGGTAGCCTTGCATGCGGGCATGAGAGTTCTAATAGCGCGGATCGCCTGTGCGATGGACAGGAACTGGGCCTTGCCTCTGGAACGGACATAGGCCTCTGCCGCCTTTTCAACCGTGACTGTGTGGTCATCGAGAATGCCTCCCTAGAACCCTCAACACGATTTACGGCACGAATTCGGTAGCCTGCAAGGGTTTGTCCGATTCAGGACAATTAGGTGGAGGCTAGGCCGAAGTGACTTTGCTCCTCCTCTCCGTAAGCACCATGTGTGAGTTGGATCATTCCAACGCGGTCGACAATCGTGATCTCGCCGCGCCTGGCGTGAACCAGCCCCCGATATTCAAGCATTTGGAGGGCAGTGGTAACGCCGGGACGCCGAGCGCCAAGCATGGTCGCCAGAAATTCATGCGTCAGGTAGATCTTGCTTCCTTCGACGCGGTCTTGGACCATCAGCAACCAGCGGGCCAACCGCTCCTCGATTTTCGAATGGCCGTTGACCAGTGCCGTCCGGGAGGACTGGATAAGGAACGCGTGGGCATAGCGCAGCAGTGACTCGCGAAGGGATTGGCTCGCCGCAATCGCAGAGCGAAGGGCTTCAACCGGGAGGATCCAGCCATTACCGGCGACCTGGATATAGGTTTCATTGGGAGACCTGTCCTGGCCGAGGATAACGGCCACTCCGGTCATGCCGTCATGGCCGACGATGCCGACTTCACTTTGCCGCCCACCGGTCATGGTGGCGACCACCGACGCGATGCCCATCTCTGGAAAATACACACGCTCGATCGGCTGATATGAGACTTCAAGCTGGGCTTTTATGTTCAGTTCGATGTGATGCAGTGAGGGCTGCAATAGCGCGAAATCCTCGGCGGAGAGGGTTTTCAATACATGGTTGCGAAGAAGCGATTGGGGCATGGCTCTCTCCCATGCGGGCAAGAGCGCGTACCTCTTACTGTCGGCCGCATCCGAAGGATCTGGCGACCGATGCGACAGCATAGGCTTCAAATGCGCGACTGGCAAAGAATCCGCCGCTAGCGAAAAGCTGGGGAAAGTCGGCTCCCTCGGTGGAGGCCCAACCGGGGTTTTAAGGCCGATGGCAGAAAGCGGATACGCGGCGGCATTCGAGGGCACGTTCCTGCTCTTAATTATTGCCAGTGAGCTGTGTGCGCAGATTGGGAAGGTGGAGGGTCCGGAGGCAGAAAGCACGGCCTCAGGCCGATGCGCTCAAGCGGGTCGGCAAAATGATCGCGAAAAGCTCAATACGGCCTGCAGCGAAACTAAAGAAGTAGTCGCGCGTTGGACGCGGATAACGCTATTTCGTCTCTGAGTATGGTTTAGGTCAGAGTGGTCAAGCCAACGTCGCCTAAGGCAATCAATGGGTCGAGCGCTAGTCAAGCGAAGTCGCCCGCTCGTGACGAGGTCACTTTAGCGCCTCCCGCTTTCCGGCCGGTCCAGCTCGCAACGCTCGTGGACACGGTCCCTGCCGGCGATCGTTGGATCCATGAGATGAAATACGACGGCTATCGTATTCTCGTTGCCGTCGGCGGTGGCGAGGCGCGAGCCTACACACGATCTGGTCTGGACTGGTCTAGCCGTTTTCCCTCGATCCTCTCCGAGGCTCGCAAGCTCAAGGTGCGCTCCGCCCTGATTGACGGCGAGGCCGTGGTTGTCGATGCGGAAGGAAGATCTAACTTCCAGGCGCTTCAGAATGCATTGAAGGGTGCCCCGGCGACTATCGACTTTTATGCGTTCGATCTGCTGCAGCTCGACGGGGAAGATCTGACAAGTCTTTCTCTTCTTGAGCGCAAGGCGAAGCTGGAGGCGATCTTGCCTGCGAAAAATCCGGTCCTTCGTTACTCCGACCATATCGTCGGCCGCGGAGAAGAGCTGCTCGATCGCTTCTGCGCAGCCGGCCTTGAGGGCGTCATCTCAAAGCTCGCGGATTCGAGTTATGTGGCGGCCCGCGGCGCAAGCTGGCTGAAGATCAAATGCATCAGGCGGCAGGAATTTGTGATTGTCGGCTGGACGCCGTCCGACAAGGTCCGCGCGTTTCGGTCCTTGATCCTTGGCGTTCATGACGGCGGCAAGCTGCGTTACGCCGGGAAAGTCGGCACCGGCTTCGATACCGCTGAACTTCTTCGTCTCTTGAAGATCATGGCGCCGCTTGAGCAGAAGGCCGCGACCGTCGACGCACCACGCGCCGAAGTGCGCGGCGCACACTGGCTGCGTCCCAAACTGGTCGCTGAGATTGCGTTCACCGAAATGACAAATGAAGGGACGTTACGCCATCCGAGCTATCTTGGTCTCCGCGAAGACAAGAAGCCGGAGGCGGTCGTGATCGAGACGGAACGTCATGCAGCCGATCTCGCCGCGTCTGCGACAACCGCCATCGCGATAAGTAACCGTGACCGCGTCATCTATCCGGAGTCCAACATCACCAAGGGACAGCTCGCCGACCATTACGCAGCGGTCTCGGCGATCATGCTTCCTTGGGTTGGCAGCCGGCCGATCAGTCTGGTTCGATGCCCACAGGGCCGCGCGAAGAAGTGCTTCTTCCAAAAACACGATGCCGGCAGCTTTGGCGACAAAGTCCACCAGGTCGGCATCACGGAGAAGGATGGGCACGAGGAACCATATCTTTATATCGACGATGCCGACGGACTGATGACTTGCGTCCAGATGGGAACGATTGAGCTGCATGGATGGGGGGCTCGTATCGAGGATGTCGAAAAGGCCGACCGCCTCGTGTTCGACCTCGACCCCGATGAGGGCCTCGATTTTCAAGCCGTCCGTGCAGCTGCCTTTCAGTTCCGCGCTATCCTTAAATCGCTGGGGCTTACGACTTTCCCGATGCTGACGGGTGGCAAAGGCGTGCACGTTATCGCGCCCCTCACCCCTGACGCCGAGTGGCCAGAGGTGAAGGACTTCGCGTCTCGCCTGGCGCAAGCGGTTGCCCAGAGCGATCCGGCCCATTTCACGGCCGTATTGTCAAAGGCGCGCCGCAAGGGTCGCATCTTTGTGGACTATCTACGCAATCAGCGCGGGGCGACCGCGATCATGCCCTACAGCGCAAGATCACGTCCGGGCGCCCCTGTGGCGGCACCGATCACGTGGGCGGAGATGAAGACAATAGATGCGCCCTCACATTTCCACGTGGGCGATGCTCCTGAATTAAAGAAACGCGCAGCGTCCAAAGCTCTGGCTGGATGGGGTCGCGCTGACCAATCCTTGCCCAAACTGTAGCGTCCGACGCGGGAAGAGTCAGTAAAGCCAGCATTCAAAGGGCAACGCGGCGCTCATGGCCTTGCCTGATTGGAACCTGTGGAGGTCGGCCTCGTTTGGCTGAAGCCATGGCAAAAATCGATCCGAAGACCGTCGCCAGTCTTTTGAGGGAATACGCGCAACGGGCGTCCATGCGCGGCGACAATCCCTATCGCACAAAGGCATACTTGCGCGCGGCAGACAGTCTGACGGCGCTATCGCAGCCGCTTGCTCGGATCATCGCCGCCGGCGCCCTCACCAAGATCCCGGGGATCGGTGATGCGATCGCAGACATCGTGACCAAGCTTTACCAAACCGGCACGCACCCGAGCCTTGAGAAGCTGCGCGAGGATGTTCCAGCGGGCGTGATGGAGCTGTTTGCCATACCCGGGCTTCGTCCCGATAAGATACTGAAGCTTCATCAGGCGCTCGGCGTGAACTCGCTGGCGGAGCTCGAGGCCGCAGCAAGAGAAGACCGCATACGCCCAGTTAAAGGCCTCGGCGCCGCCCTTCAGACAAAGCTCCTGCAGAACCTGGCCATTGTGCGCAGCGGCGAAACGCAACTTCACCTGCACAAGGCCGCCGCTCTTCTCGAACATGCGGTCATATCGGTAAAGCAAGAGCATCCAGAGTTTTCGCGCGTCGAAATTGCCGGCGACTTCCGGCGCGGTTGCGAGCTCGTTTCCGACTTCGCCCTGGTAGCGCAGGGCAGAAAGTCGGTTGGAATTGAGGATACGACCCTCAGGCTTGTCGTCTCGGACAGGAAGCACTTTGGCGCGAGCCTGCTCGAAGCGACCGGTTCGGCAGATCACCTTGAGCAACTAAAGACGTTCGCGGCCGACAAGGGTTTCACTCTAAACGCCGACGGGCTTCATCGCGGGAGAAAGCTGATCGCGTCAGCGACAGAAGAAGAAATCTACCAAGCTCTAGGCCTGCAGTTTATCGAGCCAGAATTGCGCGAAGGCAGGGGCGAGATCGAGCGAGCGGCAAAGCAGAAACTACCCGCCCTTATCCGGGATGAAGATCTGCATGGCATCCTGCACTCTCACACGACCGCATCCGATGGCACCGAAACGCTTGAGGCAATGGCTGAAGCCACGCGCAAGCGCGGGTTCGAATACTTTGGTGTCGCCGATCATTCGCAGTCCGCTCACTACGCAGGCGGCCTTTCGTTGCGGGAGATTGCTGAACAGCACCGCGAAGCTGACCGGCTGAACAAAGCATACAATGGGAAATTTCGCATCCTGAAGGGCATCGAGGCGGACATCCTGGCGGATGGCTCGCTCGATTACCCGAATGATATCTTGGAGACGTTCGATTTTGTCGTCGCGAGCGTGCACAGCCGCTTCAAGTTGCCCAAGAAGGAGCAGACGGAGCGTATCATCGAGGCGATCGGAAATCCTCGGACGACAATGATCGGGCACATGACCGGTCGCCAGCTGTTGCGCCGGCCCGGTTATGATCTCGACATCGACAAAGTCCTCAAAGCGTGTGCGAAACACGGCGTCGCTGTCGAAATCAACGCTCATCCGTGGCGGCTCGACCTCGACTGGCGCTGGCATCAAAAGGCACTCGATCTGGGCTGCATCTTCAGCATCAATCCTGACGCTCATTCGATCCGCGAGCTTGACCACATGCATTGGGGTGTCGAGATGGCGCGCAAGGGCGGTGTCCCTGCGAAGCGGGTCCTGAACGCGATGCGTTTGGCGGCCCTCCTTGCGCATCTCGCACGGCGCAGGCAAACGTCTTAAACTGCTTGTGCGCCCGGCCTATCAGCGCAGGAGTCCGTCCTTCTCAAAATCTTCCCAGCCGCGCAAACTGGAGTGCGAGTTCTCATCGGGGCCATAGCCAGCTGAAGCTGCAGTTCCGCGATCGTTTCTTTGGGCGCGCTTCATAGCGGCCTTCCCCGCGGCTCGCCGCCTATTCTCTGCTGCTGTCGCTGCGTCCTGTTCGCGCCAGACCGTAACCAGGTCGCGGTCAAGCACATCCTCCACGTGCTGTGGGTCGAACACGTGAAAGGTGATGTTCCTTGCCCGCCCGCGGAGTTTCACCGTTTTCGTCCCGGCGCTCTGCAAGCGACCATCTTTCAGCCAGCGGTGCCGTTCGGCCGTCGAGATCGTCAGAATGTCCTCGATTTCACGGGGGATTGCGGGCAGGTCTTCGATATTCTGCAGTGCTTTGGATACGATCCCGAATACCACCTGCACATCAGTCTCGGCGCCCTCAGATAGGCGCAGGGTGAGCACGCGGGACTCGATATGGAGCAGTTTCCTGAACTCCGTTGGAAGGCGGGCGCGTATTTCGAGAAAAATACCCTTCGCTCTGACGGACGATCCAAGCGTTGCAGCCGGGGTTAAAGGCCACTCTCCAATCAGCTCCTCCGTTGCATTGATTTTTCGGCGCGTGGACATGCCCCTTTATATAGGTCATCCATTGTCGGCAGCGATGAGCCGATCGCAAAGCCAACGCGAGTTCTAATCCCCAGTGGCCTAACCAGTATGCCCTAAAGGCGCACCACGATTGTTAGCGGGCCCGCTTGCAATTACGACTAACAGGAAGCAGCAGAGTTCATCTCACAGTGCGTTTCCGCCTGGCGGCTTTGGGCCGAAAGCTGACTTGACGCTTTTGGGCAGGAGGCCTGAGGTAGCGGACGTTCAAATGAAGAACACAGAGGAGGCGGAACGATCTGCCCAATGGGCATGGTCGGAGCAAACCGAATGCCAACGGTGCACTGAGATTGATATGCACTTTCTACGTAAAGCTTTGCTCCCTAGGGTCGGTCCTGACTGCAACTTATGAGTCGGGCTTATCGCGCCATGCAATCGAAACGTCACCGGTTCGAACCGATCGAAGCAAAATATCGAATCGCAGACGACGCCTATGCCGCCCTTTCGGGTGCCTGGGCCTCCGATCTGCGACCCGCTATCGGCGTTGCGGACGGTGAACGCTATCAGCTTCGCCTGTTCAAGAAATCACATACCGCATTGGATGACGACCTGAAGGGTATCATCTCCAGAGGTTTGCGAAGGGTCCGACGCGTCCTCTCGTCCAGGCGAGCCCGTTCCATTTTGGTGGAAGTGCTGGAAGTTGTGGAAGATGAAGATGAGGTGGCCATCGTCATGCTGGACCCTGGGAGCCCGATCTCGGGGAACTCACAACGATCGAGACGCAGGCGGGACCTGTTCCTGACCGGCTCGGGGCGCAGGGTCTTCTGGTCCAATATGAAGCGGGTCGCCGAAGGATTGGCCCTCTGTCATAGCGCCGGCATCGTTCACGGCTCCGTTGGAGAGCACTCGATCTTCTCTGATGGCGATGACGACGAGGAGTATCGGCTGGGAGGTTTCGAAGCCTGTGTCCACATCTCGGATGGCGACTTCGGTGCATCAGGGCGCCTCTTACGATCCACCGGCTCGATATCCTTCAGGCAGGATTGGATCGACCTAGCGGGTACGGCGACCCGGCTCCTAGGTGCGGACGGCGAGACCGGACCAGCGCTGCATGCCGCAGAAGTGCGATTTCTCGAGCGCTTGGCCAACCCTCCGCAGTTCCAGTTGTTCGACGGAGCCATAGTCCTTCAAGAGTTGAGGGATCTGATCGCAGAGCTGGACAGGGTTGGATCCAGCGCCGATGCAGAGCTGGTCCTTTACACAACCCGCAACGCCCTGCTCAGCGACATTCCGTCGCTTACTTCCGGCACCATCCCGGCTGCAGACATTGAAGGGTTGTCCAAGTTCGTAGAGGAGGATTTTCTCCGGCCGGGGCTTCGGATACTTCCTTCTTCTGGAGAGCGCCTGCGACTGGCGACGGACCTTGCCATATACGAACTGCGGATCGTAGGTCCGGCCGTCGCGGCACTGGACGCCGCCCACGCACGCCGGGCCGAGGACCGGCTGTTCGATGCCGTCGAAGTTCGCCACCGGATCAATCTGTGCCGCAATCGTGGCGCTGCGGAGGAACGTGTGACGAAGCTGGGCGCCGCTGCGAAGCGTTGGATGGACTCCGCCAAGCCTGAGCGAGTGGCGGAACGGCCAAGCGAAGTTCCAACTTGGTATTCTCTCGTGATGCTGGAAGCCTTCACCTTGTTGAGGGAGCAGTTCCGGGTATTTCCCGTCGAGGTTCTAACTCCACCAGCCGAAGGCGACCCCGGCATCGTTTGGCTGGCGCCGTTCAAGGATGCCGCATTGGACGAGCGGCGTGCCAAGGTAGGGCTCCGCGCCTCCGCTGAAGCGATCGAGAGGGAGCTGAAGTACGACGACGGCAAACCGAATTGGGTGCTCTCTCCCTCCTCGGCGCTCGGAGCGGCAGAGCGCCTCCCGGAGCTCAACTTCGAGGGAAAAGGGCAAACCCAAGGGAGGTGGGCGTTCGCGTTCTCGGCAAGCCGCCATGTAACGGCTGGCGACGTTCTTTACCTTCGCCCTCGTAAAGACACGGGAACCGAGCGCGCGATCAAGCGACGCTTGCAGAATATTGTCTCCGCCAAGACCAATACAGAACTGCTTCGCGCGCTCAACGATCCTGCACAGGTAGCCATAGACATGGGCTTGCGGGACATCGCAACCCCCGGACAGGCGCCCGAAGATATGGAGCCTACCAAGTTTGCGACCTGGCGTTCGATAGCTTCCGGTCAGTCGATCAGCGTCGTGGTCGGACCTCCCGGGGTAGGCAAAACCTATCTCATTTCCAACTTGGTCAAGAGCATTTTGCTCGGCACTCCCGACGCACGCATCCTTATCTCCGCACAGAACCATGAAACCCTCGTCACCATGGAGGAGGAACTCAGAAAGTTCTTACCCGGCAAATCCGCCATCGTTATCCGTGTGGAGAAATCCCGAGTAAGCGAAGAGGACAGTACGCTCCGGAAGGGGACTATCGACCTCCTGCGCGACGTTACGGGCATCGGTGTTGAAGCGGCGATCATGCTCAACCAGCGGCGGCAGATCTCGCAGGCACTCTTGCCGGGCGACGGCTCGGAAAACGCCATTGCGGATCGGGTACTGAGAGACACGGACAACTTAATGCTCCGGTCTTCCGATGTGACGCTAGCGACCACCTCCTCATATGTGGTCGAAGAGATGATCGCCGATGGCGAACAATTCGACTGGGTGTTTGTAGAGGAAGCGGCGCGCGCAAATGGAGCGGAACTGATTGGTCCCCTTCTGTTGGGCAATCGTCGGGTTGTGATCGGAGACCACAATCAGCTTTCGCCGTTTGACGCACGCGATCGGCAAAAATTCTACGACCAGGAACGCGCCAACGAACTTTTATGCGACGCGAAAAAGAAACTTTCGACTATCTCGGATCTTCCGCCGGAGATCGATGCCGCTTTCGATGCATTGGGAGCAGACCCCGCGCTCCTGAGGGACGTTCTGGCGACTGCTGCCCGGCTGGAGGAGCCATTCAAGTCGATAGTCCAGCGGGAAGAGCAACGCGCAGCCGAGGCTGGTCGGCCAAGCTCGGTTGCAAGCACTTTGCTCGAACAAAGTCGAATGCACCCAGCCATCGGTGAACTGGTCTCGAATGTATTCTACGAAGGTGCCCTCGTCTCCTCTGATCGAGTCAAGAACCGAGATCTGGTCGTCGAGTCTCTTGAGCATTTCCCGACCTCGCCCATCGTAGTCCTGAATTTTCCCTCCCTGAGCAAAGCGCGGCGACGTTCCTTCGAGCGGAAGGTCAAGCGATCGTATTCCAATGAAGCCGAATGCACTGCCTTGATTGCCGCCGCGAGACGCTTGCGATCGTTGAGGTCGACGGACGGCAAGCGACCGACATTGGTTGTCCTCTCCCCCTATGCTGCGCAGGTCGACTTGCTGGAACGCATGCTCAAGCAAGAGATCAATACGCGTGAGAGCACGTTGTATGGCTTCAATAGCCCGCGCCCCGACGGTAGGTTCGTCTACACAAGCGACAGCTTTCAAGGCGGCGAGGCTGACGTGGTGCTTGCCAGTCTGGTACGAAACAACGTGCAAGTTGGATCGCGGGCGCTGGGCTTCATGACCCATTCGCAACGGATGAACGTGTTGCTGAGCCGTGCGAAGCACAAGCTGGTGCTGGTGACCAGCTTAGGCTTTATCGAAAACGCCGTTAAAGGCATCGACCCCGATGGCCTCGACGCCGAGTTGGACTTCCTCAGAAAGATGTCCACGGAGATAGCTGGGCTGTCCCGAAAGGATTTTCCTGGCGTGGGCAAGGGGCTGGCCATCGTCGATGTCGATGAGCATGGGATGATGCCGAGTTGAATACGATCCACATACCTGCTTGGCACTACCGTGCTCCCGCTATCATTCAGCGCACTTGGGGTTGGAGCCCGGTTGAGGAAATGGTTCTGTTATCCCTTGATCGTGCACCTGGCACCATTGAAGCAGTGGCGGAAGGCCTGGGCGTCCCGAGACAGGTGGCGAGCTCAACGATCGCTCGGCTGATGCAGTTCGGATTGGTTGAGGTTCGACTGACGCCCCACCCCATGCTGGCCGCGAGCGGCGTTGGGCAGGAGTTCATCAGATCTGGCCGAGCGTTGCCGGAGCGCACCCTCGACCGCGAGACCGGCATCAGCATTGTTTACGAAAGGGTGGGCCAGTCGGTCTTGCGATACCGGGACGTGGATACGATCCCTGTGCAGAGGTTGCCGGCATCCGCCACGGTTGTCGTTTTCCCTCCGAACGAAGAGCCGGAAACCACCTTTACAATGCTGAGGCGCGTGACGCAGTTCATGTCCGGCAACCTGCGGGCGGGCGAATGGCTGCGGGGCGTCGAACAGACGAACTCCTCTTTCGAACGCAAGTTCTTGGTGATGGATTTGGACGATGTCCGAAGCGGAGTGTTTCCGGAGGGGGCGAGCGAGCGGCTTATAGAGGCCCTTCGTCACACCGCGAAAACCGGCACTCTACCGACTATTGCGCCTCCGGAAAAACGCGAGACCCTGTCCGTGGAAACTACTTTCGGTGGCGATGATCTGATCCTCGGCTCTGAGCAGCACTTGCAACGTTTCGAGAAGATTGTGGGTTCGGCCAAAGATCATGTCTTCGTTCTTTCGACGTTTGTGGCCTCGCAGTCGGACGAGAAGGGCCGAGATCGGCGAGAACGGATCTTGCGAGCCTTAGAGGACGCTTGTCGGAGGGGGGTATATTGCCACCTGTTCTTTGGTACTTCCCTGGATCGAGAAAAGCACGCGGCAGCGATGCAGGAGTTGAATGTTCGACTTTCCGCGGTGCGCCAGGCCAGAGGGCGCCTTCTCGTCCAACGCGAGTCGGTCGACAGCCACGCCAAGTTCCTCGCGGCCGACGACGGCGGAGACGGCGCTGCGGTACTCATCGGTTCTTGCAATTGGCTCTTCTCGCCGTTCTCTGCCGTGGAGGTCTCGGCGGAGCTTCGGGAAGCTCAGGCAGCAACCGTCGGTCTGGACATGCTCCGCAACATCGTCGGCAAGCTATCGACCGCCACCAGATCGGCCGAGGCACTTCAGTTCATGGCATCAGAACTACGACGGAACGGAGCCAGGCGGGTTGTCGATGGGTCAAACTCAGCAACGACCACGATGACCATCCTCGAAGCGGACGACCATAATCGGCTGCTGAGATTTGCCGCGCACGACGCCCAAGAACGGTTCATCTGCTGCACGAACAAGGTGGGTGCCAATATGGTGCAAGCCCTGTTCGATCCGGCCGAAGTTGCCGGAGGGCGGCTCAAAGATGTGAGGGTCTACTACTCGCGAAGATCCGGTCCGGTCAAACGCTCGCACGTTAACCAGCACCGTGAACGACTCAACGGCATCGTGGAGTTGATAGGGGTAGCGGAGCCTCAATTGCACGGCAAGTTCCTTGCCTGGGATAAGGATCATGTCGTGGTCAGCAGCCTAAACTGGGGGTCGAACTCAACGTCGGCGGATCAGCCGCTGGATGAGATCGGCCTCTACTTCGCCGGGCCGAATATAGCCACTCGCCTGCTAGAGAGATTCGAGGCGGAGAGCAGGTGAACAGGTGGCTCCTCTGATCGAAAAGCGCCGCTGCAGCTCTCAGGTCCAATATCCGCTTTCAGGGTGCAAGAACCCCGATCTGTACGTCTGATTTCAGGCGCATTGCTGCCATCCAGCCTGATCATTCTGCGACGATGCGTCGTTTTGATAGACCGCCGCGCGAGGACGCTAGGTTGGCCCTTGCTCAACGCTCGTAATCGTTGTCGTTTGAGCGCTGCGTCTTGCGGTCCTGCTCTTCAGCCTGCTGAGCCTTCTGCTTTTTGGCGTCCTTCTGCTTGGCGCTTACCTTCTCCTGCTCGGTGCCGGTGCGCGGCTGCTCCGGCTCGCGGGGATCGTCCCGCGTTGGAAGGTCTCGCTCTCGCGCCTCGCGCTCGGGGATTGGCTCCTCACTGCCACCACCACGACGCTGTTGCTGCCGCTCGAATTGCAGCCGCGCGAGACGGTCGTGCATCTTGTCGTTGACCTCTTCACGATACTGTTCGAACTGTCCTTGATGCGCCGGCGGCAGCGTCTCGCGGATATTGTCGAGAGCCTGATTGACGCGGGCCATCTGACGCCGCATTTCCAAGGGGGTTTGCGCCATATCCAAATCTCCTATCAGTGCATTCAATTCTCTCATACCGGGATGGGACAGGAAAGACTTCTGCCCCGATTCATCAGCTCCGCGATCCGCGGCAGGACCTGGCTGCCCCTCCCTTGTCCGATCACGACGGAACTGCAGAAAATTGTTGCCGATCGACTCCGCTGCCGTGAGGGCCTGACCGACCACGCCGGCCGCCCGCATCGTCGTCACAGTCCTTTGCCATGCGGCAGCGATTGCATCACCGTTCACGACAAGGGATTGTCCATCCAAACGGCGTTGCCGCTTGGCCTCAACTCGCTCGATTGTTTTGGCGCTGACCTGGTAGCGCGGATCGCTCTGGGCGCGGCTATAGGCTCCGGCATGCTCCTTCGTGAATGGCCGCGTCATCGCATGATCCATGCGCCGCGTCGCCACCATCGCAATGCCGTTCTCGCGTGCTTTTTCCGCAAAGGTCTCGCGCCAGGCGACTAGATCTGGCTTGTAGAATTTCAGGCGTTCGCCATCGGCTGACCGTGCCTGCACCATCGCGTGGATATGGACGTGCTTGGTGTCCTTGTGATGCGCCAGGACGAACTTGTATCCTGGCGCGCGCTCCTCGAGCACGGCGCGCGCCCCGGCCATGACGGCGTTGGCATCGGTGCCGGCTCTTGCCGAGAAAAGCAGGTGATAGGCATTGCGGCGCTCACGCCCCGAAAACTGCGGGCGCCATTGTTCATAGACTGAAGCCGCAGCCTTCGTGGAGTTCTTCACTCCAGGCACGGGCTCGCCATTTGCGTGGCGGACGTGACTGTGGGTGCGGATGAACTTCTGCAGGAAATATTTTGCTTTGGGTTCACGGCTCACAGCCGCCGTTAGCTCTGCCCTGGCGACCACCCCCGCCGCGCCCATGGTTTCAGACAAGCGCGCCTCGATCTTGTCGAGCGCCTTGCTGCGCGAATTTTCCCGACCGCCAGCCAGGACTCTCGCAAGCGGTCCGGCCCGCTCATCGGTGTGCGCGTAGACCTCCACCGCCTGACCGCCCCGTGCATAGATGAACGGTTTTGCACCGAAGGCGTTGTTCAACGCCTCGCTCAAGGCGGCATCGGCGACCTCGCCGGCGAGCTCGAAACGAACCTCCAGGAAATTGGTATTTTCCAAAGGCGGTTCGAACGTTTCGCAAAACGTTTCCAGGAACGCCTTTCGTGCGCCGCCTGTCGCCAGGACCTGCCCGTCCTCGTCAAAAATCTCGATGTCGTGTTTCTCGCCTTTTTCGTCCTCGCGCTTTCCGATGTAATTGAGCAGCCGAGCAGCGGCGTCCTTGGTCGATGGCGGATTGGGCATGACCTTAAACACAGCAGGCTGCGCGCCCGCCGCATAGCCTGCCCGTGCCGCCACGGCCCGCGCCTGATAGCCCGCCCGCGCCGCTCGTCCTGTACCGCTCGGACGAACGGCACCACGACCACGGCCGCCGCCGCCGCCGCGCCGCTTCCAGTCTTCCTCCTCCTCCTCTTCCGGCCGGAAACCGGCGAGCGTGGCGCCATAGACCATGATCGGCGCGCTAGCGGCCTTGGGCGAGCTCGCAGCAGCAGTGGACTTCGGTGCCCTGTTGGACATGGAGCTCCCCGCCAGTCCTGTCCCTCCCGCCGACGAACGAGGTGCGTTCCTGCCGCCACCTAGCGTCGAGCCGGCTTGTCCTTGCCCGAGACGTCCGCCGCCACCGGTCCGTTCATAACTCTTCATCGCCTGGAATTCACCGGCCTCGCGTCGGGCGCCCGTCACGGACTTGTCGTCGTCCAGCTCCTCACGCTTCACGCCGGACTCGCCTCGAAGATAGCGTTCGATTTCGGCCGCGTAGCCAGCAAGACGACCGCTCATGGCCTGGCGTCCCTCGCCTTGCGGGACCCGCCAGTCATCGCCTTCAGTTCCTCGCGAAACTGCCGCACCAGGTTGCCCACGGCGACCAGCGCCTGTTCAAGATCCTCATCGTGGGCAACGCGGCCGTCATTCATGGCGCGCACGGCCTGATTGAAATTGACGCCGACGCGCCGCAGCTGGTCGGTCATGTCCACGATCGCCGGCCGTAATGCCTCTGATGCGATAGGCAGATGCCCGGCCTCTGCCCGCACCAGACGCCGGACGACCTCGCTGACGGTTACGCGGTCCCGCTCCGCAATGGCTTTGAGGCTGGCCAGCTCGTCAGCCGAAAACCGGATGTGCGTCACGTCGCCATAGCGTCGTGACGCACTCTTTACCGCGGCTTTCTGGGCGTCTGCATCCATCTCTCAAGCCCGCTTGCGGGCGCTAAGGCCCGCCAGGGCCGCGCCGCCTATTTTGTGTGTATCACAAAATAGGCTATCCTGCCAATAAAAAAGGGGGCAAGGGGCGGGCCGGAGTTCCTTTCAAACGAGCGCATTTGTCAGCGGCAGCGGTCCGGGCAAATGTCTCCATCACGATTTGCTTTGATGTCTCCATGATGCGTTGAAGACTTGTTTCCATGTTAACATGGAAACATCAGAGCGATCCGCACCCCGGTCAGCCTGCCAGACCCCTTCCTCACTGATAGCAGCTGCGCAATGTCTGCACCCCGAGCGGGCCTTACGGCGCGCGCCTGGGTTGCCAAACCGGTTCGCTCCGTTGACTATGTCACCATGTTTTTACTGCGATATTATTCCATGTGTCCATGATGACTTGTATCCATGTTAACATGGATACAAGTAGACCACGCCGGAAGGAGGCCCCATGATCATCTCCGCTGCGATCCCAAAGGGCGGCACTGGCAAATCGACGATGCTGCGCACCCTCGCATCCGTCGCGCTGCATCGGGGCTATTCGGTCACTCTTATCGATGGCGACCGGCGGCAGAACATGAACCGCTGGTTCCAGATGCTGGGCGAAGCTGGCAATCGTCCCGACAGACTCACGATGGTGAGCGCGATGACGCCGCAGGAAATCCTTCGCGCGGCAGCCACTCACAACGGGGAACGCTCGGTCGTCTTGATCGATACAGAAGGCACCACAAATGACAACCTCATGGCTGGGCTCTTCGCCGCTGATATTGTCGTTGTGCCGGTCTATTTTGCCCTCGATGATGTGACCGCCGCCATCCAGATCACCGACCACTACATCCCTCTGGCGGTCGAGAGCCGGGGTAGACCGTTGCCTGCGATATTCGTGCTGACCAAGCAGACCATCATCGATGGCAGGGCGCGAGCCCTGACCGAACTGCGCGCCATCATCCAGGCCAACGGCACGCCCATTGCAGAACACGTCCTGCACAATCGCGTTGCCTACCGCGACCTTCAGACCGGGCAGACCCTTTACAGCCCCGAGGTGCCTGACGCGAAAGCGATTGCCGAGAGCGAAGGGGTCTTCGACGACCTTCTGCAAACCTTCATCGAAGCCACAAGGAACGCGGCATGAGTGAAGAAACCGCACCGAAACCCGGTGACGACAAGAAAGCCCGCATGATGAAGGCGATCTCCACGCAGCCGCCCGTACTGCCCAGCATGTTCATCCCACCGAAGGTCGAGACGTCAGGGACCAAGGAGCAAGCTACGCCACAGATGCAGGAACCGACAAAGCCGTCCCCGGCAGTCGGGCCCGATTTCCGCAAGCTGCTGCGGCAGGGTCAGAAAAGGGACCCCATCGCCGGAAAGAAGATTCGCGAGGAGGAGATGATCCGCTGCGGTTACTACCTGACGGCTGCGGAGCAGCGCCAGTTCAAGTTGCTGGCGATCAGCAACGGGCACAGCATGACCGAGCTGCTGCGAAAGGCCGTGCAGGATTATATCCGCACCCACAAGCACAAACTGCCGAAGGATTAATCGGCGGTATGGAGTCGCTATCGCATGCTAGTGACGGGTGATGTTTGTGACTCTTTTGCGACGCGCAAAAAAAGGGCCCGCGACGGAACACTCCGGTCGCGGGCCCTGAGACGTTACTTGGGTTGGTTGAGGTGTTTCAGCCCCTGGCCGAGGATCGCGTCTCGCACCGAACGCCCGCTGGCTGCCGCTTTGTCGTCGACCAGCTTTGCGGCCAGTTTGGGCGACAGCGGCATGAAGTCGTAGCCGTGTGAGATGGCTGCGCGGCGAAGATCCTCAAGCGTTTCGAACGCGCGATCGTGGGTGCCGAGCCAAAGACCGGGCTCGTCGGTTTCTTCGTGCGGGAACGCCTGCAGGAAGTAGGTCCGAAGCGGTGGGTCGTAGCCGATGACAGCTTCTGGATCCGAGCGGCCCTGTCCGGTGACAGTGATGGTGTAGCGGCTCATTGCAACCTCCTTTTGCCGGTGGGAGCCGGCCCCGGAAGGGGCCGGCCACCGATGCCTCACTGGGGGTTGTTCCAGAGGATTACCTTCTTGTTTTCCTCGCCGCCCGGGGCGGGAGCGAGATTGCCGAAGATGACGCCGATCTCGGGGGCTTCCAGCTTGACCGAGAGGTATTCCTCGCCCGAACGCTGGGAGATGCGGTGCCAGCCGGCTCCGATCTCGAAGCCCGTGCGCTTGTTGACGATCCGGTAGTCGGGGGCGTCCTCGCGCGACTTGTTGGTGTTCGGGATCAGCGTGATCGGGGCATTGACCCGGAGCGTGGCAAAGACGCCTTCCATCGAGCCGTCGGCCTTGGTGGTGAGGTTTGCGATCGTGGTGGCCATGGTAGTTCTCCTTCGGTTGCATCGGGACCATTCCCGATGGCGCCAAAGGAGAGGGCCGTCCTGCTGCGGTCATCTCGGCGAAAATTCTGGAAAATTCTATTTGCCGAAAAATAGCGGGCAGGCCCTTCGCCTGCCCGCAGACAAAAAACAGAAATCGAATTTTCCTGAATATTCGCCGAGTGTACCCCCAACGGGGGTTGACCGCACAAAGCAGGCGGTCGTCTACAAAGGCGACATGAAACGGGAATGGTCCGGATGCAACCGAAGGAAAAGAACTCAGGCCGCCATCGCCAGACCGCCAACGCAACGTTGGCGGATCGCAGGAACATGCTGCAGCCTCTCGGGTCATATCGTCGGCATTGCCAACACATCTAACAGTGCCGCGCGTGACCGCCTTGCGTGTTCGGTATGGCGGCATAGCGATTCGAGATCGGGGCCGGCTGGCAGCGGCCTTCACGCCCTCGGGGGGGATACCGCGCAGTCAGGTTGGATGACCCGGCAAGCCAAGATGTTGTTCGGCACGCTTGCACCCGCTTCAGAGGCGAGAAAAGATGATCATCCGCACAAGCCCTGCGGCTCTGCGCGTGGACCGGTTTCGAAAGGGGCCGGCTCCGTCCGCACATACAAATGGACTAGGCGGCGAGGAGCCGGATCAACATATCTGATTGAACCCGCCGGGCTGTCGGCGGGACCGCATCCATCATCCTGGCAACGCCAGACGCTCGTCCGGCGTCATGCGGGCTTCGGCTTGGCGTCGAATGTCCGGACCGGCATGGCGGAGCATGGCGCACCAGTCCTCCACATTGTACGTCGTCGCCATCCGGCCCCTGGCCAGATCGTAAATGACGCACGGCTTGTTCGCGATGGCGAGCCGAAGCACGTTGACGGCCGTACCGGGTGATGCGCCGTCCCAGACCATCATGCCAAAGTCGGCGCGCTGCGCCATCTCCCGGTCCTTGGCGGCGTGGAACCAGTCGTGAGCTCCTTCAGGAGACGGAACATGGTAGGCGGCCCAGTCGCCCAGATTGTTGCGGGGTTCCTTGCCCGCATGGAAGACCCCGACATGCTCGTACTTGTAGCCGGCGAGCAGGCCCTGCGCCTCGGCATCGGCTCCAGGCGCGTCGCCAACCAGCACGCCGTGCTCGGCAGCAACGATTGCGCCGATGCGAGCGATGGCAGGTTCCGGCAGCTCGAATATCTCGCGTGATCCGCCTATGAATATCATCGACATCGTGACTTTCCCTTCTCGCTCGCGTCCCCCGCCCCGCGCCGGCCGCCCTCTCCCCCTGACCCTGCGCGAGGGATCGTCACCCGAAGGCCGAGACGGCGAAGCCGGCTCGGGAAGCGGCCGGACGCCGCGACGAGAGCCCGGCCGGCCGCAGGCCGGCGCGCCCGGATCCTGCCGCTGCCGGAGGCGCTACGCGGATTTGGCTACTGGCGCTACGTGCTTGGAGCTAGTGGCCTTTGTCGGCCAGCCAGAGGCTCACGTCCTGGATCGAGCGCATGAGCACCGACGGATTGTCCCGCGCGGGAATGAAGCCCCAGCTCTGCCAGTAGCGCTCGGCCTCGGCGTCGATCGCCCGCACCACCACCGCGCGGCCGCCGACGATGTCGGCGCCGGCGACACAGCGATGCAGCGCGTCCTTGACCAGGCCGCTGCCGATGCCTTGTCCGGCGTAGCGATGGTCGACGGCGAGTTGTCCAATCAGCAGGCAGGGGATCGGATCGGGCGGCCGTCCGGTGCGTATGGCGCGCGGTGCGCTGTTTGGCTGGATCACGCCCGGCGCGAGGCCGTAATAGCCCACGACTGTTCCCTCGTCGTGAACGACCAGGACGCGGGTAAACCCGCGGGCCTGGTTCGTTCGCGCGAAGCCGGCCAGCCAAGCGTTGAGCGCGGGCTTGCCGCAATCGAAGCTGTCGAGGCGGTGCACGTCGTCGAGGAGTTCGATGCCTGAAAGCGCCACCTAGCGGTCCCAGGGCGGGGACCGACGCAGCCGCTCGGCCGCCTTCGGCGGGGGCGCGGCGGCCGGGGCTGAGATCGCCTGCATGAAGGCGTCATAGGCTTCCGGGGACACGCGGATGACGGTTTCGTTGAGGATGGCCGCCTGCGCCTCGTGGAGTGCTGCGCGCCGCATGAACTCCGTGCGCGACAGGCCGAGCAGCTCCGCGCCGCGGTCGATGATGGTGAGATCATCGTCGCGAAACCGCATCGAGACGGGTGTTTCCTTCCTCGTGGCTGTGGGGGCCATGGCGCGCTCCTGTGCTGCGGACGTATATACGTCAGTGTAACGCGGACCGCAATACAACGTTGCGTGGCGGCGCGCTCCACCGCGTCGATAAGATCGGTGGAGGCGGAGGGTGCCGTGCTTCGCGCGCGCCGAACCCGACCGCGCGCGGTCGGGTTCGGTGGTGCGGATGCGAGGAACCCGACGCTTCACGCGCCGTCCTCCGCGAACCGCCAGACGGGGATGCCGAGCCGACGGGCCTTATCGGCAAGGTTGTCGGTGATGCCGGAGCCGGGAAAGACGATCAGGCCATAGGGCACTACGGAGAGAAGCTGGTCGTTGCGGCGGAACGGAGCTGCCTTGGCGTGCCGGTTCCAATCCGGCTTGAAAGCGATCTGGGTGACCTTGCGATTCTCGGCCCAGCAGGCGGCGATGCGTTCGGCGCCGCGCGGGCTGCCACCGTGGATCAGGACCATGTCGGGATGCTTCTCGCGGGCCTTGTCGAGCGCGTCCCAGATCCGATCGTGATCGTTGCAGTCGAGGCCGCCGGCGAAAGCGATCTTGGTGCCGGCCGGAACGAGCACCTCGGTTTCGGCGTGGCGGCGGGCGGCGAGGAAGTCTCTGGAGTCGATCACCGCTGCGGTCATCGCCTGGTGGGATACCTTTGAGCCGGTGCGCGGCCGCCATGCCGATCCGGTCTGCGCCTCGTAGAGGTCGGCCGCCTCATCGCGCATGATTTCGAGCACGTTGCGGCGCTCGATATAGGTGATGCCTTCCGCAGTCAGCCGCTCCAGCTCAACGGACTTCACCTCCGAGCCGTCCTGCTCCTGCTGGCTCGAGCGCTGGGCCTCCTCGTTGCGGTCGAGGCTACGGGCGACGCGCTCGGCGGCGCGGTGGAAGACGTTTGCGAAGGACCAGAGCAGGTCGTCGAGATCGGGTTCGAGCCTGGTGTCGCCAAGCATCCCGGCGAAGGTCTCGACGATCCCGGCGAGGCCGGCCCGGATCACCTCATCGTCGGGAAGTGGCCGGGGGTCGGGTTCGTCCTGATGCGGGCGATGGCCGTACATCTGCAGTTCGAGGATGACGCGGTCGGTCGGCGAGGAGGCGTGGTAGGGCTCGTAGGCGTCGTCGAGAGGAAGCTCGTAGGTCATGGCGGTGTCTCCGTCGGTGGTGGCCGCGCCTATCGCGGCCTGACAGCGCATCCCGGCCGCGCGCCGGACGCGGGCCGCACCGAAGGCCGAAGCGCAAGCGGAGGACGGCGCAGCCGTTGCGGCCGTGACCGGGGGGTGGCAGGGGTCGCCTCTCGGGCAGGCCGCGGGCGCGGCCTCTCCGGGCGGACCGCCGCCATGCCTGCAAGGCTTCCGGTGACGCCGCCCCTGCCCGCCTGCCGGCCTGCCCGCTCATCTGGGCGGCAGGAAGAGACGGCCATCTTCCGGGACGAGCTGATCGCTGAGCCATGCCGCGAGATGGGCCGGGCCGAGATGGCGCAGATCGTCGTTGAAGTCGCCGAGCTGCGGCCGCAACACCAGGGCGAGGATTCCGAACTCGCCCGCGCGCTGGCTGAGACGCTCGATGCCGTGCCGGCCGGCCGCGTCGGCATCGGCCGCGATGTAGAGGCGGCGGCAGCCGGGCGGGAACGTCAGGCCGGCCAGGTGATTGGCCGAGGTGGCGGCGGCCACCGGCAGCGCCGGCATCACCGTCCGGAGCGTCGCCATCGTCTCGAAGCCCTCGCCGGCGGCCATGATCGGTACGGGACCACCTGGCTGGTGGCCTAGCCAGATGGCGTTGCCAAGGAGATCCCCCAGCGAGCGGCGTGGATCCGCGAGTTGCGCCTTGCCCTGACCCGAAGGATCAAGCCAGGTCCGTTGCAGGCCGGTGATCTGCCCATCGAGGTTGGTGACAGCGGCAATAAGCGCAGGAAGTGCCTGCGTCTCGCCCGTAATGAGATTCCTGTAGTAGCAGTCGGGATGAAAGCGCAATGCGCGCTCATGCGCCGAAAGCAGAATGCCGCGACCGGCGAGATAGCGTCCGGCCAGCGTGCCCGCGATCGGCTGGGACATGGCGAACAGGCGACGCGCGGCCTCAGGCGAGCCGCGTTTCGCGGCTGGCTGGCACTGCGCGCCAAGGGGCTGAGACTGGTGCTGGGGCGGTGGCAGCGGCATGGAGAGAAAGCGACGCGCTTCATCCGCGATGTCACGGAAGTCGACGAGGCCGCAAGTTTCACGGATGACATCGAGCAGATCGCCAAATTCAGATGTCGCCTCGTCGACCCACCTACCCGCCAGGCCCTTGGCGTTTGCCCTGAGCCGCACATGCATGGAACGGCCGCGCGCGTTGCGGACATCGCCGACAATCCAGTAATTGCCGGAGCGATGGCCGTTGGAGAGATATTCGCGGCACACCGCCTCGGCGTGTTCACCAAGGCGGCGCGCCAGCTCGGAAGCCGAGCCGGTCATGGTCGCCTCCCCTCAAGCCGCTGCGCTACGTTCGGTGAGCCCGATGATCGCATGGCGATCAAGGAGCGAGGCGAGGATGGCTGAGCCTTGCGCGGCCGTCGGGATGAACAACCTCAGCTTCCAGGAGATGATCTCGGAGATCAGCCCCAGCGCCTTCAGCCGCGGAACCATGGCGTCGGTGAAGCCAATCAGCTCGACACGGTAGTCATTCATGACGCGGCTGCGGCGCAGGATCAGGCCATCGGCGAGTTGCAGTCCGATCCGTCCGTCGACAAGCCCGGTCCAGGCATCTTCCGGCGCGAGCTTGGGTACAACGCCGAGCCCCAGATTGCGGAACATGGTCGCGACAAGCGTCGGCGCGATGTGACGGCCGATGATGCGTTCGCCGGCATCGGTCTGGATCCGGTAGACCTGACAATCATGGTCCGGCAGCCGACGCCAGATCGGCAATAGCAAACCCGTCACGATGTGAAAGGTGCTGGTGGTGAACTCCGGGACGGCAGCGACTTCTGCCTGCCACAGGTCGCAGAACAGTTTTCGGTCGGCCGGCTGCCAGTGGGTTTCGGCAAGGGCGTCGAGGCCGAAGCGCAGCTCGTCCGTCGGCCGCAGCAGGCGCACGCGATGCTCTATCGCGCCATCGTCGAGCATGAGGCTCGCCGTCGGAAGCTGTATGGCTGTACGGCTCGAGCGCGAGTTGACGAGCAGAACCGATTGGGGCTCCGCCCGTACGATGGCCAGCGCGTCGACGAGGCCGAGCGGCCTGATACGGTCCTTGCGCGCGACGGTCAGCACATGCGACTGCGCGCCGGAGACCGGGTGCGCGTAGACGTTGCGGCGATCGGTGACGACGATGCTTTCCGCCGTGATGGTCTCCAGGCCCTTGTCGTAGTTTCCGGCGGCGATGGCGCCTTCTATTCTTCCCGCCATCAGCTGCTCGAACACCTCGAACAGCAGATTCTGGGTTTCGATGCGCAACGCCAGCAGGCGATTGAGCCAGGTCGTGATCGGCGGCAGTTCGTCGCGTAGCCCGCCCTCGTCGGTCGTCAGCGACAGCCCGGTCACGGTCTCGAAGGTCGTGAGCGAGCGGCCCTCGATCTTGCCCTGGTGCAGCAGATAATAGAACTGCCGCAGGGCTGCGCGGGCATAGGGGCTTTCGAGATTGTCCTCGGCACGGAACAGCCCTGCCCCGCCGGTCTGGCGCTGGCCGCGCGTGATCGCGCCCAGCGTGTCGAGCCGTCGTGCGATCGTCGACAGGAAGCGCTTGCCGGCCTTCACATTGGCGGCCATGGGCCGGAACAGCGGCGGTTGCTTCTGATTTGTGCGGTGGGTCCGTCCGAGACCCTGGATGGCGTTGTCGGCGCGCCAGCCGGCCTCAAGCAGATAGTGCTTGCGCAGCCTCTGGTTCCTGACCCCGAGATCGGCGTGATACGAACGGCCGGTACCGCCGGCGTCCGAAAAAATCAGTACGCGCTTGTCGTCATCCATGAAACTCTGGGTCTCGGCGAGATTGGCCGAGCCCGGGCGGTTCTCGACGGCAAGCCGGTCGATACCATCGCGGCCGGTCTTCTTTACGATGCGCCGCGAGCGGCCGGTCACCTCGGCAACGGTGTCGGTGCCGAAGTGATGGATGATCTGGTCGAGGGCGCTGCCCACCGGTGGCAGGGACGCAAGCTTCTCGATCATCTCGTCGCGCCGGCGAACCGCCTCCCGGCATTGAACCGGGTTGCCATCTTCGTCGTGGACGGGCCGCGAATAGAGGTTGCCTTCGGCGTCCGAATATTCCTCGAACAACTGCGTCGGGAAGGAGTGCAGCAAGTACCCGCCGACATACTCGCGCGGCGTCACGTCGACATGCAGGTCCGACCATTCCTCGGTCGGGATCTCGGCAAGCCGCCGTTCCATCAGCGCTTCGCCGGTCGAGACGATCTGCACAACGGCCGCATGGCCGTCGGCGAGGTCCCGCTCGATCGCGCCGATCAGCGTCGGCGTCATCATCGAGGTGATCAAATGTGAGAAAAAACGTTGCTTGGTACTTTCAAAGGCTGAGCGCGCCGCCGATTTTGCGTTGCGGTTCAGTGTGCCGGACTCACCGGTGATGTTGGTGGCCTCGAGTGCGGCGGTCAGGTTGTTGTGGATGACCTGGAAGGCATCGGCATAGGCGTTGTAGATGCGGATCTGCTCCTCGGTCAGCGCGTGCTCGAGGAGGTCGTATTCGACACCGTCATAGGAGAGCGAACGGGCCGTATAGAGACCGAGCGATTTGAGATCGCGGGCGAGCACTTCCATCGCCGCGACACCGCCGTCTTCGATTGCCGCGACGAACTCGGCGCGGTTGGCGAATGGAAAATCCTCGCTGCCCCAGATGCCGAGGCGCTGCGCATAGGCGAGGTTCTCGACGGCGGTCGCGCCAGTGGCCGAGACATAGACGATGCGGGCGTCAGGCAGTGCATGCTGCAGCCGCAGGCCTGCCTTGCCCTGTTGCGAGGGCGCGACGTCGCCACGCTCGCTTTTGCTGCCAGCGGCGTTGGCCATGGCGTGGGCCTCGTCGAAGACGATGACGCCGTCGAAAGATTTTTTCGCCCCCGACGGGTTTTCTCCAATCCCTGTCTGGCTTTCTTTAATCCCCGTCGGGCTTTCGGGCCTCCCCGCCAAGTTTCCTCTGTTCCCCATCGGGCCGTCGGCCCTCCCCGCCTCTTGGCCCACCCAGTCAAGGATCTGGGCGATCCGGGATTTCTTGCCCTCCCGTTCCTGCGAGCGCAGGGTTGCGTAGGTCGTGAACAGGATGCCTTCGGCAAGGCGGATCGGCGTGCCCTGCCGATAACGTGAGAGCGGCTGGACGAGGAGTTGTTCCTGGCCAAGTGCTGCCCAATCGCGCTGGGCGTCTTCCAGCAATTTGTCGGACTTGGAAATCCAGATCGCACGGCGGCGGCCCTGCAGCCAATTGTCGAGGATAATGCCGGCGACTTGCCGTCCCTTGCCGCAGCCCGTTCCGTCACCCAAAAACCATCCACGGCGGAAGCGCACAGCGTTCGCAGCACCTTCTGGCGCGGCGGAGACGACATCGCAGGTCTCGTCAACCGTCCAGGCGCCGGTGAGATGGCCGCAATGGGCTTCGCCGGCATAGATGACGCTTTCGAGCTGGGCGTCCGACAGCAGGCCCTCGTCGATGATCGCATCAGGAAGAAGCGGCCGATAGGATGGCTTCGGCGGCGCGACGGCGGCCATGGCAGCCGACTGCACGAGCGGCGTCGGATGCGGCTTGGCGCGGGGAATGTGGATCGACTGGATCGCGTAGGGTTCGTAGATCGTGTCGGTGAGCCGGCCGCCCTGTTCCGGCATCCAGTCGCGCAGCTCATAGGCGAGGGGGACCGCCAGCGTGCTGTTTGCCAACTCCTGGCGAGTGGGCTTCGGCCGCGCAATCGGACGGACCGATTGGATGGCCTTCGCAGCAGCCGTTGAGACAGCGAGGGGTGCGGCTCTCGCTCCCGATCGGCCGCCCATGTGCATGGCGGCATTGCGCAGCATGTCGCCGGACAATGCACCGATCGAATCGGGAAAGCCACCCGGTGTCCGGGGCGGCAGATCCGTGATCCAGGAGAGCAGCGTTTCGACATCTGTGGCCTTGCCGGGCGATGGGATGAAGCCGGTTTGGTCGGTGGCCGGTACCTTGTCAATAATTGTCAGGCGGGTCTCGGCCGTCGTCCCATGGCGGGCGTAGACACGGCCGTCGATCGCTGCGGTGAAGATGACCGTGCCCTGCTGCTGCAGGCGTTCGAAGGCGAGCCGCCATTTGGGGTTTTCGGGAGACAGGCTGGTGCCGGTGATGGCAACGAGGCGTCCGCCCGAACGCAGGCGTGCGAATGCGGAAGAGAGGTGCCGCAGTGCCGCATCGGCGATATGGCCGTCGACATAAGCGCCGACGCTGAAGGGTGGATTCATCAGCACGACGGACGGCTCCATGGCCGAGTCGAGATGATCGTCGATATGGGTGGCGTCGTGCCGCGAGACGGAAAACCGTGGAAACAGCAGGCCGAGCAGATCGGCCCGCGTCGCGGCAAGCTCGTTGAGGGCGATCGAGGCGCGCGCTATCGCGGCATGGACGGCGAGCAGACCGGTGCCGGCCGAGGGTTCGAGAACGAGGTCGCAAGATGCGATCGCCGCGGCGTACGCTGTGACGAAGGCCAGCGGCAAGGGTGTGGAGAGCTGCTGCAGGGCCTGGCTCTCGTCGGACCGTCGCGTATGGGTGGGAAGTAGTTCGGCAATGCGCTTAATCATCGCCAGCGTTGCCTGCGGCGTGGTCGACCGCGACAGGATCGCAGGGCCGAACCGGCGCAAAAACAGCACCTGGGCAACTTCGAGCGCTTCATAGGCGTCCTTCCAGACCCACAACCCTTGCGCATCGCTGCCGCCAAAACTGGTCGTCATGGCGGTGCGCAGTGCGGCGGTGGTGACAGGCTCGCCCTGTTCTAGGAAAGGCAAAAGCAGCGTTCCCGCCTGATGGATTGCCTGGGCGTTGTTGATGGAGGCAGGCGTCGGCGCGTCGAGGGGAGCAGCAGTCCGGGCAACGGCCGGTGTGGGCGAAACAATGTTCATGGAAATGTCCTTCGCGAGAGGGGAGTGGCGCCCGCGCCGGCACTCTCTCCGCGCCAGCTGGGCCGCACGCCTCCCGCTCCCCTCTGCCTCTGGCGCCGATGCACCAAACGGGTTGCACTCTGCGCAAAGCCATGACTTGAATGCGCGCACAGGGATGCGGCGGCGACCTGGAGCTGCGGAGGTGATGCGACGGTTCAGAATTGGCAGTGCGGTCTACGAGGAGGGAGCGCCTGACCTGCAGGCGGCGCTGGCGAACGCCTATGCCCGCACCGAGCGTCCGCTATGCCTGTGCCGCGAGCCAGGCTGCCCGATGTACATCGCCCGCATCGGCGACCTTCATCTGATCAAGCGCATGCCGCTCAGCGGCGGCGGGCATGATCCGTCCTGTGATTCCTATGAATCACCTTACGAACTGTCCGGGCTGGGCGCCTTGATGGGCAGCGCGATACAGCTCGATCCGCAAAACGGCTTGGCCGCCCTCAAGTTGGACTTCAGCCTGTCGAAGACGGGGAGCCGCGCGGCATCGGTGCCTGCGGGGCAAAGTTCCGCCAGCGTAACCGCCGATCCCAGGAGAATGTCGCTGCGTGGCCTGCTTCATTATCTCTGGCACGAGGCTGAACTGACGGTCTGGACATCGAGGTGGGCCGGCAAACGGCATTGGTGGAATGTCCGCTGGCATCTCCTCGAGGCTGCCGGGCAAATGACAGTGAGGGGCGGACCACTCGCCGATACCCTGTTCGTGCCCGAGCCGTTTCGGGCCGAGAACAGGCAAGCCATCGAGCAGCGTCGCAACGCGGTTCTCGGCACGGCGCTCCCGCCGAAATCAGGTCCACGAAAGTTGCTCGTCCTGGTCGGCGAAGTGAAGGAGATCGTGCCCGCCCGCTCCGGTCAGAAACTCGTCATCAGGCACCTGCCCGGTTTTCCCTTCATCATCGACGATGCATTGCATCGCCGCTTGCAGGCGCATTTTGAAAAAGAATTGTCGCTGTGGGCAGCGGATTCCAGCTCGCATCTCATGACGATCGCGACGTTCGGACTGAACCCGGCCGGCCTCGCCATTGTCGAGGAGGTCGCGTTGATGGTGGTGTCCGAGAACTGGATTCCCTACGAGACTGTCCCGGAGAAAAGGCTCGTCGATGGGCTCGCCCGCCTTCGCGAGAAGAGCGTGAAGGGATTGCGCTTTGACCTGCAACCCGACCAGCCGATCGCCAATGCGTTGCTTCAGACCAGGGACGAGCCGATCGCGCTCTTTGTCGTTCCGGCCGGAGCGGACCAGAACTTCGAAGTGTCGCTCGACGAAATGATCGCCGCGCGACCGGAGATCGGCTCCTGGGTGTGGCGGGTCGGCGAAGGCGATATGCCGCCGCTACCGCCTTGAGTGTCGGCGGAATTTCCGTGGCTGCTTCAGTATGCCTTAGGCCAGGCCCAGCTTCTTCTTGAGCTCGGCATTTTCCTTGCGCAGACGGTCGGCAAGCAGGCTCTTGAGGCGCTTGTTCTCTTCTTCGAGCGCGACAAGATCACGGAGATCGCCGCTGTCTGAAGAAGGTGCGGCAGCCCTCTTCCAATAATAGTAGGTCTGCTCGGATATGCCGGCCTGGCCAACCGCAATCTTGCTGGTCGCGCCGCCAGCGATCGATTTCTCGATCTGGGCAAGCTTCTGGGCGCGTTCATTCTCGGAATATGTCTTGCGGGCCTTCGCTGCCACGGGAGCTTCCGCCGCCTGGGGTGTAGGTTTCGCTCCGTTCTTGCGGACCGGCTTTACGAGCTCTGCCTTCGCTTTCTTTGCTCGCGGAACTTTCTTCTTGGATTCAGGCACTTCCACTTTGGCTGGGGCTCCTGTCGTCTGAACAGTCTGAGCGTCCTGAAAATCGGCCATCATACACTCCGCTTGTGGTTTGTCCCCTTCTTCAGCATCAAGGGGTCTTATACTGAAGTCAATGACCTGGGACTTTGGAAGCTGAGCAGCATGAGCCGGCTGCGTCATCTCCGTGGCAATATTGGACAGGTCAAGATCGCCCCATATCGAATGACTTCGCTTTGGCAGGCCGCGCTTCTGTTTCATTTCCACGATGAATGGCCGGATCTGGCGCTTCATAGTCTGTTCCTTGATGTGAGCATGTCTTGCAAGCCAAGTCGCTGCCCGTGTTAGCTGGTACCCGACGTATCTTATCGAACTCGCCGTGCTTTATCGGAGAAACCCCGCAACGAGCAAGCGGTGTGTCATGGGCCTTGGGCAATCGGCTCAATCAACGCGGGCAAACACGCCAACAGAGAGAGCTGCATCGTACACGCGATGCTCAGGCGTCTAGCCGGCGGTGTGGGATGACTGTGCACAATCCGGCTGGAGCGATTGCAATCCCAATTTTCTTGGGAACTAATCTTCTCATGGCGGCGGATGAGCTGGACGCGCTTGTTTTCGGGATGGCGGTCGACAGCGTTCGTGCGCTTTCTGTTCCTTTCGCGGAAAAAGTCGCGGAAGTCGCCCACAGAAGCCAGGGCGTCGTGCTTTTCAATTTGCGCATCGATGGCGACATGGAACTTCAGCGCGTCGCCGCTATCCGGTATCCAAGCAATCAGACAGGGGTCCTGGTGCTGGATAGGCAGGGCTTGTTGACCAGCCATTGCATGGTCAATGGCACCTTCTCCAGCTTTATCGCTCCGTTGGAGTACTGGAACACGCTGCCGCTCGCGACGCAGGCCAGGACGAGTATCGCCGGCCCGGCCAGCCTGTTCATCGGCGCTTTACGCAATGCCGGATACCTCCCGCGTGGCGGGCACTGAGCAGACGTTTTTCTGGGGGCCGGATGCTTATTTCCTCGGGGCAGTTGGCCATACGGTCTCGCATGTCTCAACAGCTTGAGGATGGGTCGTATGCGGGTGCATCCATTGAGCGAAAGTCGGTCGCCCTGATGGAGAGGTTTCGCCGTCGAGGCGCGGTCGTCAGCTCCGATGCAATCGCACTTTGGACAGGAACTCGTCGATCTCGAGATCCGACAGATCATCGAGCAGCTTGAAGGCAGCATCATGCTTTCCGGCGTTGACGAGAATGGTGCGTTTGCCGCGATGTTCGGCCCACCCGGTCTCGGGGTCTGCGTTGCGGGCGGTCCCCCTGAGTTCGACGGGGGTTATGGTCCAGATCGCCTCGAGCTTTTCCGAGCGGGTCATGCTGTCGCTCGCGCCGGTCTCGTGGGCGATGATGGCGGCGCGCATCTTGTCTGGCGACTGCCGATCCGTGAGATCGCAGAAGCCGTGAAACCAGCGCTCGCGGCCCCGAACCCGAATCGCGAAGAATACGCTGGTCACGTTGCCGGCCTTATACTCAGACATTCCGAACATGCCGGTGCGCATGAAGAGCGGCGGCAGCAAATCGAGCATGAAGTAATATTCTGACGCGTTGATCTCGAACCACTCGGCTGAATAGGGAGTGCCGGAAAGCGGATCGATGCCGGGAGTGTCTTTGTGACGGCTGAACAGTTGGAACATCTGCTCGCGGGTGGCGACGCCGTCGAGCACCTTCCTGAACGGTGGATGTGCGGTCATGGGGTTCTCCTGAACGCAGGTCGGCCACGCGCGGCATCACCGCGCCATGGCAACTGCCTGGTGTGTTGTGGCTGGCGACGGGCCGAGCCTGCGGCCGGCGCATCCATCGGCGATAATGGGGTTTGCAGGGGTTCAGGCGGCGCGTCGTTCGGAGGAACGCGAAGCGTCTCGACCAACCCCGGTGATGGCACGGACGGCGGCGGCGAGCGCCGGGATGTCGTCAAGCATGCCGAGCGCAACGAAGTGGTTGGCCCCGCCGGTGTAGTCCTTACGGCCCTTGCAGGTGCGGATCAGGATACCGTGACCTGAGGACAAACCGAACTGGCCGACCTGGATGTAGGTGTGGTCATGGTGCAAGGTAATTTCACCGCAAACGGCGATGCCCGCCTTGTTTGAGCGCAGGTCATAGCTGCCCGATGGCAGGTTTAATTCAGCGGCAAGTTTCTTCAGGCGTGAACGGGCTGTGGTGTGGAAACGTCTCTTCTGCTGCTCGTCGTAGGAGCAGCTTCTGTTCCAGTCGAACATGTCGATCTCCATGAAACGCAAGCGCCCGGGGTCGCGATGGCGATCCCGGGCTCGAGAGTGAGTGGAACTGGGTTGGGCCCGGCGGGAATGCCGGGCCCCGGGGCGAGCGTGGGGCCGATTATTCGGCGGCCTGGAGGTTGTCCGTTTCGTCGCCGTCCATGGTCACCGGCTCATCGGAGGACGGATCCGCATCGTCGGCGAGAAAGGCCGGAAGCTCGGAGGCATCGCCGTCGAGAGCCGCCTCGTCCGACATATCGCCAGCGACCGCGTCGCCAGCATCGGTAGCAACTTCATCGACCTCAAGGCGCAGCGGCTCTGGAAGCCAGCTCGATCCTTCGAGAAGACGGGCGGCCTCACGCGCCATGATGTCCTTCTTCATGTGGTCGATCAGTTGCGCGGAGTCTGCGCCACGAGCTTCACGGACTGCCTGCAGGATCCGCGCCTTGGTGAGCCGCCCGAGGAACTCGACCGTAGGCGTCCAGCCAGCGTCGACCATGTCGAACTGGAGCGAGCGGCCAAGCACGTCTGCATGCTCGAGCGCCTTCGCTCGCCTGTTCCAGGGTTCGACCACCGCATTGAGGGTCAGCGAGACGCAGTGCGCGAACAGCGCCTTGCGGCTTGCTTCGTCGAGGCCGAGAAGGAAGTTCCACAGGCCATCCGCTTCATCGGGCAAATCGCGGTCCCAGGCTTCGTGCCGCTCGACGATCTCCTTGGCCCAGGATGTCTCGGCAAGACCGTCGACTTGGCTGAAGCTGCCGCTCTTCAGGCTGATCTCCAGGCACGTGTCCGGCGCGAAGCGATAGAAGACCTGCAGGACGAAGGCATGGAGTGCGGCGACGAAGGCGATGTCGACGTCACCGGCGAGCGCGTTGCGCAGTGCCAGCGTCCGCTGCGCGGTCAGGTCGAAGACGAGCCGATCGGGCAGTGGCTTTATGCCATCGTCCTCGCCGTCATCGCCAGAGGTGTCGTGCACCGGTTTTCCGTTGACGACAACACCATCGCCATCGTCGTCGCCATTGGTTCGGGTTCCGCCGTCGGCGCCCTGTTCCTCTCCCTCATCGAGGTCGCCGGTTTCGGTCCGCGGCTCGTCCTCGGACCGCACGAAACCGGCATCGACCTGGAGCGTACCGTTCGCGGCAAGCGTGACGAACACACCGGCGATGGCCTTCTGTGCGGGATCGTAGCTTTGAGGACGATCATCGATCGCATCGAGCTCGGAACCCAACTGGTCGAGCTTCGCCTCGATTGCTTCATCGGCATCCTCGGCCTTGGCATAGTCCGCATCCAGCTTGTCGTATTCGGCCTTCAGCGCGTCGTAGCGTTCGATCTCCTCGGCGCTGAGCTCTTGCGCCTCGGCGTAGAAGCGCCGCATGCCGGAGGTGTGGCCATAGGGAAAGCTGATCGCGGCCTCGACCCATTTCCAGCCTTCGGCGCGGATCACCTCGGCATCCACCTTCAGCCTGTCGAAGACAAGCTGCTCGAGGAGTGCGGCATCCTGGAACCAGCCGCCGGGATCCTGCTCGAACAGATCGCGAAGGATGACCCCGCCCGCAGCCTCATAGGCTTTGGCACCGACATAGACGGCACGGCGATCATCGGCCCGCACCGTCGTCTCCGTCAGCAGACGCCTGATGTAGTATGGTTCGTGCATGTGCGAGCTGGAAATCCGCTCCCAGACCTGTTCCTGGCGCGCGTGATCGTCGGAGATCGAAAACGCCATGATTTGCTCGAGCCGGATTTCGTCCTTCTCGTAGAGCTCGAGAAGCTTTGGCGATACCGATGCCAGCCGCAGACGCTGTCTCACTGTGGCCGGCGACACGAAAAAGCGGGCGCCAATCTCGTCCGGATCGAGGCCCTGATCGCTGAGCGTCTTGAAGGCCCGAAACTGATCGAGCGGGTGCAGGTCGGCGCGCCGCAGGTTTTCAGCAAGAGAGTCCTCCTCGGCCGAGGTCTCCTGCCCGCGGTTGACGATGCAGGGGATTGGCTCGTTCTTGGCCAGGCGCTTTTGCTTGATGAGGATGCCGAGCGCCAGATAACGCCGCCCGCCGGCGGGCACCTCGAACGTGCCGGTCTCCTCGCCCTCACCGTCGAGCACGGGACGGACGTTCAGGCTCTGGATCAGCTTTCGCCGTCCGATGTCTTCGGCCAGCTGCTCGATCGACACGCCGTCCTTGATGCGCCGAACATTTTTCTGCGACAACATTAGCTTGTCATAGGGAATATTCTCCGCGGCGTTCATCGCGATCTTCTGAATGGCGTTCTTTGCCATGGTCAGGTTCTCCATGACGGGCGGCCCGGGGCCTCTCCCCGAACCTCCAAGCCCGTCAGAACCCTCCCCTCCCCCCTCTGCCTCCAGGCCTCACGCCGACCCGGCCCCGGCTCGCGGATCTCGACGCGACCAAGCCGCCGGGAGGGGCCACCAGCATGTTGGCTTCACCGGGTTCTCCCACGAAAAAAATCGCCGCCGTCTTGCTTCGAAGGACCGCGCTGGGATTGATGGAGACGGCCCGGAGGCAGGCCGGCGACGAGAGTTTTCGTTGCCGGCCTCCAGGATCAGGCGGCGAAGTCGAGAAGCTTCTTGGCTTTGCCCTCCATGTCCAGGCGGGCATCCTGATGAGGCTTGTCGCGCGCGACCCGCGTGATGCCCTGCACGAAATCAAAAATCGATTCCGGTGGTCTGCCTTCCTCCATGAGAACAGTATCGATGATCTTTGTGGTCTCGGACTTAGAGAAGCCGCGTTTGCGCAGGAAACCCTGGCGATCTTCGTCGTCTCTGGCAACAATCCGTTGCCGCGCCGTCTTGATGCCGTTGACGAATGGCATGGGCGAGGAATCGGCAAACTGGATCAGCGCCGGCTCGGCTTCCAGGGCGAAACGGGAGGCCGCGTATTTTGAGTGGCGGATGGTGATTTCCTCGAAATCTTCAACGCCCCATAAATTACGATTCTGGCACACTGCGCGTAGATAGAAGCTGGCAATCCCGAGGGTGCGGGCTCCGACTTCGGAATTCCAGCAGTAGAAGCCGCGGAAATAAAGATCCGGTTCGCCATTCGGCAGCCGCCCGGCCTCGATCGGGTTCAGATCATCGACGAGGAACACGAAGACATCGCGATCAGAGGCGTAGAGCGTCGTGGTGTCGCTGGAGATATCGACGTGCGGATTGTAGATTCCCGTTGACCAGTCGAGCACGCCGGGCACTTTCCAGCGCGTGTCGCCGGTACCGTTGCCGGCAATCGTTTGCACGGCGTCCACCAGCTCTGAGTCAAATATTCTGCCGTAGTCCGGACCTGTTACCGCTCGCAGCTCGAGGCGTCCGTTCTCGATTTCCAGCGTCTTCACCTGCTCGGCGCGCTGGTTGAGGAGACCGTGCTGAAGGTTGATCGCCGCGAGCGGGGCCGGAAGCTGGCGCAGATAGGTGGCCGGCGCGCCTACCAGGCTGGCGAGTTGGCCGAAACTCCAATGCGTGGGCGCAACTGGGGCAGGCGCATCGGGCAGCATTAGTCTCAGGCGTTCCGGATCGTCGCGGCTGGCCTCGACGCGGATCAGCTCACTTTCAACGATGCGGGTCTTGCTGCGCTCCGACCGGGCCTTCACCGAATTCCGAAGGTCGGTGAGCGACAGGTATCGCTCGTCCGCCGGCCGGTTGAACCATTCTGACGACACGCGGCTGATGCGCTGGCCGCGGCTGACGTCGACCTTGTAACCGGCACGCTCGTTGCGCTTGGGCGTGTGAATTTCCATCTGGGTCATGGGTGTCGCTCCTCGGCGGGCGCCGGGAGACTCTCTCCCGGACCTTCACCCGCCGCCGCGGCCCGCCCGCCCTCTTCCTCTCCCGGCATCCGCGCGCCACTGGAAGCGTCGGCACTGCGGCAGCGGCCGCGCCAAGGCTGACACCAGGAGAGAAGGCTCGGGCATCCGTGACCCGCCTCACGCCAGCTGCTAGGTGCCGCTGTCCATTTCCCGTTCGGCGTCTCCACAAGCCCTGCGGTTCACGCCGCCTTTCTGGCAGCTGCGTTTTTGGCGCCTCGTCGCGCCAAAATGGCCTTGGCACTTCTTTTTGAAGGGGATACCTGCCGAAATCAAACGGCCGTCAGTTAGGCAGGTAGCGCTGACGGTCTTTTTTGTGACGGCCGCTTTTTTTCCGACGTTTCGTTCGGATGGTTCTCGGACGTTCCGAGCGCCAAGTCGAAGCGGCGGCGGCTGCCGCCGGGCTGGACTTCGTACTAACGGTACTCCCATGCTTTTCCGGCCTCCAGCTTGCTCGAGAGGCATTGCTGTCCGGCACCGACGTTAATGAGCGTGGGAAGCAAGCGGACTCATTACCAACCGCTGCACACAGGCTGGTTCATAATTAACCTGAAATCGCGGCGGGTAGGCTCAGGTGAAAGGTTGCGCCGTTCCCGTGGGAACCGATCGCCCACATGCGCCCACCATGCGACTCGATGATTGAACGGGCGACGCGAAGCCCCATGCCCGTTCCGTCCGGTTTCGTTGTAAAGAACGGGTCGAATATCTGTTCCGCGAGTTCCTGCGGGAACCCTGGGCCGGTATCGCTGACAGAAACAAGAATATCGTTTTCGACACGCTGCGACTTGACGACGACCTCTCGTATTCCTTCGAAGTTCTTCATCGCTTCGATGCTGTTGACGATCAGGTTCATCGCGACCTGCTGCAATTGCACGCGATCTCCAGCGATCTGAGGAAGATCGGTCGCCAGCTCCGTTCGTACCGATATGTTGTATCGCGCTGCCTGGTCGCGCAAGAGGGCCACGGTTCCTCGATTGATCTCATTTACATCGAGAACCTCCCGATCCAGGTTGCCCCTTTCGAATTGTGAGCGTATCCGTCTCAGAATTTCGGCGGCACGTTGTGCATCTCTTACCATTCTGGTGACAGCCGCGCGCAGTTGGTCGAGATCGGGTTGGTCGTGATCGAGTCCCCGGAGGCAGACATTGGCATTGGTGAGGGCACCGGTGATCGGTTGACTGACTTCATGCGCAAGGGATGCTGCCAGCTCTCCCATGGTTGTCACCCGATTAATGCGAGCAAGATCGCTCTGCGCTTGGCGCAAGGCTTCTTCGGTCCGCTTCAGGTCGTCGATATCGGTTGTCGTACCGACGAATCTGAGGAGTTTCCCCTCGGAATCGCGCAAGACCACGGCTTGTTGGAGATGCCAACGATATGCCCCGTCCCGAGCGCGGAGAGACCGGGTTTCCATTGCGAAATCCTGCCCCGAATGTACCCCATCCCAAAAGCTCTTGACCCCCATCTCTCGATCATCGGGGTGGATCGCAGTCATCCAGGCCTCGGGATGCGACTGGACGAAGTCGAGGGTCTGACCCGCAAATTCCAGCCAGACTTGGTTCACGAAATCCGGCGTCCCATCGGGTTTGAGCGTCCAAGCGGATACCGGAAGCCGCTGCAGCAATCCAACCTGGAGCTGCAGGTCGTCATACGCTTGTTGCAGCCCTGTCCACATCTGGTTGAATGCCCCGACGAGAAAGTCAAGCTCGTCGCTTGGCCGAGGCGGACGCCGCTCGAGTCGAAGCGGTGCCCGCGAACCGCGAAGATCGTATCCCTTGAGCGACGTTCCTATCGCGGTGAGGTGACGTGTGATCAGCCGGTGGACAGTAAGGAGGATGAAAAAGGAAACCAGGAACGTCTTTATCGCCTGACCGACCAGGATTGTCGCCGCGGTGTTAAGAAGCTGGCGATAGATCTGGTCGTACGTGGCTTCGACCATGAGAATGCCAAGCAACTGCTTGGCGTCGCGTTTGGAATAATAAATTCTGAGTTCGTGCCGCTCGGGTGGATTGGCCTGGTGGGAGCCGGCGGTTACGACGAGGGGGGCAGCTTGATCGGTGGCCTCACGCAGTTCGACGTAGCGGATATTAGGCAAGCGAAGAATCCCCTCGACCTGCAATTGAAGCTGGCGCCCGTCCATCTCCCAGAGCCCTTCGCTAAGACTTTGCCGATAGCTGCTGTCAATCTCGGACATCTTTTGATCTATTGCTTGGACGTCGCTGCGATAGTCGAGGTAAAGCTGCGCCAATGTCAGAATCAGCGTGATCACCGAGCTGAAGAAGACGACGCGAACAAGCAAGCGCCCGCCTATGCCGCGGAGAAGGTCTGGCAACAAGCGCCAAGCAGACGCGCTGCGCCTCAGCTTCGACGATTCGCGATCGGATTTGCTGCCGCCCGTGCTGGCGTATATCGATTCAGATTGCAAAACTTACCCTCGCGACGCAAGCTCGCACAATTCATGTTAGTACGACTGCTAGGCTCGGCTCGCGCGAGATGGAGACCTCTACCATCGCATAGATCGCGTTTCTACACTATCGTGCGAATGTGGAATGCAAGGGATGCCCGCAAATGGCTAGATCGGCCGGTTTCAGGCGCTTGCTATGCGGGACTATCGTTGTTACCTGGGCGCTCAGCGGACGACCGTTGTTGGCGGACCCGTTGCGGCTCGTCAACGATGATTATTTGACTCTTTACGAGAATGACAAGTTGCCGGGATTAGGGGGCGAAGTCCTCAGGCAGGTCTTCGCCGGCCTGGGACGGGACGTCTCCTTCGAGCGCTTCCCCACGAAGCGCGCTTGGATGATGGTGGTCCGCGGCGAGCGCGACGGAATGGTCGCCACATTTCGAACCAGCGAGGGAGAGCGGTTCTGCTCCTTCTCTGACGAGCCGTTAATCCAAGATAAGTGGGTCCTGTTCGTGCGCACGGCCGACATCGGGAAGCTGAAGTTCACGTCTTTCGACGATCTGATTGGACACGACGTCGCTATCCGGGAAGCAGTCCCCCAGGTAGAGGTATCTGAACAACCGACCGTGTCGCCCGAGTTGTGGAGCTTCTTGCGCCAGCATCACAACATGGTCGCAACCAACGGCACCCCCGTCGGCCTCCGCATGCTGGCAGCCGGCCGCGTCGATTATGCGGTCGCGAGCCTCGCCTACGCGATGAGTGAGATCACGAAGATGGGATTATCCGGAAAGATCGAGCCACTATTGTCCCGTAGCGTGGCGGAAGAAAATGTTTATGTCTGCTTCACCAAGGCGCGTGTTTCGCCCGCTTTCGTCGACGCCTTCTCGAGCGCTTTGAAGCAGTTCAAGCAGACCGAGGCGTTCCAGGCGATCTACCGAAAATATTTCCCGTAACGTCCTCCCGACCGATTTTCCGCGATGAGCGACTCAGCATCTTAGCCGAGGCCGAGGCCTGGCTCGAGGAGAAGGCCTGCCGGCTCTATCCCGAAAGCGCCTTCGCGTAGGAAGAGTCGGCTCGTGGCCTTTATTGTGCTCTACGTTGACGTCGGCAATCCATGTGCGCCAATTCGCGGGTTCCCCAGGATCTCAAGGCTCCGCGGAAGAAAGTCGCCAGTCGGCTCCTCAACCGTGGCTGCGCTCGGAGCCACTGCCCGAAACGCGCTCCGCCGCCTCTTTGATTTCGGGCTGCATCGCCCTCCCCCTCTTTTTCGCCTGGAAGGGCCGGCAGGTTCTCAGCCAGCAGTCGCGCCTTGCTTAGCAGACCGGCATCCTCCAGCATTTCGATTCGCGTCTAGTCCTTCGGCCGGGCAACGGCAGCGCGGCGGGATGTCGACCCTTTTGAGACGATATACGGAAATAGTCCCTGATTTGCTCCAACGCGCGTTGAGCGATTCTAGTGCGGTGCGCTGTTTCTACAGTGAAAAGCGGATCGTTGCGGACTATGGGTCCTTCCAGGGCTAACCGTAAACGACAGCCGGCTTGCTCTGACCCACTTCGATGATGTAGCCGTCTGGATCGCGAATGTAGCAGCGAGTCTCGCCGTACTTTTCCATCGGCTCCGTGATGAATTCAGCGCCCCGGGCTTGCCAGTGTTCATAGCAGCCGTGGATGTCATCAACGCGGATGTTCATGAAGCTGCTGAGTGAATCGGGATCGGGGGGAACACCGAGCGTCACCGACGGTTTGTCAGGTGTGGGGCCGCCCCCGATGTTGACGATGAGCCACGTATTGGCGATCTGGATGTATCCCGGCGCGCCACTGCTATCACCCAGGCTCAGGATGCGGCCTCCGAAGACCTTCTCATAGAATCGTGCCGAGCGTTCGATGTCGGCAACTGTCAAAAAATGCGCGACGGTAAATCCGTCCTGCGGGGGCATCGTATAGACTTTATCCTCAACTCGCACTTGGGTCATCCGTGACTCCTAGTCAGACAGGTTCCGGTCGCGAGCCGCCGTGGCGCGCGGCTCACAGGTTCTAACGTGGCTTGTCGGCTCGGGCTTTAAGTTGGCCTTTGTCATCGATCCGTCTCTGAGCCGGCGCGGCAGTTGCGTTCTGGGACGCAATGAGGCTCACCCGCCCCTTGCCGCCAACAGCTTGCGGTATTCGCCGACTGGCATCCCGCCCCAACCCCAATTCTCCATCTCCACTTCCTCAAACACGACCCAGGTCCAGTCCAGCGGCTTGCCGAGGACGTCGAGCAGTACCTCGCTCATGCCCTTGTAGATGGCTGCTTTCTGCTCCGCTGTAACATGATCCACTCCAGGTTCCGTGCCCTCGCGCGTGAGCTGGACGGTAACGATAGGCATGAAAATTCTCCCTTGTGACCAGCTGAATCAGTGGCCAGCGCTTTGGCCGCCGTCGACATGAAGCGTTTCCCCCGTCACGAAAGGGGCATTCTCCAAATACATGACCGCGCCGACAATGTCGGAAATCTCGCCCAGCCGCCCCATCGGATGCAGCGCCGCCAGCGCCTCGTATGTCTCTGGTTCGTGCATGGGCGTCCTGATGACGCCAGGCGACACAGCATTCACCCGGATTCCACTGCCGGCATATTCGATCGCCAGACTCCTAGTTGCCGCGTCGACCCCGCCCTTTGTTAGGGACGCGAGCACCGATGGCACCTTCGAGTTGGCCTGCTTCACCAGGCTGGTGGTGACGTTGACGACATGGCCGCTGCCTTGGCGTTCCATTGCGGCGATCACGGCCTGGGTAATGAAGAAGAAACCGGTCAGGTTGGTCGCGACCAGACGGGTGTAGTCCTCCGGCGAGTAATTCGTGAAACGGCCGGCAAGGAAGACGCCGGCGTTGTTTATCAGCGTATCGATCCGTCCGAAGCGCTGGAGTGTTTGCTCAACCACCTTCGGCCCCGTAGCGGGGTCGCCGATATCTCCTGTGATCGCGAGCACGTCCGATCTATCGGAAGGCTTCATAGAACGCGAGGTGGCAACGACGCGATAGTTCCGGCCGAGATAGGCCTCAACCAGAGCTGCGCCAATGCCCTGCGACGCGCCGGTGATGACGACGACTTTCTGTTCAGTTTCCATGATAACCTCGATGGATGTCCGCGCACCGACCCGGCTACGCCAGACCTGCCCCGTCTACATGCTGACAATCGAGGCCTCGAACCATTATCCAATGGTGTCGCGCACACTTTGGTATCGGTGGTTATACCGGGACACGTCGCACAATATCGATGATCAGCGGAGCCTCCAAAGCGCAGGTCAATAGCTGACGGAGATTGTTGATTATTTGGCGGCACGGGCTCGCCTGCCGATGCTTAAAGCGCAAACCCGCGCGGCGCACCTCCGTCTTAAGTACCGCCGACACCTTGGTGCAATGGAAGGTTTCGCCCAGGTCTGCTGTTGTCTTGTGGGAACGTCGAGAGGGAAGTCTCGCGGCGGGCGGTTTACCGGAGGATTTGGCCATGCCGACTGGATTTGCGAATCCATCACTCGGATCCTGCCAGCCGGTGGCATTGCATCTGGCTGAAGAGATCAGTCACCGGGTGATCGACGAATATACTGAAGCGATAGCGATCCTGTCGTCTGCCGCGTCACTAATGGATGTGACGGCGGAGCCGGCGTTGAGGCGCGCGGTGGACCGTCTGCAGGCGATGGCTGAGGCACATCGATCGCTTCTCGTACCGATCACTGAGGAATACATCGACCTCGGTCATCATGTTGGGACGCTGTGTTCCAGCCTGTCGCGCGCGTCCCTGAGCGAGCAAGGCATTCGACTGACCGTTGCTACGGATGAAATCCAGCTCGACCCCGCGCGATGCTGGCGCGTCGGTCTGATCATCTCCGAACTGATCCGGAACGCGGCACGTCATAGTCTAAAGGATGGCCGAGGTTCTATCCGCGTCACGCTGAACAGGAATGGCAGCAGCGTCTCGTGTGTCGTCTGCGACAACGGATGCCCGGCCTCTGATCTGTCCGAGGGTCGTGGGCGGCGGTTGATACGCGGGCTGACCGCAGAACTCGGCGGCATCGTGGAATGGAAATTTACCCAGTGCGGATCATTTGCGGGTGTGCGCTTCCCGGTGATCACACCTTAGCTCCTGCATCCGGAGTCGCGACTTGCCTCGCCCGGTATTTCTTGGACCTATCTGTCGTGCTGGGCTCACGGGCTAGGTGAGTGGCGGCGGCTCTCTTCATCCGGTTTCAGCATCGCATCTGAACGCAAGGACTTCTGGCATGGCTGATCAACTGGACAATCAGGCCGCCGTTCAGCTGGTGGCTGTCGAAGCCCGCAGCCTGCGTGATCAGGTGGCCACGATCAAGCAGGCGCTGGTGGGTTCGCCGGTTCGCAAATGGTTGCTGTGGACGTCGGTCGGCATCATGGCCGTCATTGTCGCGACATCGATCGGTCAGGTCCTGCTGAACCGCTGGAACCAGCCTTTCTATGACGCGCTGGCGCGCCGCGACATGGCGGCCTTCCTGCACCAGTTGCTAATCTTTGCGATGATCGCCGGCGGGCTGCTGGTGCTCAATATTGGCCAGACCTGGCTCAACCAGATGATCCGGCTGAAGCTGCGCGAAGCGCTGACGCTGGACCTGATCGACCAGTGGATGCGGCCGGCGCGGGCCTTTCGGTTGGCCAATGCGGGCGCCATCGGCGTCAATCCCGACCAGCGCATGCAGCAGGATGCGGCGCACCTCTCGGACCTGTCGACCGACCTCGGTGTCGGGCTGCTACAGTCGGTCATCCTGCTCGTGTCGTTTGTCGGTGTGCTCTGGGAACTGTCTTCGGGCTTCGTCTTCCACGTCGACGGCTGGTCGCTCGCCATACCGGGCTACATGGTCTGGGCTGCGTTCCTCTATGCCGGAACCGCCTCCTGGCTGAGTTGGCTGGTCGGGCGGCCGCTGATCAGCCTGAACAGCGACCGCTACACCCGCGAAGCCGAGCTGCGCTCCTCGATGGTGCGCGTCAACGAGAATGTCGATGCCATCGCGCTGTACCATGGCGAGGCCGATGCCAGGCGGCCGCTCGAACTCGACCTTGGCACAGTGCTGGGCGCCATGCGGCGCATCTATACCGCGCAGATCAACCTTTCCTGGGTGACCGATACTTATGGCTGGATCACTGTCGTGGCGCCGATCCTGGTCGCCTCGCCAGTCTATTTCTCGGGCGATATCAGCTTTGGCGGGCTGATGATGGCGGTCGGCGCCTTCAACCAGGTTCATTCTTCGTTGCGCTGGTTCATCAACAACATCGGCAGCATCGCCGATTGGCGCGCTACGTTGATGCGTGTCGCTGACTTCCGCATCGCGCTCAATGAAACCGATGTGCTGCACGACACCGAAAAGCGCATCACCTTCGATCAAAACGCCAATGGCAACCTGACGTTCGAGAAGCTTCAAGTGGCCTCGCCGGAGGGCTGTACCAAACTCTCCGACCAGCATGTCGAAATCCGCCCCGGCGAACGCGTCATGATCACCGGCGAGCCGGGTGCCGGCAAGACGCTGTTCTTCCGCGCCATCGCCGGGCTGTGGCCGTGGGGCGGCGGCAAGATCGGCCTGCCGGCCGGAGAAACCCTCATTTTCGTGCCGCGGGTGCCGTATTTGCCGGCCGGCACGCTGCGCGATGTGCTCAATCACGCGAACGGGCATGCGCCGGCGAGTGACGCCGACATTTCGGCGGTGCTGGCCGAGGTCGGTCTTGAGCGGCTGTCGTCGTCGCTCGACCTCGTCGGGCGCTGGGGTCATGAGTTGGGCGATGACGAACAGCGCTTGCTGGGCGTGGCCAGGCTCGCCTTGCGGCAGCCGAAATGGGTGATCATCGACGAAGCCATGGACGCGTTCGACGGACCCTCGTTGGGGCGCGTGCTGTCGATGCTGGAAAGGCATCTGAATGGATCCGCGATCATCAACATCGGGCGTGACGAGCACAACGATCAGTTCTTTTCGCGCGGTTTGACGATCGTCAAGGATACCGGCGCCCCGGCGCTGAAGCCGGTCCGAGTCAGGGCCGGCGCGATCGAGCCGCCGCCCGTCGCCGCACGCCGCAAGAGATAGGCCGTATTCAAAACGGAGCCTATTTTTCCGTGATCGCGGTGAAAGGGGGGCCCCAAGTGCTCTTCATGGTGCGGGGTGCCCGCAAGGCACCACGCCAGAGCATCTCGCAAATGTCCGCCGCCTTCTACGGCAGTAGCCTGACGGCGTGGGCTGGCCTTGCAGTCAGCCGCTCGATCGTCGAGACTCACGGCGGCCGCCTTACGTCAGCGGGAACCAAGGTCCAGGCCTGGCCTTCTCTGGCAATCCTATGTCGGGGACAACGCGGTCAGTCGGTTCGGGGGCGGCAGGGAGATCGGGATCGGCCCACGGCACAAGCTGCTGCGCTGCAATCACATCGGGACATCGACTCTGCCGATGCCGGCCGCTGACGGTCCGTTAGCCTGCCCATCTCCAACTCACTTCCGGAAGGTGCCGAAGATGCGGCCGATGACGAGAATTCTGTGCGCTAGTCGTTGCAGGACTGATTGACATCGTGCCACTTCGAAGTTTTGCCGTTCATCCGCCGAAGTTTTCCTGGGACTGATAATCTCTGGGAAAGCCGGGATGAAGACGATGGCGATCCGCCGGCTGCCCTCAGCTGTGACTCGGTGCCTGTGTGAGCACCTTTGAGCAGGGTTCCATCGGAGCCGTGCGGGCTCATACCCGGGAAGCTCTTTTACAGCAAACGTTCGCAGCGTGAATACAGGCGGCGCGGCCGCTGCTGGAGTCCGAAAGTCGGTCGGCCGATCGTCAAGCGGTCGGCCTTACCTTCCCAGGCCGACACCATGGTCTTGGCAATACGTTCGTCCAATCGCGGGCAAGAAGCCCGTGCATCATTTTGTGGGGACCGTGCATGCAAACACCGAAGGAGGGTCCAGTGGACGCCAAGACAATCACCTCGCAGATTCGCCTGACACGTCGGACGCCCGCCTATTGGCGAGTGACGTTCGACAACCCACCGCTCAACGTCATGGGCCCGCAGATGGTTCAAGAATTCACGCATCTGATCGACGCCATCGAGGCCGACGATGACGTTCGGGTCGTGGTGTTCGACAGCAGCGTGGACGGCTACTTCCTTAACCACTCCGATTTCAAGGCGCGGATCGACGACATGCTCGCGCTGCCGCCGGGCCGGACCGGGCTGCCGCCCTGGCCGGATTTCCTCGTGCGGCTGACACGCGCGCCGGTCGCCTCGATCGCGCTCATCCGCGGTCGTGCTACGGGCAATGGCAGCGAGATCACCCTTTCCTGCGACATGGCTTTCGCAAGCAAGGAAAAGGCCATTATCTCCCAGTGGGAAGTCGGCGTGGGCATGGTCGCCGGCGGCGGACCGATGGCCCGCCTGCCCCACCTCATCGGCCGCAATCGCGCCATGGAGGTGCTGTTGAGCTCTGAGGACATCCGCGGCGAACTGGCCGAGGCTTATGGCTACGTGAACAAGGCCCTGCCCGACGCTGAGCTCGACGCCTATGTCGATGCGCTTGCTACGCGTATCTCGAGGTTTGACAAGTGGGCGATCGCGCAGACTAAGCGTCTGGTTAACACTAGCCTGACTCCGGATGTCGAGCTCGGTGCCGGCTGGGAAGCTTGCATAGCATCGCTGGGTCGACCCGCCGCCCAGGAGGGGATCAAAGCGCTGACCGCTAAAGGTTTCCAGGCGCCTGGAGATGTCGAGGACCGGCTGGGTTTTCACCTGGGCGAATTGCCGCCGCGATAGACCGCCGCCGATGGCGACGCCGTCCCCCCAAGAGAAGGAAGAGCCCTATGGATCTGCTCATGAAAGCGAAGGCGCTAGCCGAACGTGTGGAGGCAGAAGCGACAAAGGCCGAGGTTCCGGTCGCAGTATGCATCATCGACGTCCACGGCAATCTGGTGCTCCAGCACCGGATGAACGGCGCGCCTGTCTTCGCGCTCGAGATTTCCGAGCGAAAGGCGTATACCTCGGCCCTCGTGCGCGTGCGCACGGCTGACATCCTGCCGCTCGTGCAGCCGGGGCAATCGCTCTATGCGCTGCCCACGGTGGGCGGCGGGCGCTTCTGCCCCATGGGTGGCGGCATCCCCCTGGTCGACGACGACGGCACAGTTTACGCGGGCGTCGGCGTCAGCGGCGGCACGGCCGAAGAGGATGTTGCCATCGTTGAAGCCGCTGTTCGCTGATTACGCCGCCGGCGAATTCGTCACGTGCCTCCGGTCCCCCCGGGATCGATGGTGTAGTCGTGAAACGGTGCCCGAGGTGCAATCGTCGATGGAATAATGCATGTGCCAACTCGTCCGCCGGGGCGCACGGTCGAGAATCCATCCGTCGAGATCGAGACGCGATCCGTCACATCGCCGCCGGAGTCGCCGGATTGTTCACCGACGTGTTCATCTCTGCATGACAGCGACGGCCCAGCGCGGACTCAATGACGGCAGCGTAGTTGACCCGAACAGCGCAAGCGGTCAGCGACGCCGATTATGTTCAGCTCAACTTTGTGGTGACGGAAGCTTCCTGGCCGTGAACTCTGGTGCGCCCTTAGAGCCTGAATCAAAAAGAGTGTTTTGATATCAACTTCTTGCGAGCCTGCGGGTGAGCAGGCGAATGTGAGCGACGTATATCCAG
>NZ_JAMYTD010000027.1:0-76497 GCF_040322255.1 Mesorhizobium sp. M0166 | reverse complement strand
CCGGCCCCCGCCTTTTTTGACCCCCCCCCGCGGGGGCGCGGCCGCCGCCCCCCCCCCCCCCGCTTCGCGGTGGGCGAGGAACCCAGGTCTTGAGAGGTCGGCGCCCGACCCCCTCTGTCGCCTTCGGCGACATCTCCCCCACTTTGGGTCCCCTTTTGGGGGGAGATGGCAGTTTCGCCGTCCGCGCTTACTTCCTCGCTGGTCAAAATCCTCGCGGCTTGGCACAGTCGGACAAAGAGGAGCCTGTTGATGCCGAAGACCGCCAGTGCGACGAAACCAAAACCCTGGGCCGAGATGGCGACGCATCTGGTCGATGTCGCCATGGGCCGCAAACCCGCCGATCTCGTCATCCGCAACGGGCGCTGGGTCAACGTTCATTCCGGCGAGATCATCGCCGGCACAGACATCGCCATCGCCGGCGGCCGCTTTGCCTATTGCGGGCCGAATGCCAGCCATGCCATCGGCCAGGGCACCAAGGTGGTCGATGCCGGTGGCCGCTATCTGGTGCCGGGGCTTTGCGACGCGCATATGCATGTCGAGAGCGGCATGGTGACGGTGACGGAATTCTGCCGCGCGGTGATCCCGCACGGCACCACCTCGATGTTCATCGATCCGCATGAGATCGCCAATGTGCTCGGCCTGCCGGGCGTGCGGCTGATGCATGACGAGGCCGTCGCCATGCCGGTCAACGTGCTCGTGCAGATGCCGTCCTGCGTGCCCTCCGCCCCGGGGCTCGAGCATGCCGGCGCCGAGCTGACCGTCGCCGACGTTGCCGAGGCGATGACCTGGAAGAACATCATCGGGCTCGGCGAGGTGATGAATTTTCCGGGCGTCGCCGCCAATGATCCGGTGATGTCGGGCGAGATTGCCGCAACCGTGAGGGCCGGCAAGACGGTCGGCGGGCATTATGCCTCGCGTGATCTCGGCCTGCCGTTCCATGGCTATGTCGCCGGCGGCCCGGAGGATGACCACGAAGGCACGCGCGCCGAGGACGCCATCGCCCGCGTCCGCCAGGGCATGAAGGCGATGCTGCGGCTGGGCTCGGCCTGGTACGACGTGGCATCACAGATCAAGGCGGTGACCGAGAGCGGCCTCGACCCGCGCAACTTCATCCTGTGCACCGACGACAGCCATTCCGGCACGCTGGTGCACGAAGGCCATATGGACCGGGTCGTGCGCCACGCCATCAGCCAGGGCTTGAAGCCGGTAACCGCGATCCAGATGGCGACGCTCAACACCGCCCAGCATTTCAAGCTGGAGCGCGAAATCGGCTCGATCGCGCCGGGTCGGCTCGCCGATCTGCTGATCGTCTCCGACCTCGCCGAAATGACCATCGACGAGGTCTATGGCCGCGGCGTCAGGCTGGCCAAGGGCGGCAAGCTCGAGATCGACATTGCGGCCTACGACTATCCGAAGACAGCGAAAAACACCGTCAAGCTCGGCAAGAAACTCAAACCCGGTGATTTCGACATCGCGGCACCCATGGGCGCCAACGAAGTGCGGGTGCGCGTCATCGGCGTCATCGAGAACCAGGCGCCGACGCGGGCGCTCGAGGCCGATCTGCCGGTTGAAGAGGGGCTGGTCGCCATGGACCGCCGCAACGACGTCTGCCAGATAGCGCTGGTCGAGCGCCACAAGGGCACCGGCGGCGTCACCAACGCCTTTGTCTCCGGCTTCGGCTATATCGGCGACTGCGCCATGGCCTCCAGCGTGGCGCACGATGCCCACCACATCATCGTCGTCGGCACCAACAAGCAGGACATGACTCTGGCCGTGAACCGGCTGGGCGAGGTCGGCGGCGGCGTTGTGCTGTTCTCCAAGGGTAAGGAGCTGGCGCTGGTCGAAATGCCGATCGCCGGGCTGATGTCGGACGAGCGCGCCGAAATCGTCGCCGCCAAGGCGGACAAACTCAGCGACGCCATGCGGCAGATGGGCTGCTCGCTGAACAACGCCTACATGCAGCACTCGCTGCTGGCGCTGGTCGTCATCCCGGAGCTCAGAATTTCCGATGTCGGCCTGATCGACGTGACGACGTTTCGGAAGGTCGATCTGTTCGTTTAGCGCCGTCGTGCGGAACTTTTGAGGCTGGAGGGACAGCGCCCCCCTCTGTCCTGCCGGACATCTCCCCCACGAGGGGGGAGATCGGACGTCACCTCGGTTTTCGCCAATCTTCCTCGTCGCAAAAATTGAGCAGAGCGCTGAAGCTGCCAATCTCCCCCCAAGTGGGGGAGATGTCCGGCAGGACAGAGGGGGGCGCGAAGGATTGCTACTTATGCCCGGCAGCCCACGCCGTTGCTCACCCGCCGGTGGCGATGGTCAGCACCTTGAACGGCGTGGTGATGACGATCTCGGCGACCGAGCCGACGGCCTTGCCGAGGCCCTGGCCGAGATTGTCGAGCTGGGCCGGCGCGGTTTCTTCGGAGGCGAGGCCCGCCGGGGCGCGCAGGCGGTCGCCGAGCAGCTGCACCAGAAACGGGTTGTCGGCGAACTTGGCGTGGTTCAGCCGGTCGCCGCCCTTTGTCTTGGTCAGGTCGACCACCGAGACGCCATAGCTGGCGAGGTCGGCCGCGTCGCCATAGTCGCCGACGCGCGGCTTGTCGCCGGAGATCATGGTCGACAGTCTGAGCGCCCGGTCGTCGCCCGAAAGCAGCACGGCGAACGGCTTGTCGGGCTTGCCGTAGCGGATCATCTGCTTCTTGAACACGTCGACGTCGATGTCGGGCGAGGCCAGGATGACGTAGCCGAGCTTGCCGCCGAGGTCGCGGTCGCCGGTGATGGCAAGCTGGCGCAACGCTTCCATCGTCACCCAGGTCCCCATCGAATGGGCAATGATGTCGATGCTCTTGGCGCGGCTCTTGGCGAGCATGCGCAGCGTCGCTTCGAGATCGTCGCGCGCCGCATTGGCGCTTTCCTTGTCGTAGATGTAGCCGGTCGTCTTGCCGCTCGATGCCCACGAAAACAGCACCGGGGTGCCCGGGTATTTGGTGTCGTGCGCGATCTGCGTCAGCCGGTAGATGCCGTCGTCGAAGCCGTTGTTGAAGCCGTGCACGAAAACCAGCGCGCGGTCGCCGCGCATCGCGATATCGGCGCCGACCGCCTTGGCGAATTGCGGGGCGCCTTCGTAGAAGGTGACGCCGGTCGCCGTGAAATCCTTCGCCGGATTGCTGTTGGCCGAGCCCTTGATCCGCTCGATGGCGCCGAGCTGGTGGATTTTGGGCACCGTCACCTCGACATTGGCAAAGCTGGTGGTCGGCGAACGGTCGCCGTCGAACACCTGCCGGGGCTCCTTCGTTGCCCTTTGCCGGGTTGTGGCGACGAAGATCTTATGCGTCGCCGCGATATCGGATGCAGGCACCGTGATCGTCGTCTTGTTGAGCAGATCGTGCGTGTTTTGGCCGGCGCAGCCTGCCAGCGCGAGCGCGAACGCAACGACGAGAAAGATCTTCGAAGGCACGATCACGCGGGCTCCCGCAAGGCGACGTCGAGCCGGAGACGTCTTGGCCCATTCGATAGAGGCAGAGGCCGGCACGGTCCTGTTCAAACTGTTCCGATGGCGCGGCAGTGGTCAACAATGACTGCCGCGCAATGCAGCTATTGTCCGACCGAGGCGATGCGGTCGGTCACCTCGCGGTCGCTGGCGAACCCGTCATCCTCGCGCAGCTTCTGGCCGATCAACTGCACCAATTCCGGATTGTCGGCGAATTTGGTGTGGTTGAAGCGGTCGGCACCCTTGACGCTGGAGAGATCGACGACCGACACGCCATAGCTGGCGAGGTCCGCGGCGTTCTTGTAGTCGCCGACGCGTGGCCGCGCGCCGGCGATCAGGCCGGAGAGCCGCAGCGCCCGGTCGTCGTCGGAGAGCAGCAGGATGAACGGCTTGTCCGGCTTGCCGTAGCGGCGCATCTGGCTCTTGAATACGTCGACGTCGATGTCGGGCGAGGCCAGCACGACGTCGCCGAGTTTGCCGCCGAGATCGCGGTCGCCGGTGATGGCGAGCTGGCGCAGCGCCTCCATGGTCACCCAGGTCCCCAGCGAATGGGCAACGATGTCGATGCGCCGTGCGCCGGTCTGCGCCAGCATTCTCAACGTCACTTCCAGCTGGTCGCGGGCAACGCTGGCGCTTTCCTTGTCGTAGACGTAGTCGGTGGTCTTGGCGCCCGACGCCCAGGAAAACAGCACCGGCGTGCCCGGATAGCCGGAATCATGGGTGATCTGGGTGACGCGGTAGACCGCGTCGTCGAAGCCGGTGTTGTAGCCGTGGACGAAAACCATGACGCGGCCGCCGCGCGCCGCGATGTCGGCACTGAGCGCGCTGGAGAATTTCGGCTGGGTGTCGTATCCGACGACCTCGGAAGCCATGAAGTATTTGGCCGGATCGTCCGACTTGCCGCGCGAGCGCCGCTCGATCTGGCCTGTCTTGTGGATGCCGGGGACGGTGACGTTGACGCGGGCGTAGTTCAGCGTCGCCGAACGCTCGCCGTCGAAGACCTTGTTGGGATCGTCGGAGCGCTTGCGCGTCGTGGCGATGAAGATCGAGTGGTTGCCGGCGATTTCCGTCACCGGCACCGCCATCATGGCGCTGCCGAGCAGTTCCTCGGTTTGGCGGCCGCCGCAGCCGGCGAGCAGCGCAGCAAGGACAATGATGCAAATCGTCTTCAGGGGCACTTAAGCAATTCCACTCCGGCCTAACCAAAGGCCCATCCACCTCCGCCGCACCTCCCGGACAGGCGAAGTGCGGCAGAAGTAAGTCGCAGGCGCTGAAATGCGCTCAGCGCCTCGCGACTGCCATCGCAGTGTTGCGCGAAAGCCAGAACGGCGGCAGGAAGGCCGGGATGTTGGAAAACGGCAGCACTTCCGGCTTCAGCCTTATGCCGAGCACGTCGGTCATGAAGGCGCGGCGCGCCTCGATGCGGCGCCAGGCTTCGGGATAGCGCGCGGCGATCTCTTCGCGCAGCGCCTCGTCGGCCAGCGCGATCCCGTCCTCGATGTTGGTGGTGAAATAATCGGTGCCTGTGGCTGGGATGATGTCGACCTGCAAGGCCATGCCCGACTTCAACCTGATGTCGGAGCCGGAAAATACCGGCGAATGCATCCATTCGTCGATATGGACGAGATGGCCGGGATTGAGCGACACGCCGAAGAAGGGATCGCCGATGCGCTCATGCACCGCTTGCCACAACGCGCTGCCGGGAACGCCGATGCCGACCGTCTCATACCAGTCGACGACGGCGCAGAAATAGGGCGCGACCAATCTCTCGACATAGTCCTGGATGCCCCTCGGAAGCTCGGCCGCGTCCTCGACCAGAAAACCGGCGCGGGCATTGAGTGAGCCCTGGATGCCGTAGGCCATGGTGATCGGGTCGCCGCGCTTGATGATGTCGAGGCGCGGGCTTGGCAGGCCATAGGGCGCCCGCTTGCCGGCCGACAGCATCGGGTGACAGCATTGCGGCAGGCCGTTGATGCCCATCAGCCGCGCCGCCTGCAATTCCGTCATTCCGGGTTCGATGCCTTGCAGCACATTGCGCAGGCCCTGCGAGGAATAGGTCGCGGCGAATTCGAACGCGGCGAGCTGGTCGGCCTCGTTGATGGCGCGCAGGCCGTCGGCAGGGTTCATCAATAGGTTCGCCGCATTGACGATCACGCCCCTATCGCCGGCAAGGCTGCGCAGCGTGTCGGCGATGAAGGACGGCAGGTCGAGCGTCGTTTCGCCAAAACCCGCATCGCCGGGGCCGAACGGTTTCCAGCCGATGGCGCCGATGCGCCGGCCGGCCTTCAGGCCGCAATCGACGAGGATGTCGGCCAGCGCTTGCGAGCGGTCGCGCGGCTGCGCCGGCAGCGAAAACGTCTGGTAGAGCACGCGCTCGTAAGGCCCCTCGCAGATCTCGGCATAGCCCCAGCCCTCATTGCCGACCAGCAGTTTCGGCGACTTGCCGGGAACGATGACCAGCAGCGTCTCCTCGAAGCGCGGGTCGTAGCCGCAGAGATAGGCGACATTGGCCGCATGTTCGCGGTCGCCATAGACGACGAAGGCATCGCACCCGCCGCGCGCGACCAGTGCCGCTATGCGGGCCTCATAGGTGGCGCGCATAACCAGCGGCATCACCGTCGGCTCGCCGAACTCCGGCAGCGAAACGGTTTTCTGGGCCACCGATGCGACAGGCATGAATAGACGCTCCTAACGGCCAACGAAGTTTTGGGAACACCCTTTCGGGGTGGCCGGACAATGGCTTCGCGAGGCCGGATATGCAATAGCGGGACCGAATTCGGCTAGCCTGTGGGGTGCTCTTGCCATGACCAGTTTCTCCTCTCGCGTCGCTGCCGCCGCTGCCGCGATCCGCGAGATCTTTCCGGAAACGCCGCTGCAGGAAAACCACTATCTGTCGAAGAAGACCGGCGCGCGGGTGCTTCTGAAGCGCGAGGACCTGACGCCGGTGCGCTCCTACAAGATCCGCGGCGCCTTCAACTTCTTCCGCAAGACGCTCGCCGCCGGCAACGCTGCCGAGCTGTTCGTCTGCGCTTCGGCCGGCAATCACGCGCAGGGCTTTGCCTTCGTCTGCCGCCATTTCGGCAAAAAGGGCGTTGTCTTCATGCCGGTGACGACGCCGCAGCAGAAGATCGACAAGACGCGGCTGTTCGGCGGCGAATTCGTCGAGATCAGGCTGGTCGGCGATTTCTTCGACGACTGCTACCACGCGGCACTCGAATTCACCGAAACTGCCGGCGCACACATGGTGCCGCCTTTCGACCACAAGGACATCATCGAAGGGCAGGCGACCGTCGCCTACGAGATATCAGGCCAGATGCCCGGCGCGCGCATGGCTGATATCGTCATGCTGCCGGTCGGCGGCGGTGGCCTGGCCGCTGGCGTCACCCATTATTTCGCCGACCAGCACCGCGAGACACGTTTCGTCTTTTGCGAGCCGGCCGGCGCCCCGAGCCTGAGCGAGAGCCTTGCCGCCGGAAAGCGGATCAAGCTCGCCAAGGTCGACAATTTCGTCGACGGCGCAGCGGTGGCCGAGATCGGCCGCGAGCCGCTGCGCCACCTCAGGGAATTTGCCGCCGACACCGTGCGGCTGATCCCGGAAAACCGGCTCTGCGCCACCATGATCGAAATGCTCAATGTCGAAGGCGTCGTGCTGGAGCCGGCCGGCGCGCTGGCGATCGACGCGCTCAAGGATTTTTCCAGGAAGGAAATCAGGGGCAAGACCATCGTTGCCGTGGTGTCAGGCGGCAATTTCGATTTCGAGCGGCTGCCCGATGTGAAGGAACGGGCGCTGCGCTTCGAGGGCTTGAAGAAATACTTCATCATCCGCTTTCCGCAGCGGCCCGGCGCGCTGCGCGATTTCCTCGAATTGCTAGGTCCCGACGACGACATCGCCCGCTTCGAATATCTGAAGAAATCGGCGCGCAATTTCGGTTCGGTGCTGATCGGCATCGAAACCAAGGACCGCCGCAATTTCGACCTGCTCAAGGCGAATTTCGATGCCGAGAGCGTCCATTACCAGGACATCACCGACAACGAGACGCTCGCCGGGTTCATCATATGAGCAGCAACGATCTTCCGAACGCTCCGGCGAAGGTTTTTATCGCGCTGTTTTCCGGCATCAACGTCGGCGGCAACCGCATCGTCAAAATGGCGGAACTCAGGTCATTTTTCGAGCAGCTCGGCTTCTCCGATATCGCCACCTATGTGCAGAGCGGCAACGCCGTCTTCCGGTCGCCAGATTGCGATGCGGCGATGCTGACCAGGCGGTTGGAAGCGGAATTCGAGAAGAAATGGGGGTTCCATTCGCGCATCATGGTGCGCGATCTCGGCTGGCTCGAGCGGCTGGCGGTGGACAATCCCTATCCGGAAGTGGCCGGCGAGCCGACGAAGCTGCACGCCTATGCGCTGGAGCGCCAGCCGACCGCCGAGGAGGTCGCCCGGCTGGCGGAAAAATGCACCGGGCCCGAACGCTTCGAGGTCAAGGGCGACGTGCTCTACCTGCATGCGCCTGACGGGCTCGGCAAATCGGTGTTTGCCAATCTCATCCCGCGGGTTCTGAAGGTGCCTGGCACGGCGCGCAATTGGCGCACCGTGCTGATGCTGCTCGAGATGGCCAAGGCCGGCGGTTGAGGTCGTCTACGCGGCCGGAGCGCGTTTCCAGTCGAATGCCAGCTCTTCACGGAAGGCGAAGCGCTTGATGTGCTCGGCAACGACCGTTTCCAGGCGCTCGAGCGAGCCGGCTTCATCGGTCGTCACCGCAATGTGCAGCGCAGCCTGGTCGGCATCGAGAACCGTGCGGCCGAGCGTCAGATCGATAGCGCCGTGGTTCGCGTCGAATTCGACTGGAAACTTGTGCGCCCAATGTTTGCACAGCTGCTGCAGATAGCGGCTGGCATGTTCGGTGGCGACGTCGACATGGCTGGTCGGCATGAATGAATTCTCCTGGGGAATGCGGACGCGAAAACCGAACCAGGGCCCGTCGACGTCCGTTCAAGATGGCGTGATCGGCTACCAGCTGCCGGTGTTCGGCATCGACGCCCACGGCTCGGCCTTCGGCTTTGCCGGACCTTTCTGCAACAGCTCGATCGAGATGCCGTCCGGCGATTTGACGAACGCCATGTTGCCGTCGCGCGGCGGCCGGTTGATGGTGACGCCATTGTCCATCAGCCGCTGGCAGGTGGCGTAGATGTCGTCGACCTCATAGGCGAGATGGCCGAAATTGCGGCCACCCTTGTAGTCTTCCGGATCCCAATTGTAGGTCAGCTCGACCAGCGGCGCCTTTTCGGAGATGCCGCTCTGCTCGTCTTCGGGCGCTGCGAGAAAGATCAGCGTGTAGCGGCCTTGCTCGTTTTCGTGGCGGCGCACTTCCTTGAGGCCAAGCTTGTTGCAGTAGAAATCGAGCGAGGCATCGATGTCGGCGACGCGGACCATGGTGTGCAGATAGCGCATGATTTCCTCCTTATGTTGCGTTGCGGCGCAACATAGGGGCGGCCCGGCCAAAGGGCAATTGGCCACGCTTGCCGGCGCCGGCAAACGGCAAATCCGCTATTCCTGTACGGAACCGTGAAAAAAGGCACGTCAGGTCTTGCACACACCGGAAGCCGCGGTGTTAATCTGATACCAAGAATCAGTTGCAGTGTTTCTTGAAAAAAGGGGGCGTTCTTATGGGGGAAAAGGCCTCTTTCATGGGGCGGGACGGGGCCGGTAACGATGCGTTGAAGCGGGATGAGAGCGCCGATACGGCCGATCTCGTCGAAATCGCCGGCGCCATCAAATGGTTCGACGTGGCCAAGGGCTACGGTTTCATCCTTCCCGATGATGGTACTTCGGGCGACATCCTCCTCCATGTGACATGCCTTCGAAAGGACGGTTTTCAGACCGCCCTGGAAGGCGCCCGCGTCGTCTGCCTGGTCAAGCAGGGCGAGCGCGGGCTGCAGGCCTTCCGCGTGCTCTCGATGGATGTCTCCACGGCGGTGCATCCGGCGGAGATGCAGGAGCAGCGCACCCATGTCGCGGTGACGCCGGAAAGCGGCCTCGAACGGGCGCTGGTCAAATGGTTCAACCGCACCAAGGGGTTCGGCTTTCTGACCCGAGGTGAGGGCACCGAGGACATTTTCGTCCACATGGAGACGCTGCGCCGCTACGGCATCACCGAACTCCGGCCGGGCCAGGTGGTGCTGGTCCGCTTCGGACGCGGCGACAAAGGCCTTATGGCTGCCGAAATTCACCCCGATATGGGTACCTTGCCGGTCTCGCATTAGTTCCGGTCGAGGATTTCATATGGCTCACAGGAACCGGCTGACGGCGGGCGCGCTATGCGCCGGGATTTTCCTCATCGTCGCCGCAAGTGCGTTCTTCTATTTTCAGCAACCGAGTTCGGCCGACGGCAAGGCGATGATCCTTCCCGTCGATCCGGTGCCGCTGGTCGCGGTGACGAAGGCCGGCGAGCGTTCTTTTTCCGTCGAAATCGCCGACACGCCCGCCGAGCGCGAGGCTGGCCTGATGTTTCGCCGCCACATGGCCGACAATCACGGCATGCTGTTCGTCTTCGGTGCGCCGCAGGATGTGAGCTTCTGGATGAAGAACACGCCGATGCCGCTCGACCTGGTCTTCGTCGGCCAAGACGGCCGGATCCGGGCGATCAAGCAAGGCGAGCCGCAGTCGGAGGCGATCATCTCGCCGGACGAGCCGGTGCGCTTCGTACTCGAGCTCAAGGCAGGCACCGCCGCCAAAAAGGGCCTTAAGGACGGCGACCTGCTGCGCCATCCGGCCATCGGCACGGCGCCCGGGCCGGCCATGCCGCCGCCCGACAAGGGCGATGCGCCGAATGTCGATTCCGACTGAACGGACAGGATCTTCGGCCGATGCAGTTCTTCTCCCATGACGGTTTCGACCTTGCTTTCCTTGACCGCCAGCCGGCATCGGGGCAGGGCGATCCTGTCCTGATGATCCACGGCTTCGCCTCGAGCCATTACGTCAACTGGGTGTCGCCCGGCTGGTTCAAGACGCTGAACGATGCCGGCTACCGTGCCATCGCCTTTGATAATCGCGGCCATGGCTCGTCGTCGAAGAGCTATGACGAAGCAGACTACACGCCGGCAAAAATGGCGTCTGACGCGGCAGCGCTCTTGAACCATCTCGGCGTCGAACGCGCCCATGTCATGGGCTATTCGATGGGCGCGCGCATATCGGCCTTCCTGGCGCTCTCCGACCCGGACAAGGTGGCGACACTGGTCTTCGGCGGGCTCGGCATCGGCATGGTCGACGGTGTCGGCGACTGGGATCCGATAGCCGACGCCCTCCTGGCCGAGGACCCCGCAGGCACCAGCGACCCGCGCGGCCGCTCGTTCCGTGCCTTCGCCGACCAGACCCGCAGCGATCGTCGGGCGCTCGCCGCCTGCATCGCCACCTCGCGCGAATTGCTGAGCGAGGCCGACATCGCCCGCATTGCCCAGCCGACGCTGATCGCCGTCGGCACCAAGGACGACATCGGCGGCTCGCCGGATGAACTCGCCGCTCTGATGCCCAACGCCAGGGCTTTTCACGTCGAAGGCCGCGACCACATGCTGGCGGTCGGGGACAAGACCTTCAAGCAGCGCGTGCTGGAGTTTTATGCCGACCATCCGCTTTGATGGAATGGCTCCCCAAAAGCGGCCATTGGCCCTGAAGCTGGGGTTCTTAGCGGTTTTGCAACGATACAGGAATAAATAAGGCGCGACGCGTGGATCGGTTCAAACCCACCACGCGCTGAACGAGGGGCAGGGGGGTACGATGGCACAATGGGGAAGAAGCGACGCCGCTTTGCCGGGCGTCGTTACGAAAAGCACGTTCGGCGAATGGTCCGTTGTTCTAGCGCTGGCCGCATTGGCGACAGGGGCGATTGCGATCACCGCGTTGATAGCAATGCCGAGCGACGCCTCCCCACTGCTCCAGAACAGTGCGACGGGCTTCTTCGCTGCGGTATTTTTCGTGGCCGGGCCTTTGGCACATCTTACCGGCGCGGTCTTCGGGCTGATGGCGCTTGGGCGCCAGAACGACAATCGTGTGCTCGGCCTGGCTGGCATCGTGGTCAACGGCGCGTCGCTGGCGGCCGGGGTGTTCATGCTGTGGGCAATGGCATCGACTTTTGGCGCTTTCACCTGATCTCGGCAAACCTCCGGCAGGCAAGCGATCGACGTGACCCCTCAGCTTCAAATCTGCGCGAGTTGCCATGGTCGATCTTCTGGTCACCTATCTGGAGATGACCGAGCCGCCGTCCGGCGGCGGCTTTGCCGCTCCCGAGCCGGGCGCGGCAGTGATGCGCGAAACGCTTGGCGTCGCTGACTACGTCAGCCTGTGCCGCGCTGTTGGCGAGCCTGTGCAATGGGATCAGCGGCTGCGCATGCCCTTGGGCGACCTCGAGCGCCTTCTCGCCAGCCCGTCGACGCATATCCACGTCCTGCGTGTCGATGGCGAAGTCGCCGGCCTGTGCGAATTCACGGGCGTCGGCCAGCCGGTTGTCGAATTGGCTCATTTCGGGGTCGTTCCGGCTCTTCAGGGCCGCAAGCTTGGGCCGTACCTGCTCGACCGGGCGCTGCGCGCCGTCTGGTCGCATGAACCCGAAAGGGTCTGGCTGCACACCGACACCCACGATCATCCGGGGGCGCGATCTGTCTACGGGCGAGCCGGTTTCAAGGCCTATGCGCAACGCATGGAGACGTTTCCGGATTAAGGTTTGTCTGGGCTGAGTTTATCGCCAAGCGTCCTGAGCGACCGCGCCATGTTATGCCGGGCCTGGGTTTCGAAGCGCCGGCGGAATTCCTCGCTGTGGAAGATATGCTGACGCGCGAGGAACCCCTTTAGCACAGCGGCACGGCCGGCCCGCCACATCGGCTCATCGACCCACTGATATTCGCGGCGGACCGCCTGTTCGTAAGCGTCGAACACGTCAGGCGCGGCACCCAGGATCGCCAGGTCCATGTCGAGGAACAGCGCCGCGTCACGAACCGAATGGTGGTCGCCAAGGGGCGGCAATTCGTGGCCGGCGGTCGCAGTGATCATCGCCGCGATGCGGCCGAGGCGTTGTGCGTCGGTGCGGCCGGCGAGCTTCTCCTCGGCAAGTGCGGCGCTCCTCGCCTCATTGTCCTTGCCGCGGCTGTCGTAGATCGCATCGTGGAACCAGATCGCCGCTTCGACTGCTTCAGGATCATGCAGCAACGCCTTGTAATCATTGGCCAGCGCCAGCATCGCCTCGATGTGGCCAAGGTCGTGGTAATGGCGATCTTCGGCCTCATAGAGCGCGGAAAGCTCGCGCTTCAGGGTCTCGTCCATCAAGGTTGCGTTTTCCATGGCTGCTTGAAATTCCGCGAACCAAATCCATTTGACGAAGCACTAAGGAAAATTGAGTTCACCCGTGCTATGATCTGGCTTATAGGTGCGGCCGGAGAATAGGCAAGCCGCCAAGCCGAGACATTGGATGGCCGAGACATTGGATGGCCGGAGACATCAGATGAACAGCGTTACGATTTCCCGTCCCACCAGGGTGCAGCCGGTAGATCCGATCTGGCGTTCGATCCGCGACGAAGCGATGGAAGCGGTCAACCGCGATCCGCTGCTGGCGGCGTTCCTCTATTCGACCATCCTCAATCAGGAAAACCTGGAGGAAGCGGTTATCCACCGGCTGGCCGAGCGCCTCGCCCACCAGGACATCGGCTCCGACCTCATCCGCCAGACGTTCAAGGCGATGGCGGCCGACGACAAGGACTGGTCGACGACGGTGCGCGTCGATATCCAGGCTTATTACGACCGCGATCCGGCCTGCGACCGCTTCATCATGCCGGTGCTCTACTTCAAGGGTTTTCATGCCATCCAGACGCACCGGCTGGCGCATTGGCTGTGGAACCAGGGCCGCCAGGATTTCGCGCTGTATCTGCAGAGCCGGTCGTCCTCGGTGTTCCAGACCGACATCAATCCGGCAGCCCGGATCGGCAAGGGCATCTTCCTCGACCACGCCACAGGCCTCGTCGTCGGCCAGACGGCGGTAATCGAGGACGACGTGTCGATCCTGCACGGCGTCACGCTGGGCGGCACCGGCAAGGCCGGCGGCGACCGCCATCCCAAGATCCGCTACGGCGTGCTGATCGGCGCCGGCGCCAAGATCCTCGGCAACATCGAGATCGGCCATTGCTCGAAGATCGCGGCCGGGTCGGTGGTGCTGTCGCCGGTACCGCACAACAAGACGGTTGCCGGCGTGCCGGCCCGCGTCGTCGGCGAGACCGGCTGCGACCAGCCCTCGCGGCAGATGGACCAGCTGTTGCCATCGCAGACGATGGACCACGTCGTCAGCTTCGACATCTGAGCGCTCGGGCAGGGGGCTGAATTCCTGCCCCCCTATGCCGGCTTGCCTTTACATGGCCATTGTCGACGTGCCAGAAGCGCGCTCACCAATGCATGTCGCCCAAAAGTGCCCAGCGGTTTTGGGATAGCGACATGCATGAAGCAAGATTTAAAGCGCGTCGCATCGGTCTCTTCAGACGCGACGCACTTGAGCAAGCGACGATCGGAGAAGACTGTTGAAGCCGGACGAAATCAGAAAGCTGGACGCCTATTTCAAGCGCACCTTCCAGAACCCCAAACTCGAAGTGAAGGCGCGGCCGCGCAAGGAAGATTCGGCCGAGGTCTATGTCGGCGACGAGTTCCTCGGCATCGTCTTCAAGGACGAGGACGACGGCGACTATAATTTCTCGATGGCGATCCTCGACATCGATCTGGCCTGAGCCGGGAATTTAGCTGGCCGCTACGCCTCGAGCGCTGCGACGGTACGGAACCTTGAGACGCCGGCGGGACGGCGCCCCCCTCTGGCCTGCCCTCTTTGCGACTACTTGGCATCTCCCCCACGAAGGGGGAGATTGGCAGCTTCGGCGCTGCACTCCTCCTGCACCATTGGAGATTGGCGAAAGCCAAGATGACGGCCGATCTCCCCCCTCGTGGGGGAGAAGTGGTCGTAAGAGGGCAGGACAGAGAGGGGCGCGAAGGATCGCTACGGAACGGCTCGTTTCGTTGCTTACCGCCCGGTCTTCAGCACACGCGCTGCCTCGTCCGAAATCGCCGCGTCGAGCGCCTGCCAGTCGCCCAGGAATTCCCGGGGGAAGCGGTAGGTGAGGCTGAGATTGTCGCCGACCAGGATGTCGCGTTCGCAGGGCGCTAGCGATTCGTCCGCGCTCGGGCCGCTCAGGCAGCGTGCAACGAACGGATCCTTGCCGGGGCGGTCGGCGACCGCCAGCACTTCGTTGAGATAGCCTGATTTTTCGCTGAAGGCGTAAAGCAGCGTGCCGCCAGGGCCGGGCGTACCCGGCTTGGCGATCAGCGCGCTGTAGATCGGCGCGAAGCGGCCGCTCATATCGCGCGACATCATCTGCGGCTCGAACGACAGGAAGACGATGTCCTTGCTGGGTCCGGTGTGGTTGAAGTCGCTGCGGGCAGCCTCGCTGTAGCCGTCCATCTCGGGATAGCGCAGATAGAGGTCGAGCCGCGAGGCGATGCCGTCGCGCCGGGCCTGGGCAAAGCGGATGACATTGGCCGGCACGGCGATGACGTTGTTGCCGATGACGACCTTGTGGATCGTGGTGTCGTCGGTATACCCGGCCATGGCGATCGAGCGGCCGAACCATTTGCCGCCAAGGCTGATCGCCACCGAAAGCAGCGCTAGCGTTGCGAACGCATAAAACACCCGCTTCATCAGCGTCGAATCGACGACGCTGAGTTGCGGGCCTTCTGTGGCGGCTGCCTGCTTCATCGCGACCCTCGTTTGCCGTCCCATCGGCTGTACCTGAACGACACATCTCGGCGCGGCACGGCTCTTGCTTCGCAGCTTTTGCAGGCGACTGTGCGATTTCATGGTAAACGGAGGGTAAAGATGGGTCCGGTCGAACAAATCATATTCAGTTTTATGGCTGGGCTGACGGCTTGCGGCCTGGTCGGATCGGCGATGGAGCTGGTCGCCGGCCGCAAGCTTGCCTTCGTCCAGCCCTACGTATCATCGAAGCACATGCTGCGCTCGCTCGCCGCGACGGCTTGCGCCGGGCCGCTGATGTTCGCCAACGAGGCGCTAGACGCCTGGCGCGAGCGTCGCATCTCGGTGCTGGGGCTGATCTCCTGCGGCTGTACGGCGACCATCTGGGCGCTGGCACTGGGCATGGTGGTGATCGCCATTGCGTCCTGGGCGGCTTCGCTTCTAGGGTCTGGCAGCTTGTCGGTGTGAGACGATCTGGAGACAGCAATGCCGATCTACGCGATTGACGGAAAAGCGCCCGCTTTCGAGGACGCCGACAGCAACTGGATCGCGCCCGACGCCACTCTGATCGGCAATATCAGGATCGGCCGCAATGCCGGCTTCTGGTTCGGCGTCGTCGTCCGTTGCGACGACGAGCCGATCGTCATCGGCGCCGACACCAACGTGCAGGAGCACACAATCATGCACACCGATGCCGGCTTTCCGCTGACCGTCGGCCAAGGCTGCACGATCGGCCACCGTGCCCTGCTGCATGGCTGCACGATCGGCGACAACAGCCTGATCGGCATGGGCGCCATCGTGCTGAACGGCGTGAAGATCGGCAATAACTCGCTGGTCGGCGCCGGTGCGCTGGTCACCGAAGGCAAGAAATTTCCCGACAATTCGCTGATCGTCGGCTCGCCCGCGCGTGTTGTCAGGATGCTCGACGAGGCCGCAATCGCCAGGCTGCGCGCCTCGGCCGCGCACTATGTGGCAAACGGCCGGCGGTTCAGGGCGGGGCTGAAGAAGGTCTAGCCGACCCAGAAATGGTGGAGCCGGGCCTTAGGATACCGAAAGCATAGCCCCTTCCAAGTCAAACCGGCTGGGCGGTCGGCCGGAACAAGATCTCGTTGATGTCGACGTCCTCGGGCTCGTTGATCGCGAAGGCGACCGTGCGGGCAAACGTATCTGGCCCCACGGCGATCTTGCTCACGAAGTCCCTGGTGCCCTGCTGGATATCCTGCTCGCTGATATGCTCGAGCAACTCTGTGCTGACAGCGCCCGGCGAGATCACGGTGGTGCGGATATTGTAGGGTTTGACCTCTTTCCGCAGACCCTCGGACAGCGCACGCACGGCGAACTTGGTGGCGCAATAGACCGCCGCACCCGGGTCGACAACATGGCCGTATACGGACGAGACATTGATGATGTGCCCCGATCGCTGCTCCTTCATGTACGGAAGCGCGGCCGCGATGCCGTAAAGGACGCCCTTGATGTTGACGTCGATCATCCGGTCCCATTCATCGACCTTGAGCCGTTCGAGCGGGGCCAACGGCATGAGGCCCGCATTGTTGAGCATCACGTCGATGCGGCCGAATTCCCGGACCGCCGTGTTCACCAGGTTCTGGACCTGGCCGGCGTCGGTGACGTCTGTAGTGACGGCCTTGGATTTGAGCCCAGCGCCGGTCAGTTCCTGGACAAGCGCGTCGATGCGGTGTGACCGGCGTGCACCCAGGACGACGGAAGCGCCTCGTGCGGCAAGATGGCGTGCCGTCGCTTCACCGAGGCCACTGCTGGCACCGGTGATGACGACGACCTTGTTCTCGATTCCTTCGGACATGAGATTCTCCTAGACAAGAATTGAAAGAGTTCAGGTGCGGGGGCCGGCCGAGGCGGCGAGCAAGGCCGAGCCCGTGAGCAGGACGGCGGCCAGAAGGAAGGCGCTCCACCAGCCGGCCACGTCGAACAGCAGGCCTCCTGCAATAGCGCCGCCCGCGATCGCGAGCTGGATCAGGGCGACCTGCAGTCCGCCCCCGGCCTCCAGGTCTTCAGGGATGAGCGTGCTCATCCAGGTGTTCCACGCCACCGGGATCGGGGTCGCGAACAGTCCCCAAAGAACCAGCAGGGCGGCCGTGGCGCGTGCAAACGGTCCAAAGGCAATCAGCAGTAGAGCGAAGACCGCGAGTGCACTCGGCAGCCCGATCAGCACGGCTGTGAGGTGCCGCCGGAGTATGAGGCCGATGATCGACAGTCCCGCCACGCCACCGAGGCCGACGCCCAACAGAGCCATTGAGAGGGTGTTGACCTCGAGGCCCGTCACGTTTTCCAGAAACGGCCGCAGATAGATCGAGAGCGCGTTCTGCCCGATGAAAGCGAGCCCGGTCGCGCCCATGCCGATGGCGAATCTGCGATTCCGCAGCAGGCCGAACATGCTCGATACCGAGGCGACCTCCATCGGCGGCATCTTCGGGAGAATAGCCAACTGCCACACGAGCGCCGCAAGGCCGATGGGGACGGTGACGAAAAAGGTTGCCCGCCATCCGATCAGCGATCCGAGGAAGCTGCCGACGGGCGCGGCGATGACCAATGCGAAGGCAGTGCCGCCCTGGAGCAAGGCAATGGCCTTGGGCAGGTCGGGTCCCGCGGCCAGGCGGGCCAGAATGGCCGTCGACAGTGACCAGAAACCACCGATCGCGATGCCGACCAGCGCCCGCCCGGCCAGGAAGACCAGGAAGTTGGGAGCAAGCGCCACCGCCAGGCTCGATGCGGCCAGCACTGCCGTATAGAGCAGAACCACCGTCCGTCGATCGACGTTTCGCAACAGCGAATTGCCCAAGAGGCTGGTAACCACGGCGAAGAATCCGGATACCGCGATTGCCTGGCCTGCCTGACCCTCGGAGACGACCAGATCCTGAGCGATCGGGGTGAGCAGGCTCACCGGCAGGAACTCCAGTCCGACCAGAAGGAAGGTCAGCAGCGACAGGCAGACCACCGCAGACCATGGGGTCGTCGTGCTGTCAGTTGCGGCGGCCTCGCCCAGCGCGAAATCAATGGCCATAAGGCAGTCTCCTGTCCGTTGCCGAACTCAGTAGTCGGGCTGGCCAAATGCGACTAGCGGGTATAATTTTGATGTGGTTGTGAATGAGGCTCATCAATGCCACGCGACGAGTTCGCCGAAATGCGCGCGTTCCTGGAGATCACCCGGACGCGGAGCTTCACCCGAGCAGCCGCCAAGCTCGGGGTCACTCCTTCGGCTCTTAGCCACACCATCAAGTCGCTGGAGTCGCGGCTTGGCGTTCGTCTTCTGTCTCGCACCACGCGCGACGTGGCCCCGACGGCGGCCGGTCAACGCCTCAAGGAAGGCATCGAACCGCATTTCGAAGGGATCGCGGCTGAGGTCAGCGCTCTCGGCGTCCTGCGCGACAGGCCGTCCGGCAACATTCGCCTGGTGTGCACCGACGATTCGGTCGACCTTGTCTTCCGCGCCCGGCTGCCAAAGTTCCTGAGCGACTTCCCCGATATCAATGTCGAGCTGGTGGTCGACAACGCCTTCACCAACATCGTCGAGCGCCAGTTCGACGCCGGTGTGCGGCTGGGCGAGTCCATTGCCCGGGATATGGTAGCCGTGCGCATCGGAGCCGACGTGACCTACACTGTCGTCGGCTCACCCCATTACTTCGCCCATCGGTCGCCGCCGGAGACACCGCAGGAGCTGACCGACCATAACTGCATCAACTACCGGCTGCCGACGTCAGGATCGGTCTATGCATGGGAATTGCGGGAAGGCGCGCGCGAGTTCAGTGCTCGGGTCGAGGGGCAACTGACGCTTAACAACATGGGGCCGGCGATCCAGGCCGCGCTTGACGGAGTGGGCTTGGCCTATCTGCCGCGCGAACTCGTCCTTCCACACATTGAGAGTGGCCTTCTCCAGGAAGCCTTGACCAAATGGTGCCCGACCTTCCAGGGCTACCACCTGTACTATCCAAGCCGACGCCATCCCTCTCCGGCGTTTTCCGCCTTTGTCGACGCGTTCCGTATCAGGGGCAAGTAACAGCGTTTCGACGGCAAACGGCAGCTCGTATCTCATAAAACGGTCGTGCGGCAGCTTGGGTGACGAAGCGCAGTTGGAGGCAAGCCGGGATAACTGAATCGAATGCGTTTCGCCCAGAAATGGTGGAGCCGGCCCGGGGACGGGGCCGGCTCCTTAAACCCGGTCGTTGGGGACGGGGAGGGTGGGGACTCGACCGGGTTTTGCGTCGCGTCCTCAGCGGACGCTGGCGACCGCGTCGGAGCGGCCGTCGTTGATCGTCACCCAGGCGCCGGAATTCCGCTCGGACTGGCGCTTCAGGTAGGTGTAGCCGGTATTGGTCCAGGACAGCACCTTGGGCTGGAGATTGTCGAGGATGAACTCGCCAAGGCTGGTGCGCACGGTCAGCACCGCATGGCCGTCGCCATTGCGCTGGCGCACGACCGTCATCAGCAGATCACCGGCCGGCACGCCGATGCTCATCAGCTCGCGGCGCTTTTCCAGCGCATAGTCCTCGCAGTCGCCGAAGCCGCTATTGGGAAAGGACCAGACTTCCTCCTTGCCCCACATTTCCATGTCGGTGCGCGGCGCGACCTTGCTGTTGACCGAATTGTTGATCTTGACGATCGTCGCCCACAGCTTGCGGGTGAGCTCGACGGGTGCCCGCCCAGGCGTCCTCTGATTGCATTCCTGCGGAAGCTGCTGGCACAATTCGTAGTGACCGACCGGCTGTGTGGTGCGGCCGCCGGTGTGCATGAAGGCCGGCTCCGCCGCGTTTGCAATCCCCCAGCCGAAAAGCTGCATCGCTATTGCCGCCAGCAACAGCTTGCCCCTCATCCTGTTCATTATTCAGTCTCCCCGTTTGAGGAGACATTGACACGGCTGGATTTATTTGACGCAAAAGCACGAAGTAGACATTAAGTAAAACGCCAATAGAATAAATATAAAATTTGACGCAATTGAGTATAGAATTGTTTAAGGATTCTAGCCAGGTCCGTTCCCATGTTTCGTCGCACCGTTCGAACAGCTAGGATGGCGGGACAGAGGGGGGCGCGAAGGATCGCGAGCCTCTCTTCCCGATGGCGCTAAGGCTTCCGCGTTAGCCGCGCGGTGAGCTGAATTCGGTATCGAGCGTTTCCGGCCGCTGGATGACGGCGAACTCGATGGCGACGCCATCTTCGAAATGACGCACTATCTGGCCGCGCATGGTGCCGAGCGTCACCTGGACGCCGATGGCCGGCTTGACGTCGATCTCGATCGCCGCGCCCGACAGCGACAGGTCGATGATGCGGCACTGGTACTGGCGTCCGTCGGCAAGCTGCAGCACGCTCGTCGGGTTGCGCGGTGCGACGCGTTCATGGCGGCGGTCTTCCGGCAGGTCGAGCTCGTGCTTGTTGGCAAGCCAGGTCAGTTGCGCGGCGAGCTTGTCCCTCTTGCGGTCGGACGCGATGACGGTCATCGCAAAGCCATCCTGCAAAGTGCGGGTGATGACGCCTTCGATGCGGCCGATGTGATCGATATAGGCAATGACCTTTTCGCCAGCCAGGCCGGCGCGCTCGGTGCGCAGCGCAACGTTGCCGGGCGACATGTCGACCACCTGGCACGGATGCTCGGTGCGGTCTTCCAGCATGAAGCGTCCGTAAATCTTCACGCGGACGCGCTGAAAGTTACGCCTTTCAGCTTGGGACGGCGCATGGTCGACCGCCGCTGACCTCATCACTGCCATACCCCGTTCGGCATTCCGCGCATGGATGCGGGGAATTTCAGCGGAAAACTACAACAAAGCAGGTTAACAAAGGGGAAAGCCCGGCGCTGTTGCTTTAAGCTTTGGGCATCATTCCTCGCGTCCGCCGTCGAAGACGACCAGGTGACGGATGCGGCGGGCCTGGCCGAGCGCCGAAATCGTCTCGGGCGGGTCGAATTCCGACGGGGCGAGCGAGGGAACCTCTATCGCCGGCCGGTTCTTCAGGAACATCGGCTCCTTGTCGGGATCGACGACACGGATCGAATCGATCAAGGCGTCGAGAACCGGGTCGGCACCCAGCCAGAAGGGTTTTTCGACGGCGCTTATCACGCCGAGGCAGCGCGGGCTCTCGACCCCGCCGTCGAGCGGCAGCGCGAGCAGCTCGAACCTGTTGGATCGGCCGTTGCGGCTGAAACCCTCATAGGTGATGAGCATCACCGATTTCTGGTCGAAGACGCCGTCGGTCAGCTTCGAGATCAGCCGCTGGTCCTTCTCGCGCCACAGCGAAGGGAATGAAAAGCCCTTGAGTTCGCGGCCATAGACCGCGCAGAGCCTGGTGCCGGCCAGCCGGAACACCGCTTCGCCGCGCGTGTCCTTTTCCAGGATGAACGTGTCGGCCAGCAGCGACTTGATATCCGCGGGTTCGACTTCCGAGCGCTTCGGGGCAGGGCGTCCGTCACGCAACCGGTTCCAATAATGGAACAGCGTGATCGATCCGGTCTGGTTCATGCTAATGCTGCTCCGCGCATTCTGTCTTCTGATGTCCCATCGGTGAACAGAAGGGCGCCCTCCGAAGACCTACATGCGTTGCGGAGCAGGATGCGTGCCAGCATCGTTAATACTTGTTCACGGGTCGGGGCGGTTAAGGTTAACAACTGGTTTACGTTGCGCGCCAGCCAGCCCTGTGGCACACCAAAACCACTCCAGAAGCGGTCGTTTTGCGACGATCGGCAGCACTTCAGTCAAGAGTTCAGGGGGAGCAAGGGGGCTCGACTAGCCGTTCAAGGGAAACCTTGGACGGCTTCTTTTTTGATTCGGGGCTGCTGATTCGCCGTTTGTGATTCGGTTGGCCGTGATCTACATGCTCGCGAAGTCCAACCCAGCGACTGAGTGCAAGCCATATGAGCGACCCAGAAAGCCCACCGGAGATCGAGCAGGGCGAGGGCGGGCCTGTCGCCCGCGAACCGGAGCAGCGCCGCGAGCCGGTGTTCAACCTGCCGCCCGTGGTGCTGGCGGTGATCGGCATCTGCGTCGCTGTCCATCTGATCCGGGTCTATTGGCTGACCGACGACCAGGACTTCGAACTGCTTGTCAGGGCTGCCTTTGTGCCGATCCGCTATTCCGGCCGCTTCGACCTGGATTTCTTTGCGTTTTCAAGCTCTTTCACCTACGCCTTCCTGCATGGCGGCTTTGCCCATCTTGCCATCAACATGGTGTGGCTCGCGGCCTTCGGCTCACCGCTGGCCAACCGCTTCGGCGCGCTGCGCTTCAGCCTGTTCTTCGCCGCGACCGGACTGGCGGCGGTGGCATTGTTCTGGGCCATGCATCCGCTTGGCGAGGCGCCGCTGGTCGGGGCCTCCGGCGCGATTTCCGGTATGATGGGCGCGGCGGCACGCTACGGCTTCCGCATCGACCGCTCGTCGGGCAAGGCCGCCTTCGCCGGTCAGCCTTTGCCGATGGCGGCAGTGCTGCGCTCGCGCGGCGTCGTCACCTTTCTCGCCATGTGGATGGTGATCAACCTCGCGACCGGCCTCTTCGGCCTGGCGCCTGGCATTGACGGCCAGATCGCCTGGGAAGCCCATATTGGCGGCTTTCTTGCCGGCTTCTTCGGCCTGCGGTTTTTTGATCGGCGAGAGCAGGCACCCCGGCAGGCGGACGAGTCGGAGACCTGAGACCTCCGCACTTGAAAAGCAACCGATCGCGGCGCACCATGTTCATCCCAGGGAAAGCCGGCCAGGGCAGGAGCCGGCAAGGAAATGCAGAGGAGGACGCCATGACTGTTAAGGCAATTCTCGAGGCAAAAGGCCACGACGTGGTGACGCTCGGGCCGAACGAAAAGCTCAGCGAAGCCATCCGCATGCTTTCCGAACACAGGATCGGCGCGCTGGTCATCACCAACGGCGATCACAAGATCGTCGGCATTCTTTCCGAGCGCGATGTGGTGCGGGTCCTCGCCAAGGAGGGGGCCGCGGCGCTCGACCTCGCCATCCGCTCGGCGATGACGCCCAAGGTGAAGATCTGCAATGAGAACCACACCGTCAACGAGGTCATGGAGATCATGACCAAGGGCCGCTTCCGCCATCTGCCGGTGGAAAAGAACGGGCTGCTCGACGGCATCGTGTCGATCGGCGACGTAGTCAAGCGGCGCATCGAGGATGTCGAGCGCGAGGCCGAGGAGATCAGGGCCTACATCGCCACGGCATGAGGCGACGGCGGCCGGGTTGCCGGCCATTGAATTTTTTCAAGCCGCTATAGCAGTCCATCGCGGCAGGTGCGGGCCTGTGCCGCGTCGGCGTCTGCGGCTTTGCGCTTGTCTCTTTTGGCGGTTTGCACTAGCGAAGTTGCACATCAAAATATGCGTTCTCGCATGTCCGCAATTTCAATATGCAGGCCCTTATGAGCATCATCGATACCCGCACGCCCGACGCCAAGCGCCTGGTTCCCGGCGCTACCGGCGACTGGGAGATCATCATTGGCCTCGAGGTCCACGCGCAGGTGACCTCGCAGGCAAAGCTGTTTTCCGGCGCCTCGACCATTTTCGGCGCCGCGCCCAATGCCAATGTCAGCCTGGTCGACGCGGCGATGCCCGGCATGCTGCCGGTCATCAACGAGGAATGCGTCAAGCAGGCGATCCGTACCGGGCTGGGCCTGAAGGCTGAGATCAACCACAAATCGGTCTTCGACAGGAAAAACTATTTCTATCCCGATCTGCCGCAGGGCTACCAGATATCGCAGTTCAAGCAGCCGATCGTCGGCGAGGGCAAGGTGATCGTCTCGGTCGGCCCGGACCGGCAGGGCGAATTCGAGGACATAGAGGTCGGCATCGAGCGCCTGCACCTGGAGCAGGATGCCGGCAAGTCGATGCACGACCAGCATGCGACGATGTCCTATGTCGATCTCAACCGCTCCGGCGTGGCGCTGATGGAGATCGTCTCCAAGCCGGATATGCGCTCGGCCGATGAAGCCAAGGCCTATGTCACCAAGCTGCGCACGATCGTGCGCTATCTCGGCACGTGCGACGGCAATATGGACGAAGGCTCGCTGCGCGCCGACGTCAACGTCTCGGTGCGCCGGCCCGGCGGCGAATTCGGCACGCGCTGCGAGATCAAGAACGTCAACTCGATCCGTTTCATCGGCCAGGCCATCGACTATGAGGCGCGCCGCCAGATTGCAATCCTCGAGGACGGCGGCAGGATCGAGCAGGAAACGCGGCTGTTCGACCCCAACAAGGGCGAGACGCGCTCGATGCGCTCCAAGGAAGAAGCGCACGACTACCGCTATTTCCCCGATCCCGACCTTCTGCCGCTGGAATTCGACCAGGCCTATGTCGACGCGTTGGCAAAGGACCTGCCGGAACTTCCGGACGCCAAGAAGGCGCGGCTGATCACCTCGCTCGGCCTGTCGACCTACGATGCCTCGATCCTGGTTTCGGAAAAGGCGATTGCCGATTATTTCGAGAGGGTGGCGGCCGGGCGCGACGGCAAGCTCGCTGCCAACTGGGTCATCAACGACCTCCTGGGGGCCTTGAACAAGGCCGGCAAGGATATTGAAAACGCTCCTGTTTCGCCCGACCAGCTTGGCGCGGTCATCGACCTGATCAAGGAAGGCACTATCTCCGGCAAGATCGCCAAGGATCTGTTCGAGATCGTTTGGAACGAGGGCGGCGATCCGCGTCAGCTGGTCGAAAGCCGCGGCATGAAGCAGGTCACCGATACCGGCGCCATTGAAAGGGCGGTGGACGAGGTGGTCGCGGCCAACCCGGACAAGGTCGAGCAGGCGCGCGCCAAGCCGACCATGGCCGGCTGGTTCGTCGGCCAGGTGATGAAGGCGACCGGCGGCAAGGCCAATCCGCAGGCGGTCAACGAGCTGGTCAAGGCCAGGCTCGGGATCGAGTAGGATGTTCGTCCGCACCGCCGGCGAGCGCGATCTTGCGGCGGTGCGCGCATTGCTGGTCGAGACATGGCATGCCACCTATGATGCCATCTACGGCGCGCCGCGGGTCACCGAAATCACCGATGAATGGCATTCGATCGCCGCACTCAAAGCACGGCTGACGCGGCCGAATTCGGAGTTCCTGCTCGCCGACGACGGCAAGAGCATCGGCGGCATGGCCTTCGCCGCCGCCACCACGGATCCCGGGATCGTCATGCTGAACCAGCTTTACGTGCATCCGGCCTGGCAGAGGCAAGGCATCGGCCAGGCGCTGCTGGACGAGATCGAGGCGAGCTTTCCGGAGGCCCGGACGTTGCGCGTCGAGGTCGAGGAAGCAAATGCTCCGGCCATCGCCTTTTACCGCTCGAGAGGGTTCTTGCCCGCCGGCAACACGGCCGATTGCGGCGGCGCCTCTGGATTGCCGGCGCTGGTCTTGGAGAAGGCGATCGGCTAGCCCGTTCGCCTGACGCTCAGTTGCGTTTCTCAGGCAGGTTGGAGCAGCCGGCGGCGAGAAACTCGCACGGCAGGCTGCCGCCGCCACCCGACGTGTGCGGGGGCGTGGCGGCTTCGATTTTTTCCACCTCGTAATATTTCGACGTGACGCCCCATTTTTTGACGCCCTGGCACGTCGAGCGCACGCCAACCTCGGTCGCCTTCGCCGCCGTCTTGTAATAGGTGGTGATCCGGCAGGATTGGCTGACCGGCAGCGCGTTCGCCGGGCTCGTGACCGGCGGCAGGAAGTTCGGGAAGGCAAGCAGCGAGATTGCCGCAATGATCCGGACGGCGGGCATGGTGTGGGGAAGGTGCAGCATCGTTTGTCTCCATCGACGGCGCCGCTCGCTCGTGGCGAAGTGGCGCGTTTGTTCCCGCAAGATCAGGCCATGATGCCGGCGTTGCCGCATCTGCCGCGCGGGGGATGGCGGCAGCGGTCCGAACCGCCGCCGTCATCCGCCAGCGGCCGCGTCAGGGCGTTTTCGGCTTGATGAGCGTCTTTATCGGAACGGTGACTTTTGGAGGCCGGACCGTGCTGGTTCCACCATCGACGGCCAGCCCGCCGCTGTTGAGATAGCGCACCGTATAGCGCAGCTCGTAGCCCGGAACTCTGATCCATGTAGGCTTGTGATTGAACTGATCCGGAGGCCTCGAATACCACTTCGGGATCTGCATGGTCTTGGAACCGGCACCGAATCCCGCAGTCTTGGCCGCAACTGCGAAGGCGCTGTCTCTGGGGTCGTTCGGCGGTTGGTCGACATTGCCGATGACGACCAGCGAATCGTATTTTCGCGCGTCGAGCCTGAGTGCGGGAAGGTTCAGCGCAGCCACGTCGCCTTCGCGCATCGTCAGCGCCTTCTGAAGGCCGTCCTCATTGGCATAGACGTTGAGGTTTATCGCCTCGGATTCCGCGTAGACCACATTGTTGTGGAAGTCGCGTGCTGCCAGGCGTGTGAGGCTGTCGAAGGTCACTTCAATCGTCGGCTTGGCTATGGCGTCCGTCACCACTAGGTTGCGTCGCGGCACCGTCCAGAAGATGAGATCATCGTCGGTGGCCTGCGTGCCGGCATCGGAGCCGTCTATGGCCGAGCATTTCGAATTCGGAACCGGCGTCGTCACCGGCAGAGGTGCCGAAAACGAGCTGCGTACCTGGGCGTCGATGTAATTGCCGACGTTGAAAACGTCTTCGAGGATGTTGCCGCCCTCGAAGCTCGCCGGGCCGGGTTGCGAGCGGATGATGACCTGGCTGGAATCGGTCTGCCAGCCGCTGCAGAAGACGTTGATGTCTATGGGAATGCCGATGTGGCGGTCGGAGGTCACCGGGATCGAGACTTTGATGGTCAGGATATAAGGAACTTTGACGAACGAGCTGTTCGGCTGGTTCAGCATCTGCGTCGCAAAGCGAGACGGCCGCCATTGCTGCAGCGATTCGATCGATGCGCGTGACGATCGTCCCTGGGCGGCGAGCTGTGCGTTGGTGGCGTCGACCTTGGCCTGTGCCAGATTGCGGACGGTGTTAGTGATCAGGAACACGCCGAGTTCGGCTTCGCAGGGCTTGTTCGATTGTGCGGGGTTGCATGGGGTAAGTGCCGCACTGGGAACCGGCGGCCCCGAAGGCGGCGGCTGGGCGGCCGCGGTGGCCGCCATCAGGCAGAAGAACAGCATCGTGCAGGTTTTCAACATGGTATCCTCGCTCTGTCGTTGGAAACCACCCTCCGGCTAGACAGCAGCATTTCTTCGATGGCGGTTCATCGCCCGCACGGGGGATGAACCGCGAAACATCGGACGGGCCCAGCGACGCCGAGCCGCCGTCCTTTCTGATTGGATGGCTATTGCTTCACGGCGCCTTGGGTTGTCGCCTTCGGCGCGACGACCTTGGGCTTGGGGGTTTTCGGCCCTGGGTCGACTACCAATGCGGCCGTGCAGGAGCATTTGCCCGAACCGCAGTTCAGGTCGCCCTTGCACATTTTGGAATGCCGCATGTCGGTGCAGTCGGCAGTCCCTGAGCAGGAGCAACTGCCTTGCCCAATCGTTCCGGACTGACATTTAAAGCTCCATGCCGGATCGGCGGCAAGGCCGGCCACAGCGAGCGATAAGGCAAAAAGCGTCGTCGAAATGAGCTTGCGCATGAATACCTCCCGGTTCTATCGAGCGATGGAACCACGAAGCAGCAACGACTTCATCTCCCGCGCGGGAGATGAAGTCGCGTACCGGTGACGATCGTCAATGCTGTCCCTTCAGCACGACGAGATAACCGCGTTCGACGCGAAGCCGGAACGCGATTTGCCCTGCAGTGCCCGGATCCTTGGAAACCTTGTCGATGACATAGCCGCTGGGATGCGAGCCAAGCCATTCTTCCGGTTTGTCGGTGCTTTCGAATGGCCTTTGCAAGCGGGCCAGGAAGCCGACTTCGCCTTGATAGTCGAAAGCCACGGCCCAGTCCGCATCCTTTCGCTCGTCGATGAAGTTGGCGAGCGGCGTCAGGTCATAGCGCTTGAACGCGGTTGCCGATGCCACCGCGTGGCCGATGCCGAAAATGACAAGCATGACGACGGCCGAGCTCTTCAGCCTGGCGAGCGGGATGTCCGCCATGAAATAGCCGAACAGGATGATCACGAACGGCAACATTGGCACGACATAGTGGGGCTGCTTGCCGGATATCGCGCTGAACACCAGAAAGACGGCAACGAACGAGAACGACAGCAGGCGCAAGGCGCGCAGATCCGGCGACTTCGTCTCGATCAGGCTGCGGATCCGCGCGCGCAGCTTCAACCGCCAGACCTCGGGTATGAAGATCCACGGTATGAACATGACCGGCAGCAGCAGCAGATAGAAATAGAACGGCCGGCCGTGCGAATTGCGCAAATTGCCGGTGACACGCCCCGCCGACTGGTTCCAGACGAGATCATAGACGAAATTGCCTTTTGTCAGGATCGTCGCCGGCACCAGCCAGATCGCCACCGGAATCAGCGCGGCGAGCACTGCCAGGCCCACTCCAGCGAGGAAGTTCGGTGTCGCCAGTCCCGCCCGCCGGTCGCGCCAGAACGGGTAGAACAGGATGGGCGCGCCGATATGGATCAGCACCACCGGGCCTTTCGTCAGCACGCCCATGCCGATGAACAGCCCGGCCAGAACGGCCTGCCAGCGGTTGCCGCTGCGGCCAAAGGCAATCAGCGACAACAGCGCGGCAAGCACAAAGACCGTCAGCAACAAGTCGAACAGGATCAGCGTCGAATAGATGACGAACACGCTGCTTCCGGCGACCAGCCAGGGGACGCGCCGCGCGATGTCGTCGCGGCCCGGAAACAGGGTCTTTGCCAAAGCCGTCGTCAGCCAGATGACGAGCGAGGAGGCGGCGAAGATGACCAGCATCGCCGCCGGCCGGCTGGCGCCGAAAACGGTCCAGACAAGGTCGATAAGCCAAAACAGCAGTGGCGGCTTTTGCAGATAGGGCGCGAAATTCATCGTCGGGACGAAGATCTGTCCGCTCAGATACATTTCCCAGGTGACGCTGAGATATCGCGTTTCGTCGACGGGCAGCAGTGGCCGGAAAGCGACCGCGATTACGATCAGCGCAAGCAGAAAGAGGTAGGGGAGCAGCCGCTCGGTAGATGTCGGTGTCAAAGATCGAGATCCGTGCCAGAAACCATTTTCATTCCAGCCGAGCATAGTGCCGCGTTTCTGGACCGCGAACGACCGCACCATGATTTTGGCCGAATTGCAACGATGCCGGTTTCGTTTCGCAGATTTTGCGGACGATGGTCTCAAGGGCTTGGAAAAACTTGCCGGCCGAGTCTTTTGGAGCGCTGCCGGTCCGGGGAAACCTGCGCAAAATCAACTCGAGCGCAAGGGCGGCGATAATTCGCGCATCAAGAGTTCGAGCTCGCGCTGATCGCCTGTACCGGTCTTGTCGAAGATCGTCGCCAGCTGCGACTTGACGGTGCCGTCGGAGACGCCGCCGGCGGCGGCGATTTCCTTTCGCGTCAGGCCGGCGGCAACGTGACCGGCGACGCGCCTTTCTGCCGCGGTCAGTCCGAACAGCGCCGCAATGGCGTCCAGCGCCGGGATTGGTGCCGAACCGGCCGCCGCGATGAAGATCGCTGCGGCGGCGCGCTGCGCGATGCGCGCCGAGATTTCACGCCGCGCCAGCGGCATCACATGGGCCACTGCCGGAACGGCCGTCTTGGCCAGGGGAATGTTGATGCCGCAAGGTCCGAGCGCGAATTCGTCGCGCGTGCCGAGCTGGACGGCGCGGCCGATCGCGGCATTGGCGTTGGCGTAGGTGAAGGAAAGCTGGCCGCGCACGCAAGCGACCGAAATGTTTTCGGCGAGCAGCGCTTCGGCTGATGGATTGGCGAAGATGATGGTCATGTCTTCGGCGACGATCAGCACCGGATGGTCGAGGCTTTCGATGATGGAGCGAAAGATTTCGGCCTTGCGCCGCTCGGCCTCGAACAGGTCGCCGATGGTCACCGCGCGCCGCACATGCGGCGCCAGCAGGCAGACAAGCTCGAGATCCTCGCGGGAAATCTGGCGCCTGTCCTTGTCGGTGACCACCATCAACGTGCCGATCCGGGTCGGCCGCTTCATCAACGCCACCCAGAAGAAATCGTCCAGGCGGTTGGGTTGCACCCATTCGCGTACGATGCGGCTTTCGAGCCATCTCTGTCGCGTATCCGGGCCTTGCAGGGCGTAGATCGAATCGACGGTGAACGGCACGTCGATCTCCATCTTGGGAACCGCCGCATAGAACGGCACTTGCGAGCCGTAGTCATGCTTCAACGGCTCAAGAACTGCGGGATCGCCGCAGGACACCGAAAACCGCGCGGAACTGCTGATCGTGTCGATGACGGCGAGCATGGCAAGCTGGCCTTCCGCCAGGTTGCAGATGGCCTCGAGTGTCGCCTGCCAGCGGTCGACGTCGGCAATCGAATCGTAGATCGCCTCAACGACCTGCGGCAGCGCGCGACCGGCCGTGCCCGCCAGCGATGACATGAGCCCCTCTCATTTGCCGTCCTTGAGGCAACGAAGCTTCAACTCCTAGAATAACGCTGCGTAAGGTTGCCAACAACCCATTTCATCTGCTTCGCGCGGACGCGAAAATAACATGATCATTTCGCTTTCCCGCCAGCCATTTGCTCCTCGGTTGCGGCAAGACGCTTGCCTTCGCAATGCCGTGACGCCATAAGCAGGAACAGGCGCCGCAGCCGCCGCGAGGACTTGCTTCAAGGACTTGCCACGAGGATTTGGATGAAAACTTTCCTTCTGCAGTTTTTCACCTGGTGGAATAGCCAGACATTGGGAACGCGCTTCCACACCTGGCGGCACGGCAAGAAGGTCGGGCAGGACGAGGTCGGCAACGTCTACTATGAGGGCGGCGTCGATTCGGAAGGCCGCACCCGTCGCTGGGTCATCTACCGCGACTATTCGGAAGCCTCGGCGATTCCGCCCGGCTGGCATGGCTGGATCCATCACCGTGTCGACGTTGCGCCGCCAAGCGAAGAGTACAAGCCACGCGACTGGCAAAAGCCGCATGTGCCGAACCTCACCGGCAGCCCCGCAGCCTATCGCCCGAAAGGCTCAGTGCTGACCAACCAGCATCGTCCGCAGGTGACGGGCGACTACGACGCCTGGACGCCTGGTTCGTGATCGATCGGCGCGACATGCGCGCGGTCTCCACGGGGCGGTCCCCACGACGACGGTCCTTTGTCGCCACAATTGCTGTTTAGCTGTTTGCTGATCCGACAGCAGCAACTAGCCTTGGCGTTAAGAGAATCACCCGGGCGCAAACCACCGGACCTTGCATGAGCATGTTCAGCCGAATTTTGACGGGCGGATTAACCGCGGTCGTTCTCGCTTCTATGGTGGCGCTTGCTGCTGCGCAGGAGTTGGCGCCGCCTGCGCCGGACGCGTCGGTGGCGCCTGCAGCACCCGCAGTATCCGAGCGCATCACCAATCCCGTCGCTGAATTCGCCGGCATCGACAAGATCACCGGCCGTATCATCACCTTCGATGTCTATATCGACGAGACGGTGCAGTTCGGCGCTTTGCAGGTGACGCCGCGCATCTGCTATTCGCGGCCCGAAAACGAAGAGCCTAAGACGGATTCGTTCGTCGAGGTCGACGAGATCACGCTCGACCGGAAAATACGCCGTATCTTCACCGGCTGGATGTTTGCCGAAAGCCCCGGGATCAACGCCGTCGAGCATGCCGTCTATGATATCTGGCTGAAGGGCTGCAAGCAGAAGTCCGACGTGCCGGCACCCGCCGCCCCCAAAACCAACTAGAATCTGTCAGTGCGGCGGCGGATACCGCGCTTTGCGGAACCGCCGTGTTGCCCGAGCGTTGGTGCCTCTCTACGGAGGAGGTTGCCATGATGATGGCCAACAAGAACGAACTTCTCGACATCGAAAGGGGATTCTGGAGCGGCGGTGCCGACTATTTCAAGGCCAATGCCGATACCGAATGCCTGGTGGCCTTCCCGCAGATGGCGCGGGTGATGAGCAATACCGATCTGGCCGCAACTGCGACGGACCCGAACCGCTGGCGCGATCTCGATATCGACCTCAAGGGCATCATCGAGCCGGGCAGCGACATCGTCATGCTGACCTACGAGGCGCGTGCAACCCGGCAAAATGGCGAAGCCTATGCGGCGCTGGTCAGCACCGGCTATGTCCACCGCGTCAACGGCTGGAAGATGATGTTCCACGCACAGACGCCGCTGGTGACGGCAGCAAAAGGCTGACCGGCCGCTAGAGCAATTCCAGGACAAGTGTGAACGGTTTCCGTCCGGAATTGCGTTTCTGTGAAACGATGAACCATTCCAGGTTATGGAAAAAACACGGCCTCGCCCTTCAGCGCCTCGGCCAGCATCTTCTCGTACTTGCCGCGCGGCACGTCGATCGCGCCGAAGCGTTTGAGATGCTCGGTGGTGAACTGCGTATCAAGCAGTGCAAAACCGCGCGCCTTCAGGCGGTCGACGAGGTGAACCAGGCAGGCCTTCGACGCGTCGGTCTCCCTGGCGAACATGCTCTCGCCGAAAAACACGCGGCCGAGCGATACGCCGTAGAGCCCGCCGACCAACCGGTCGTTGTGCCAGGCCTCGACCGAATGGCAATGGCCCATCCGATGCAGCTCGATATAGGCTTCGCGGATCGGCGCGTTGATCCAGGTCGACCGACGTTCCTCGCGCCTTTCGGCGCAGGCCTCGATCGTCGCCTCGAAGTCGAAATCGATGCGGAACTCGAACAGGTTCTTGCGGATCGTCTTTCTCAGGCTTTTCGGTATGTGGAACCCGTCGAGCGGAATGATGCCGCGCGTCTCCGGCCGCACCCAGAACACTTCGGGGTCATTGGCGCTCTCGGCCATCGGGAAGACGCCGGAGGCATAGGCTTTGAGCAAAAGGTCAGTCGGGATGCGATAACCGGGTGCGTAGGGACGGGTCATCGCTTCGCCCCTGTATCACTCGCCTTCGGCCAGGTATTTTTCCAGCCAGTGGATGTCGTAGTCGCCATTGGCGATGTCGGCGTTGCCAACGAGGTCGCGAAACAGCGGCAGCGTCGTCTTGATGCCGTCGACCACGAATTCGTCAAGCGCGCGCCGCAGCCGCATCATGCATTCGACGCGGTTGCGGCCGTGCACGATCAGCTTGCCGATCAGGCTGTCGTAGTAGGGCGGGATTTTGTAGCCGGAATAGACGCCGGAATCGACGCGGATGCCGAGGCCGCCCGGCGTGTGGAAGTGGGTGATGGTGCCCGGCGAGGGGGTGAAGGTGCGCGGATCCTCGGCGTTGATACGGCATTCGATGGCATGGCCATGGAAGCGGATATCCTCCTGGCGCACCGAAAGCCCGCCGCCCGAGGCGACGCGGATCTGCTCGTGCACGAGATCGATGCCGGTGATCGCCTCGGTGACCGGATGTTCGACCTGCAGGCGCGTGTTCATCTCGATGAAATAGAACTGGCCATCCTCATAGAGGAATTCGATCGTGCCGGCGCCGGAATAGCCGAGATCGGCGATCGCCCTGGCGCAGACGCCGCCAATATGCGCGCGCTCCTCGGCATTGAGAGCCGGCGAGGGCGCTTCTTCCCAGACTTTCTGGTGGCGGCGCTGCAGCGAGCAGTCGCGCTCGCCGAAATGCACGCCGCGCCCGGCGCCGTCGCCGAACACCTGCACTTCGATATGGCGCGGCTTCTGCAGATATTTCTCGATATAGACTGCGTCGTCGCCGAAGGCCGCACCCGCCTCCGAGCGTGCCGTCTGCAGCGCCACCTCGAGATCGGCCTCGCTACGCGCCACTTTCATGCCGCGCCCGCCGCCGCCCGCCGACGCCTTGATGATGACGGGGTAGCCGATCGCGGCGGCAATGCGCTTGGCTTCCTTGTCCTCGGTGACCGCGCCGTCGGAGCCGGGCACGACGGGAATGCCGAGGCGTTTTGCGGTACGCTTGGCCTCGATCTTGTCGCCCATGATGCGGATATGGTCGCCGGTCGGGCCGATGAAGGTGATGTTGTGCGCGGCGAGGATGTCGGCGAACTTGGCGTTCTCCGACAGAAAACCGTAGCCAGGATGCACCGCGTCGGCGCCGGTGATCTCGCAGGCGGCGACGATCTGGTGGATGTTGAGATAGCTGTCGCGCGACGGCGGCGGGCCGATGCAGACGCTCTCGTCGGCGAGACGCACATGCATGGCGTCGGCGTCGGCGGTCGAATGCACCACCACCGTCTGGATGCCGAGCTCCTTGCAGGCGCGCAGCACCCTGAGGGCGATTTCGCCGCGATTGGCGATGAGGATTTTCTGGAACATCTTTCGCCTGTTCCCGGCTCTACTCGATCACGACGAGCGGCATGCCATATTCGACCGGCTGCGCATCTTCAAACAGGATCGCCGTCACCGTGCCGGCACGCGGCGAGGGGATCTGGTTCATCGTCTTCATTGCTTCGATGATCAGCAGCGTCTGGCCTTCCTTGACCTTCTGGCCGATTTCGATGAACGGCCTGGCGTCGGGCGACGGTGCCAGATAGGCGGTGCCGACCATCGGCGAGGCAACGGCGTTCTTCGACACGTCGGGCGTCGTCGGCGCGGCCGCTGCCGCAGGCTGCGCGGCTGCCGGGGCATAGGCCGGCTGAGCCGCGGCGACGGCATGGACGGCCGGGGCCTGCCGCGAGACGCGCACCTTCAGATCGCCGAGCTCGACCTCGATCTCGGTCAGGTTGGTGTCGTTCAGTATGCCCGCCAGATCGCGGATCAGCTGCTGGTCAACACCGTTCTTCTTTATCGACATTTTCGAGCCTTCTGTTTGTTGGCCGGTCATAGGCGTGCAGCCAGCGCCTGCAGCGCCAGCGTGTAGCCGAGCGGCCCGAACCCGCAGATCATGCCGACGGCGACCGGCGCGACCATGGAAACGTGGCGGAATGGTTCCCGCGCATGGATGTTGGAGAGATGCACCTCAGCGACCGGCAGCGGCGCGACAGCGCGGATGGCATCGTGAATGGCGATCGAGGTATGGCCGTAGGCGCCCGGATTGATAACGATTGCGGCGGCCTTGTCGGCGGCCTCCTGGATCCAGTCGACGAGGTCGCCCTCATGGTTCGACTGGCGGAAATCGATCTCCAGCCCAAGTGCGGCACCTGCCTGCTTGCAGTCGTCGGCGATCGCGGCAAGCGTCTTGCCGCCATAGATGCCCGGCTCGCGCTTGCCGAGCGCGTTGAGATTGGGGCCGTTCAGGACGAAAACCGTTTTCAAAAAATGCCGACCTTTCCCGGCGCGGCTAAGCCGGCGCGCCGGACCCTCTATAATGGGCATAGACGCTGGCGAAAAGAGCGCAAGTGCGTTCTTTCGCCGTCCACAACAGCCGGAAAACGGCCCGTGCCGGAAACCCGCAGCCTAATCGAAACCCGAACGCTAATCAGAGCGCGGCCTTCGCCGCCTCGATCTTTTCGGCCAGCACTTCCTGGCCAAGCGCGCCGAACACCACCTCGTTGCCGACGACATAGGACGGCGTTCCGGTTATGGCGAGCTTGGTGGCGAGATCATAGGTCTTGGAGAAGGCCTCGGTGATGCTCGGGTCCTTCATCTTTTCGCGCAGCGCCGCCTCGTCGGCCCCGAGCGACAGCGCCACCTTGATTGCCGCCGCCTCGGTGGCGCGCCCCTGGCCGCCGAGCAGCGCATTGTGGAATTCGCCGTATTTCTCCGGCTTCATCAAATGGAAGGCCATCGAGACGACGCTCGCCTTCTGCGAATCCGGGCCGAGGATCGGGAACTCCTTGAGTACGAAGCGCAGGTCCGGATCGGCCTTGGTCAGCGCGCGCATGTCGTCGATGGCGCGTTTGCAGTAGCCGCAATTGTAATCGTAGAACTCGACGATGGTGATTTTGCCGTTCGGATTACCGACAACACCGTCGAAGGAGGAATTGAAGATCTGGTCCTTGGCGTCTTTGATGACGCCGAGACTGGCGACGCGCTGTTCTTCCTTCTGCTTGGCCTCGAGTGCCTGCTGGGCCTCCAGAAGCACTTCCGGGTTCTTCAGGAGATAGTCGCGGACGATGCCTTCGACTTCGGTGCGGTCGAGCTTGGTTTCCGAGGATGCCATCTGGACAAGCCGCGCCGTGCCGGCCTTCGCCGTCTGCGGATTGCCGGCGACGAAGCCGAACGCCAGCATGGCGAGGGCCGCTGCCACTCCGGTAGTGCCCAGCAGAATTGCCTTGGTCATGATCCTCGATCCTCTTGCCTGTGTTCGGGTCTGCTCGGTTTGGCTGCGTCGCAGCCTGCGTCCGAAAGGTTCACTTCTTCTTACCTGATGGTGCGTAGTTTATTATGTCCTGCGCGCGAAGCCAGCCCGGCTCGCCCCGCTTCATGGTCTGCTGCGCCCGCATGGCGAAGATTTTCGCATTCTTGTAGTCGCCGGAATAAAAATGCCCTTCGGCGGTTGCAAGCTCGGCGGCCGGGATGTTGCCGAGTTCCCCGTAGGCCTGTGCCAGATAGCGGTATCCGTCGGCGTTTTCGCGATCCCGTCCGAGGCCGGTGTTGATCTGCGCCACTGCCTTCTTCAGCGAATCCTGCGTGCCGATGGCCATCAGCGCCTGGCCATAAGAGACCGGCAGCAGCCCGGATCGCGCCGGATCGAGGCTGACCGCCTTGGCATAGGCGTCAGCCGCATCCTTCGGCCGGTTCGCCTTCATCAGGATGTCGCCGCGTAATTCCTGGAAATAGGGATTTTTCGGCTGTTCCTTGATCAACGCGTTGGTCTTGCTGAGCGCCGAGGCCAGATTGCCGAAAAGATAAGTCATCTGCGCGTCGCCATAGCGCGAGGCGAGGCTGCCGGGATTCTTGCGCATCAATCGCGACGCCGCGGCCTGGCCTTGCATATAGGCGGCGATCTTGATGCGCATCATATCGTGGCGCTGCTGCAGTGCCGGCGGGTCGACCTTGTCGACGTAAGGGCTCTGCTTCACCAGCACTTCGAGATTGGCGATACGCTCCTGCGGCATCGGATGGCTGATCCTGTAGGGATCGACTTGCGCGCCCGAGAGCGACAATGCGTTCTGGAAGCGGCCAAACGTCTTCAGCATGCCCATGCCGGACTGGCCGGTTGCATTGAGATAGGTGATCGCCGAACGGTCGGCGGTCATCTCCTCGGTGCGCTGATAGGCGAGGATGCTGCGTTGCGCCATCTCGCCGCCGCCGGCCACCACGCCCATGCCGGCGCCGGCGAGGCCGCGGCTGTTGCTGGTGGCGCCGGCCACCATGGCGCCGGCGCCAAGCAGCGTCGCCAGGATCGCCATCGTCTTGGCGCGCTCGAGCTGTTCGCGCAATTTCTGCTGGTGTCCGCCGGCGATATGGCCGGCCTCGTGGGCGATGACGCCGATGATCTCGTTGGGCGTTTCGGCCGTCATCAGCGCGCCGGTGTTGATGAACAGGCGACGGCCGGCAACGAAGGCGTTGAAGCTCTGGTCGTTGACCAGCACGATGTTGATGGCGTCGCCCGACAAGCCCGCTGCCTTGAAGATCGGCCGCGCGTAATCGCGTACCAGCGCCTCGATCTCTGCATCGCGCACAACCGGCACATTCTGCGCAAAGGCATTGACCGAGCCGGCGATGGCGACCACCGCGGCAAGCGAAAGCGTCGCGAGGGCGCGCGCTGTCCTGGCGATCGTCGATTTGGGTCGGCTCAACATGGCAGCTCCACTGGTAGACGAGTGGGCGAAGGATGAAAAGTCGGCAGCCTAAACTTACCGAACTTGTGATCCCCACACCAATCGGGCATTTGTGCGGCGCGGCCAGCATGGCCGGCACGTGCGGACAAGTGTGGTGGATTGAAAAATGGTTGTTTCGCTTTCGCGCCGCGGCGCGGTCGAACCGTTCCATGCCATGGACATCCTGGCCGAGGCGAATCGGCTGAAAGCCAAGGGCCTGCCGGTCGTTTCCATGGCCGTCGGCCAGCCTTCCGATCCGGCGCCAGCCGGGGTTCGCGAAGCGGCGGCCAATGCCCTGAAAGCAGGCCGCATCGGCTATACCGACGCGCTGGGCCTCGCCGGCCTGCGCAAGGCGATCGCGGCGCATTATGGCGAGCACTACGGGCTTGACGTTTCGCCCGAGCGGATAGCCGTCACCACCGGATCGTCGGCTGCCTTTAACCTCGCTTTCCTGGCAATGTTCGATCCAGGCGACCGCGTCGCCATCGCTGCACCCGGCTATCCTGCCTATCGCAACATCATGGCCGCGCTCGGCATCGACATCGCCGAGATCGAGCTCGACGGCGCCGCCTATCTCCACGCCGAGCACCTGCAAGCCGCGCATCGCGAAAAACCTCTGAAGGGCGTGCTGTTCGCCAGCCCGGCCAACCCGACCGGCGCGGTCATTCCCGCCGGCGATCTCGAGGCGCTGGTCGAGACAGCTCAAGAGCTCGGCATCGCCGTGATCTCAGACGAAATCTACCACCGGCTGGCCTATGCTGCGCCCGACACGACCGCGCTTTCTTTCGGCGCGGATGTGACGGTGATCAATTCCTTCTCGAAATATTATTGCATGACCGGCTGGCGCATCGGCTGGATGGTGCTGCCGCAGGAACTGGTGCGGCCAGTCGAGCGCATCGCCCAGAGCCTCTACATCTCGCCGCCCGAACTGTCCCAGATTGCCGCGATCGAGGCGTTCAAGGCGACAGAAGAGCTGGAGGCGGTGAAGGCGCGCTACGCCTGGAACCGCGAGCTCCTGATGCAACGCCTGCCGGAACTCGGCTTTGCGCTTCCCGCGCCGATGGATGGCGCGTTCTACGCCTTCTGCGACGTCACCAGGCACACCAATGACAGCATGGCGTTTGCGCGCAGGATGTTGGCCGAGGCGCATGTGGCGGCGACGCCAGGCCGCGATTTCGATCCGCTGCAAGGCCATCGCACGATGCGCTTTTCCTATGCCGGCAGCCACGACGACATGGTCGAGGCGATGGCGCGTATCGAACGCTGGCTGAAGTAGCAGGGGCGACGATGCCGGAGTTTGATCAGGCGCCTCAACTCGAACATGCGTTGCGCGACGTCGCTGCCGAAATGGCGGAGCGTACCGATCGCGGCGACGTCGCCAGCTATATTCCCCAGCTCGGCAAGATCGATCCGAAAAAATTCGGCATTGCCGCGGTGACCAATGACGGCCGCGTGCTGACCGCGGGCGATGCCGACGAGGCGTTTTCGATCCAGAGCATCTCAAAGGTGTTCACGCTGACGCTGGCGCTCGGCAATGTCGGCGACGCGCTGTGGCAGCGGGTTGGGCGCGAACCTTCGGGCAATCCGTTCAACTCGATCGTCCAGCTCGAGCACGAGAACGGCATTCCGCGCAATCCATTCATCAATGCCGGCGCCATCGTGGTCTCAGACATCCTGCTTGCCGGCCATCAGCCGCGCGAGGCGATCGGCGAGATCCTGCGCTTCATCCAGTTCCTGGCCGATGACGACACGATCATCATCGATCGCGAGGTCGCGGCGTCCGAACGCGCCACTGGCTTTCGCAATTTCGCGCTTGCCAATTACATGAAATCGTTTGGCAATCTCAATCACGCGCCGGAACTGGCGCTGGGCGTTTACTTCCACCATTGCGCGATCGCCATGAGCTGCCGGCAACTGGCCCTGGCCGGCCGCTTCCTTGCAAATGGCGGCAAGAACCCGGCGACCGAGCATTCCGTCGTGTCGGCCGAGCGCGCCCGCCGCATCGGCGCGATGATGCTGACCTGCGGCCACTATGACGGCTCCGGCGACTTCGCTTTCCGCGTCGGCATTCCCGGCAAGAGCGGCGTTGGCGGCGGCATATTGGGGATCGTGCCGGGCGTCGCGTCGCTTGCCGTCTGGTCGCCTGGCCTTAATGCCAACGGCAATTCCAGGCTGGGCTCGATCGCGCTAGAGAAACTGGCGAAGACAATGAACTGGTCGATCTTCGCGCCATAGTCTTGTCGCCTGGGATTGGGACAAAAAGTCCCGCGCAGCCGATCGCCAGCGCGGGACTTTTTAATCAGAAAGTCTGGCTAATGCACGGAAAGGCTTAGAAAAAGCCCTTCCGTTGCCACCAGCCGGCACGCTTCGGCTTGTCCTCGGCCTTTGCTTCCTCGGTCTTTGCCTCGTCGGGGACGATCGAGGAGACGACCGGCACGACCGGAGCATCCACCGGTACGGGCTTGCGCCGCGACGGCCGGACCTTCGGCGCTTCCTCAGCAGCCGCCACTTCGGTCTCCTGCGACACCGGCGCAGCGGTCTCGCCGGAAGCCACCGACGCCGCCTCGGCAGCCGATGTCTCGGCGCCCGCAATCTCGGCAACTGCTTCCGCCGCAACCTTCTTCGGCTTGGCGGCACGGCGCGGCTTCTTCGGCTTTTCGGCGCTCGGCATGTCGTCGTTCGCCGGAGCAAGCACCGCAAGCTCTTCGGCCGGCGGCGCACCTTCCGGCTCGCCGGTCACGGGCTCTGCTTCCGATACGGCACCTTCTGTTATGGCGGCTGGCTCGCCGGCGCCGGCTTCCAAGCCATCCTCGCCGTCCTCACGGCGATTGCGCTTGCCGCCGCGCTTGCCGCGCCGGCGCTTCTTGCCGTGACCGTCGTCCGCCGCTTCCGCCGTTTCGGCAACATCGGCCGGCGCTTCACGTTCCGCTTCGGCGGCTTGGTCGTCCGAGGCTACGAAGGCGTCGTCTGTCGGCGCCGAAACGGAAGCACCTTCCATAGCAGCGCCGTGCTCGCGGTCGCCATGTTCGCGATCCCCGTGGTCGCGATCGCCATGTTCACGATCCTTGCCGCCGCGCCGTCTGCGGCGCTTGCGGCGCTTGCGATCGCGGCCTTCGCCGTCCTCGCCGGACCTTGGCTGCTGCGGCTGCTGGACAGGGCGTGGCTGCTCGGCCTGCACCGGTGCCTCGTCTTCCTCCTCGATGACGATCTCGTCCTCGGGTTCTTCCGGCTCGACATAGGCCGGGAACGTGCGGACCTCGACGAAGCCTTCCGGCTTTTCGGCCAGCGCACCGCGGAAGATGGCATAGTGTTGTGCACCGACCGCGTCATCGGCTTCGATGGTGATGGTCACGCCGAAGCGGTGCTCGAATTCCACCAGCGTGCCGCGCTTGTGATTGAGCACATAGAGCGCGGTTGCTGCCGGCGTCCGCACCGTGATGTGGCTGCGCGAATCCTTGAGCAGGAATTCCTCGATTGCCCGCACCACCATCAGCGCGACCGAGGAATCGGAGCGCACGTGGCCGGTGCCGCCGCAATGCGGGCAAGGCTTCATGGTCGATTCCAGCACGCTGGCACGGATGCGCTGGCGCGACATCTCCATCAGGCCGAAATGCGAGATGCGGCCGACCTGGATACGGGCACGATCGTTCTTGAGGTGATCCTTCAGCCGCTTCTCGACGGAGCGGTTGTTGCGGTTCTCCTCCATGTCGATGAAGTCGATGACGATGAGGCCGGCGAGATCGCGCAGCCTCAATTGCCGGGCGACTTCCTCGGCGGCTTCCAGATTGGTGTGGAGTGCAGTGTCCTCGATCGAGTGCTCCTTGGTGGAACGGCCCGAATTGACGTCGATGGCGACCAGCGCTTCCGTCTGGTTGATGATGATGTAGCCGCCGCTCTTCAGCGTCACCTGCGGCTGCAGCATGCGGTCGAGCTGCGCTTCGATGCCGTTGCGCACAAAGATTGGCGTCGTGTCGCGGAACGGCTGAACCACCTTGGCGTGGCTCGGCATCAGCATGCGCATGAAGTCCTTGGCCTCGCGGTAGCCTTCTTCGCCGGAAACCAGGATCTCGTCGATATCCTTGTTGTAAAGGTCGCGCACCGAACGCTTGATCAGGCTGCCTTCCTCGTACACCAGGGCAGGGGCCGTGGATTGCAGCGTCAGATTGCGGACGTTTTCCCAAAGCCGCATCAAATATTCGTAGTCGCGCTTGATCTCTGCCTTGGTGCGGCTTTCGCCGGCCGTACGCAGGATGACACCCATGCCCTGCGGCACTTCGAGATCGGCGACGACTTCCTTCAGCCGCTTGCGGTCCTGCGCATTGGTGATCTTGCGCGAAATGCCGCCGCCGCGTGCCGTGTTCGGCATCAGCACCGAATAGCGGCCGGCCAGCGACAGATAGGTGGTCAGCGCTGCACCCTTGTTGCCGCGCTCTTCCTTGACGACCTGCACCAGCAGGATCTGCCGGCGCTTGATCACTTCCTGGATCTTGTACTGGCGGCGCACTGGCTTGCGCCGGTTGCGCACTTCTTCTAGCGCGTCTTCGGCGCCGACCGATTCGACCTCGTGATCGTCCGGATGCGAGGATTGCACCTCTTCCAGCATGCCGCGGTCATTGTCTTCGGAGGTTGCTTCGCTGCTTGTCTCGGCCCCGCTTGTCTCGGGCCCGCTTAGCTCGACTTGCGGGACGGCTTCCGAGATTACGTCGGCATCGATGCTGGCAGCGATGGAACTGGAACCGCCTTCGGACGGCTCGGTCTCACCGCGATCGGCGACTTCATCGCTCTGTCCGGCAGCATCCTCGCTCTGTCCGGCAATGTCGGACATGGTGTTGTCGGCAGCGGAATCCAGGTTTTCTGCGACGGCATCTTCGCCGTTCTCGCTATTCTCACCGTCGGACGCGCCTGCCTCGCGCCTGTGTTCGCCGCGGTCGCGGGTCTTGCCGCCGCGCCGGCGTCCGCGCTTGCCACGGTCGCGGCTCTGGCGGTCCTCGCCTTCGGCGACTTCCTCGTCCTCTTCGTCCTGGGCCTCCTGTGCTTCCGCACGCAGCAGCGCCTGACGGTCGGCGACCGGAATCTGGTAGTAGTCGGGGTGTATTTCACTGAAGGCGAGGAAACCGTGACGGTTGCCGCCATATTCGACAAAGGCTGCCTGGAGGGAAGGTTCGACGCGCGTTACGCGGGCGAGATAGATGTTTCCTTTGAGCTGCTTCTTGTCCTGGGATTCAAAGTCGAATTCTTCAATACGGTTACCGCGAACGACGACAACGCGTGTTTCCTCCGGGTGGGAGGCGTCTATCAGCATTTTGTTGGGCATTATCTCGTTTCCTCCCGGCAGCCGTCGGCCGCAGCTTGCAGGACAATGCCCGCTGCCGTGGACCTGGAACATGGGTGCCGGACAATTGAACGTCCGCCGGCCGCTGCCTGAGCGCCATGGCGGTGCCGCCCGCAGCCGTAGTGGCGCGGTTTGTTGCGGACCTTTCCATGATTGCGCTTGAAGCCATCGTCACCAGCAGAACCTTTTGAACCAAAGCCCGGGAAAAACCGGACCAGCTTGTTTGCTCATACAGAGCCGGCACGGGACAATCCCGGCCGTTTTGCTCACGCAGGCGATTCCCCCGCCACGGGAGCACGCCTGCGAAAATCGTCGCGATCACCGATGCCTTCTTCGCCTGAAGCGAAAGGAGCCGTCTTGCGTCTGACCTGTAGCAGGAAGCTGCGGAGGAGGACGGTTCCAGGATTGCAGTGATCCACCATCGCTTTTATGATTTGGCGGGTTGGAAGGCAACCCCGATTCCCGATGCCGGCAAAAAGCCGTTCCGCAGCGGAAGCCCCGGTCCCAAGCCTTCCATGAAAAGGCTTGGTTAACCTTCTCTGGATACCAATCGTTAATCGAGTTCGCGGCCTGCCAGAACTTTGACAAGCAATAAGGCACTTCGACAAGCCATCGGGCATGACGCCAAACGGGAGCGACTGGTAGAAAGATGGGACTGGCAGGCTTCGCAGACAAGGGCCGTCATCATGGAGGCCGGTTCTTCCGCACCGCCTGCCTGCTGCCGCTGATCCTGGCTTGCCTGGTCTTTTCGCCGCTTTCGCGTGCTGCCGACGCACCGCTCGGTGCCACAAGCTACAAGATGGCCGGCGATGCCACCAAGATGCGCATCGTCATCAATTTCGACCGCGAGCCCGACATCAAATGGTTCCTGCTGCGCGGCCCCAATCGTCTGGTCATCGATCTGCCGGCCACGAGATTCGCCCTCAATGCCAAGGATGTGAAGCCGCGCGGGCTTGTCCGCGCCGTGCGTTACGGCGAACTCGGCGAGAGGAAATCGCGGCTGATTCTCACCGGCAAGGGACCGTTCGCCGTCGACAATCTCGACGTGCTCAAGAACGATGACGGCAAGGGCTACCGCATCGCCATCGACATGTCGGCGGCGTCGCAGCGGGAATTCGATGCGGCGCTCGCCAATCAGGCGCTGACCACCGGCTCGACGGTCTCCGCCGACAAGGCCGGCAGGGTCGGTACCGGGCCGGTCTCCAATCCGGGCCATCGTTTCACCGTCGTCATCGATCCCGGCCATGGCGGCATCGACGGCGGTGCCGAGGGCCTGAACGGTACGGTCGAGAAGAACGTGACGCTCGCCTTCGCCATGGAACTGCGCGACAAGCTCGCCGCCGGCGGCAAATACGACGTGTTCCTGACGCGTGAGACCGATGTGTTCCTGCGGCTCGACGACCGCGTGCGCATTGCCCGCCAGCATGAGGCCGACCTGCTCATCTCGATCCATGCCGACACGATCAGCCTCAAGGGCATCCGCGGCGCTACCGTCTACACCGTGTCCGACAAGGCTTCCGATCCCGAGGCGCAAGCGCTTGCCGACCGTGAAAATCTTTCCGACCAGTTCGCCGGCATGGAGATCAAGGACGACAGCAAGGAAGTGACCGATATCCTGATCGACCTGATCCGCCGCGAGACGCATAATTTTTCGATGAGCTTTGCCCATACTCTCGTCGGCCAGCTTTCCACCAGCGTCGGCCTGATCAACAACCCGCAGCGTTCTGCCGGCTTCAAGGTGCTGAAGGCGCCGGATGTTCCATCCGTGCTGGTCGAACTCGGCTATCTGTCAAATGCCAAGGACGAAGCACAGTTGCTCAGCGCCGATTGGCGCAACAAGGCGACCCAGAGCATAACCAACGCCGTTGCACTGTTTGCTTCGGCCAAGAGCGGAACGGGGGCCGGAGGCTGAAATGCCCGCCGGCGCCCACAACCTGAAGCAGCGTTGCACGGCGACAACACCCTGTGCTTTTATTTCCGGCATTCGAAACCGAAATTCCATGCTGCCGTATTTTGCCCACATGGTCGCGACATGGGTTTTGCGATTACGGTTTGGGATCGTCCCGAAAGCTTGCGTGAAGGGCGGCTTCGTTTAGGAAATTCCCGAACCAAGGACTGGAGCGGGTATGATTCGTCTCATTGGCTATTTCTTCGGCATCGGCACGACGCTGGCCCTTTTGGTCGCGGCGGGCGTGGCGATCTATATCGGCCATTTGTCGAAGGACCTGCCCGATTACGAGGTGCTGGCCAAATACGAGCCGCCGGTGACGACCCGCATCCACGCGTCGGATGGCGCGCTGATGGCCGAATATGCGCGTGAGCGGCGGCTTTATCTGCCGATTCAGGCGATCCCGGATCGCGTCAAGGCGGCCTTCCTGTCGGCCGAGGACAAAAATTTCTACAACCACCCCGGCATCGACGTGACTGGCCTTGGCCGCGCCATTGTCGTCAATCTGCAGAATGTCGGCTCGGGAAAGCGCCAGGTCGGCGCCTCGACCATTACCCAGCAGGTGGCGAAGAACTTCCTGTTGTCTTCAGACCAGACCTACGAGCGCAAGATCAAGGAGATGATCCTCGCCTTCCGCATCGAGCAGGCCTACTCGAAGGATCGCATTCTCGAGCTCTATCTCAACGAGATTTTCTTCGGCTTCGGCGCCTATGGCGTCGCCGGTGCTGCGCTCACCTATTTCGATAAATCGGTGAACGAGCTCACCGTGGCCGAGGCCGCCTATCTCGCCTCTCTGCCGAAGGGTCCGAACAACTATCATCCCTTCAAGCATGCCGATCGCGCCTTGGAGCGCCGCAACTGGGTCATCGACCAGATGGTCGAGAACGGCTACGTCACACATGAAGAAGGCGAGAAGGCCAAGGCCGAGCCGCTCGGCGTCACGCCGCGCCGCACCGGCAATTATCTCTTCGCCGGGGAGTATTTCACCGAGGAAGTGCGTCGCCAGATCATCGCGCGCTATGGCGAGAATGCGCTCTACGAAGGCGGCCTTTCCGTCCGCACGACGCTCGATCCGAAGATGCAGCTGATTGCCCGCAAGGCCATGCAGAACGGTCTCATGAAGTTCGACACGCTGCGCGGCTACCGCGGGCCGGTCACGAGCATCGACATTTCCGGCGACTGGGGCGTGCCGCTGGGCAACGTCAAGCGATTGGAGGACGTGCCGGAATGGTCGCTCGCCGTCGTGCTCGACAGCTCGGCCACCGGCCTGTCCATCGGCCTGCAGCCGACGCGCCAGATCTCCGGCGAAATCGTCAAGGACCGCGTCGAAGGCACTGTCAGCAAGGAAGACATGAGCTTCGCCATGCGCCACGTGGTCGACGGCAGGACCGTCAAGGCGAAGTCGCCGGCCGACGTGCTGAAGCCGGGCGACGTGATTTTCGTGCAGAAGAACGACGGCTCGGACAACAGCTACAGCTTGCGCCAGGTTCCTGAAGTGGAAGGTGGCCTGATCGCCATGGATCCGCATACCGGACGCGTCCTGGCCATGGTCGGCGGTTTCTCCTACGCGCAATCGGAGTTCAACCGGGCGACGCAGGCCATGCGCCAGCCCGGATCGTCGTTCAAGCCGATCGTCTATTCGGCCGCCCTCGACAATGGCTATACGCCTGCCTCGGTGATCATGGACGGGCCGATCACCATCCAGAGCGGCAACACGACCTGGACGCCCAAGAATTACGACGGAACGGTGGCCGGCCCGGCGACCTTGCGCTCCGGTATCGAGAAATCGCGCAACCTGATGACGGTGCGGCTTGCCAACGACATGGGCATGAAGCTGGTCGTGGAATATGCCGAGCGTTTCGGTGTCTACGACCATCTGGCGCCGTATCTGCCGATGGCGCTGGGATCCGGCGAGACGACGGTGATGCGCATGGTGTCGGCCTATTCGATCATGGCCAATGGCGGCAAGTCGATCAAGCCGTCGCTGATCGACCGCATCCAGGACCGGTATGGCAAGACCGTCTTTAGGCAGGACGAACGCGGCTGCTCGAACTGCAACGCCGCAGAATGGCAGAACCAGCCCGAGCCGGAGCTGGTCGACAACTCCGAGCAGGTGCTCGATCCGATGACGGCCTACCAGATCACATCGATGATGGAGGGCGTCGTGCAACGCGGTACCGGCGCCACCATCAACGAACTCGGCCGTCACATCGCCGGCAAGACCGGAACGACCAACGACGAAAAGGATGCCTGGTTCATCGGCTTTACGCCGAACCTCGTTGTCGGCCTCTATATGGGCTACGATCAGCCGAAAGGTCTCGGCAAGGGCGCGACCGGCGGCGGCCTTGCCGCGCCGATCTTCAAGGACTTCATGCGCGTGGCGCTGGACGGCACGCCCAATGTCGACTTCAAGGTTCCGGAAGGCATGAAGCTGATTGCGATCAATCGCAAGACCGGCATGCGGGCCAACGCGGGCGACGCCGGAGCCTTCATCGAAGCCTTCAAGCCGGGTACCGGTCCCGCCGACAGCTACTGGGTGATCGGCATGGGTGCGGACGGCTCCAACGCCACCGGCGGGGCGCTGTCGCCGCAGGCCAACCAGGCCATCCAGTCGGGCGGCGGCGGGCTCTACTGACAATCGCTACATTGTGTCGGGCCGGCTTGACGATCATGGTCGAGCCGGCCCATCCCGCTTTACAGGGGCCGGTGCTTTACAGGGGCGGGCGCTTTACAGGAGACCGTGCCGTCCCTATGTATCGCGCCACCAAACCGCCATCCAGCAACAGGACAGAACAGCCAGCCATGCGCGCGGAAACGCAAAATATTGTCGACGAGATCAGGCAGGCGATCACCCTGCTGAGGAGGCATCTTTGACTGGGACCAAGCCATAAAGCGGCTTGAGTACCTGAACGTCCGCGCCGAGGATTCCAGCCTCTGGAACGAGCCGCTGGAAGCGCAAAAGCTGATGCGCGAGCGTCAGGGCCTCGAGGAAGGCATTGCCGCGGTCAAAGGCCTCACCCAGGCCCTGGAAGACAATATCGGCCTGATCGAGCTTGGCGAGGAAGAGGGCGACGAGGGCGTCATCGCGGAGGCCGAAGCGGCGATCCGCTCGATGCGCGGCGAGGCCAAGGCGCGCCAGATCGAAACGCTGCTGTCGGGCGAGGCTGATACCAACGATAGCTATCTGGAAGTCCATGCCGGCGCCGGCGGCACCGAAAGCCAGGACTGGGCCTCGATGCTTCTGCGCATGTATACGCGCTGGGCCGAGCGCCGCCGCTTCAAGGTCGAGGTGCTGGAAGTGCATGACGGCGAAGAAGCCGGCATCAAGTCCGCCACGCTGCTGGTCAAGGGCCACAACGCCTATGGCTGGCTGAAGACGGAATCCGGCGTGCATCGTCTCGTGCGGATTTCGCCCTATGACAGCAATGCGCGCCGCCACACCTCCTTCGCCAGCGTTTGGGTCTATCCCGTCATCGATGATACGATCGACATCGACGTTTCCGAATCCGACGTCCGTATCGACACGTATCGTTCCTCGGGATCGGGCGGCCAGCACGTCAACACCACCGATTCGGCGGTGCGCATCACCCATCTCGCCACCGGCATCGCGGTCGCCTGCCAGGCGGAGCGCTCCCAGCACAAGAACAAGGCGAAAGCCTGGGAAATGCTGCGCTCGCGGCTTTACGAGGAAGAGCTGAAGAAACGCGAAGCGGTGGCGAACGCCACGGAAGCGTCGAAGAGTGATATCGGCTGGGGCCACCAGATACGTTCCTACGTGCTGCAGCCCTATCAGTTGGTGAAGGATCTGCGCACCGGTGTCGAGAGCACCAGCCCGTCGAGCGTGCTCGACGGCGACCTCGACGATTTCATGGAAGCCTCACTGTCGCAGCGGATCGAGGGTGGCGCTGGTGAAACGGTGGCCGATATCGACTGAGGGTGGCGGCACCAGTCCGGCAGTACCTGGTTTCATCACGCGAGAGTTACGGCCATCGCGCGAGAGTGACGAGCTCTCAATTTGAACTTACCTGTCGTTCTACAACTTTGTTTTTCATCGAATTTTTCAAAATCGATTTCGGCTTTTGACGCGGATGCCTCGGGCCTGCCGGTGCCAAGCCTGGAACCAGCGCGAGCCGATCCCGTTATTGGCGATCCCACTGCCGGGGTTGACCAGGTTTCGTCAATCAGGACGGCAGGTTGGTTCCGGTTGCAGAGGTCGGCGTTCGGTTGCGACAGCAATTCCTTGCGCCAACCAAGGAATCAGCCCAGCATTCATGCGCTGGGGAGGAAAAAAGCATTTATGGCCGGACGCGGCGTATCTGCGACCTGACGATCCGGCCACTGGGAAGACACGTTCCGGGAACGGGCAAGCGAGATGCTTGACAACCGTTGATAGGAACTGCGCTCATGCCTGCTCTCACAACCAGACCGGCCCCAGTCGCCCGCACGGCGCGCCGACTCCTGAATTCACTTGTCGCGGCAGCGGTTTTGATAGCTGCCGCCATTCCATTTGCAGCGCCTGCTCTGGCGCATGATGCCAAGCCGACCGCGGCCATGCCGCAAGGCTGGAGCTATCCGTTCTCCTGCTGCTCGGGCTATGATTGCCGCGAGGTCTCTCAGACATCGATCAGCGAACGTCCCGAGGGCTATGTCATCAAAGGGACCGGGGAAGTCGTGGCCTATAGCGACAAGCGGATCAAGAATTCGCCCGACGGCGAATATCATTGGTGCTCCGTTGCCGGTGCCAATGACGGAAAGACCATCTGCCTGTTCGTGCCCCCATCGTCCTATTAGCGCATGACGCCCAAAAGCTTGCCCGCGGGGTGACACCGAGGGGTGCAGCGGTTTTGAATCGGTGGGCCTTCGAACGGCAACCCAGTACTTTTAACCTGTGCATCGCAGGCTCACAGGTCGCTGACAGGCAGTTGTCAGGAGCGTTCCTTTATGCTGCCTTTGCCGTACGGGGCGGCGGCATTGTGAGGGACTAAATCCATGACCATCAAGGCAAGCTGCCACTGCAAGGCGACGACATTCGAGGTTTCGCAAGCGCCACAGACAGTGACGCGATGCACCTGTTCCTTCTGTTCGAAACGCGGTTCGTTGTGGGCCTATTACACCCCATCGCAATTCAGGCTCACCAGCCCGCCGGAGAATGTCTCGTTCTACCAGTGGGGATCAAAAACCATAAAACACGGTTTTTGCGCCACCTGTGGCTGCGGCACCTTCACCGAGACGCCGGACTGGTCGACAGGCGAGCCGAATTTCGACAATCCGAAGATCAGCGTGAACTCGCGGCTGTTCGACGATTTCGATCTCGACAAGGTCGAAGTGGTGGTCATCGACGGCAAGAATCTCTGGTAGCCGGTCGAATTGCGGTGGTCGCGCGAGCCGCTGCAGGCGTGTGGAATTGAGCCGGGGAAAGCCGCGGGAGCGGCTTTTGCTGGTCCGCTTTTCGCCGCATTTCATGTTACAAGTCTGCTGGAAGGGCTGATGCGGTGCGCCGTTGCGCGGCCGTGGAATGGAGAGGGACCACCGTATGAAAAAGATTGTGCTCGCCGTCGTGGCGACGGCTGTGCTCGTGAGCGCATGCACCACCGATCCCTACACCGGGGAACAGAAGGTTTCCAACACCGCTGCCGGCGCCGGTCTCGGTGCTTTGGCGGGTGCCGGGCTCGGCATGCTTGCCGGCGGCAACGACCGCCGCAACGCGCTGATCGGCGCGGGCATCGGTGCGCTTGCCGGCGGTGCCATCGGTGCCACCATGGACCAGAATGAGGCCGAACTGCGCCGGCAGCTTCAGGGCACCGGCGTCAGCGTCACCCGCACCGGCGACCAGATCATCCTCAACATGCCGTCCGACATCACCTTCAACGTCGACCAGGATGCGGTGAAGGCCGGTTTCTATCCGGTGCTGAATTCAGTGGCCCTTGTGCTGAAAAAGTTCCGCCAGACCACGGTCGACGTGTTCGGCCACACCGACTCGACCGGCAGCGACGAGCACAATTTCGACCTGTCGCAGCGGCGCGCATTGGCGGTCGCCAACTATCTGTCTGGACAGGGCGTCGATTCCCGCCGCTTCGCCGTCACCGGCTTCGGCAAGACGCGTCCGATCGCCTCCAACGCGACCGCTGCCGGCCGGGCTCAGAACCGCCGCGTCGAGATCCAGCTGTCGCCGCTCACCTGAGGCAAGCGCCCGAACCGGGAGCGGCCCCGCAAAGGGGCCGCTCTAAATGGTTGTGGCGGACCGCCGGCCGCCGGCGCCCTTCGTTCGTGATGTCAGGACGGGGTTCGTGATGTCAGGACCGGGCCGGCTGATCGACAATCGCGGCAACGATCCGGCGCACGATCGGAAGCACGATCAGCAGACTGGGAAACGCGACAAGCCATGAAGCGCCCCATGCATAGCTCCAGGCCGCTATAAACCCGTTCGTCCAGCCTGCGCCGATTGCCGTCGAAACCGCCGAGACAATCGAGGACATCAGAATTGAAAGAACCAACGGCATCACCACCGCGCCGTAGGAGGGCGGCAGCTTTCTCAATTTGAAGGCTCGGTCCGGTGATGCTTGCATCGAAATCTTCCAATCAAAAATGTGCGTAAGCGTTGTGAGGACGATCAGGCGGCATATGCCGTCTGCAGCGCCAATTCCCGAATGAAGCTTCGCAGCGAACGCGGCTCGCGGCCAAGCGCGGCGCGCAACGTCAGGCTGTTCCCGCCGAGGCCGTATTTGGCGTAGTGGCTGTGTACTTTGGCCAGCATCTGCAACTGGCGGTCGGTATAGGGAAGGCGGGCCTTCGCCGCCCAGTCCTGAAATGTCGGCTCGCCCGCCGAAACCGGCCGGCCAAGCGCTTGGCTCATCATGGCGACGACCTCTTCGCGACTGTGCATACCGTCGGCGCACAGCTCGAGGGTCGCATAGGACAAACGCGCTTCGGTCAGTGCGATCGCCGCCACTTCAGCGACATCGCGGTAGTCGACGCGGGCGAGCTTCGCCGTCTTTGGAAACGGCTCGGCGAAAACGCCGTGCTCGACAACGGACGGCCAGGCGGCCGCGATATTCTGCATGAAATTGGCCGGGTGCAGAATGGTGTATTCCATGTTTGTCGAATAGAGGGCAGCTTCGACGGGTATCTTGCTTGCATGGTTTTCCAGCCTCGTATTGGTGGGCTGGATCACCGACGAAAAGACGAACTTTCGAACGTCTGCTCGCGCCGCTGCCTCAACCATGGCAACCCCCATGGCGGCTTCGTCGGGAGCAAAGGCCGGTCCGATGTGGAAGACACCGTCGACACCTTTCACGGCCTGCTCAAGGCTCTGATGGTTGCGCAGATCTCCGATCGCGATCTCGGATGCGCCGGCTTTCCGGGCTTTTTCGGCACTCGCGGCGTCACGAACAAGCGCCCGAACCCCGGCATTGCGGCGGACGAGTTCAGGCACCACCAAGCCGGCAACGCGGCCTGCGGCGCCTACGACCAGGATGGTTGGACTGGGTGTTCGCATGACGATCTCCTTCCCTCGAGTCTGCCTTTCGGCCAATGCGGGGAAGATAAAGTCTGGCGAACTTCGTTAGAATTCATCGATTTTGCGATAGTTTCTCTCGATTTTCGGGAGAAATAGGCGATGAGCCGGATAGATGATTTCGAAGCCTTCATTGCCATTGTCGAACATGGCAGCCTGACGGCTGCAGCACGCCGGCTGAACCGCTCGCTGCAGTCGATCAGTCGGTCCCTGGCGACATTGGAGGAATCAATCGGGGTCGAGCTTCTGCACAGGACGACACGCCGCTCGACGCCGAGCGAAGCCGGAGCGGTCTTTTTCCAGCGCATCAAACCCGCCGTCGAGGAAATTAACGAAGCCAGGCTTCAAGCAGCCAATCGACGGTCGGAGCCATCCGGCATCCTGCGTGTGAGTGCCCCGGTTCTGTTCGGCCCGGACTTCCTCGTGCCGGTTATCGCCGACTATATGCGGACATATTCCCGGGTCGAGGTTGACCTCCAGCTTTCCGACGAATTTGTCGATCTTGATGCCGAGGGTCTCGATCTGGCGGTAAGGATCGGCAATTTGCCGGATTCCAATTTACGTGCGAAGCGCCTGGGGGCGCTGCGGCGCGTGGTGTTCGGCGCACCTGCCTACTTCCAGCAACAAGGCCGACCGGCCCATCCGCTCGAATTGCGTGAGCATGAATGCATCGTACGAACCGTCGACGGCCGCCCAGGCGAATGGATGTTTCAGATTGAAGGTAAGCCCCGGCCGGTGAAGGTCGCGGGCACCTTCCGGTCGAATTTGATGATATCGATCTATGCGGCCGCGGTTCACGGATTGGGTTTGGGCTACTCGCCGCTTTGGCAGGTAAAACACCTCGTGGACGATGGCCGCCTGGAACTGGTTCTGACCGAATTCGAGCCAGTGCCGGTGCCAATACACGCCGTGTGGCCGGAAGGCAGATCGTCCTCGGCCAAAGTTCGCGCTTTTCTGGACCTGCTGGCATCCCGCCTGGAGCTCAAGAACCTTTAGCGCAAAGCGATGCAAGCCCTGGAAATGTGCCACGGAAGGGTGTCATCTGGAAGGAACTGCGCGTCGGTGTACGCGCGAACGCCGTCTCAGACCTTGGCGACGATGCGCATAAAGGCTGGCATGTCGTCGCCGAAGCCGACGGTTGCGTCATTGTCTTCCTGACGCTGGCGGGCAGGGCGCTCGCGCTGTGGCCTGGTGTCGCCGGGTTCCGGCGCGCGCCGTTCGTTGCGATCGGGCGAAGCTTTGCGTTCGGTGTTTTCGGAGCGGATCGCGTCCTTGCGGGTACGCCGCTCGCCAATGTCGGCGACGGCGGCTTCGGCCACGACCGGCTGTTCCTCGCTAACCGCTTCCGGCGCCGTTTCCTCGCCACGTTTGGCCTGGCGTTCACGCGGTTTGCGTTCGCCCCTGTCCTTGGCGTCGTCCTTTCGGCCGGCGCGGCGTGGTGCACCGCGGCCACGGCGCGGGGCCTCATCCTCGCCGCCCTCGCTGGCGACGACCGTCGACAGGTCGCCGTCGTGCCATTCGATCTTGGTGCCGATCAGCCGCTCGATGGCGTCGATGTATTTGGTGTCCGATTTGGTCGCGATGGTGAAGGATTTGCCGGAGCGTCCGGCGCGGCCGGTACGGCCGATGCGGTGGACGTAATCCTCGGCGTGGATCGGCACGTCGTAATTGAAGACATGGCTGACATCGGGAATGTCGAGGCCGCGCGCCGCGACGTCCGAAGCAACGAGGTAGCGCAGCTTGCCGTCGCGGAAATTGGCCAGCATCTGCATGCGCGCACGCTGGTCCATGTCGCCGTGCAGAGCGCCGGCGTCGAAATCATATTTCAGCAGCGAGCGGAACAGCTCCGATACTTCGATCTTGCGGTTGCAGAAGATGATGGCGTTCTTCAGCTCGGCATCCTCGGCCTTCATCAGATTGCGCAGCGTCTCGCGCTTGTCCCAGGGCTTTGGCCCGGATTTCACCAGCCGCTGGATGATGTTGGTGGCGGCAGATGCTGCCTTCGACACTTCGACGCGCACCGGCGCGTGCAGGAATTTCTCGGTGAGCTTGGTGATCTCCGGCGGCATCGTCGCAGAGAAGAACAGCGTCTGCCTGGTGAACGGGATCATCTCGCAGATACGCTCGATGTCGGGGATGAAGCCCATGTCGAGCATGCGGTCGGCCTCGTCGATGACGAGGATCTCGACGCCGTTGAGCAGGAGCTTGCCGCGCTCGCGATGGTCGAGCAGACGGCCGGGGGTCGCAATCAGCACGTCGGCGCCGCGCTCGAGCTTCTTGTCCTGCTCGTCGAAGGACACGCCGCCGATCAGCAGCGCGATGTTGAGCTTGTGGTTCTTGCCGTATTTGACGAAGTTTTCCTCGACCTGCGCGGCGAGCTCGCGCGTTGGCTCGAGGATCAGCGTGCGCGGCATGCGGGCGCGGGCGCGGCCCTTTTCCAGCCGGGTGAGCATGGGCAGGACGAAGGACGCCGTCTTGCCGGTGCCGGTCTGGGCAATGCCCAGCACGTCCTTGCCGAGCAAGGCGTGCGGGATAGCACCAGCCTGGATCGGCGTCGGCTCGGTGTAGCCGGCATCGGTAACTGCGGAAAGGACCTTCGGCGACAGGCCGAGGTCTGCGAAGGTCAACGCTTCTTGAGCGATCTGGGTGTCTGAGGACAAGTTTGGCTGTCTTTGGCTGGTTCGGGGGCGCAACATAAGCAGTCGCGGCAAGCGCCGCGCGCCTGCAAGATTGGTATTGCAGGTAGGCGCAAGCCCACGATTTGTCAACACAAACGGGCGGCATTGGCGCGATTGTGAAGTCGTAGCGTTAATCGCGATGCTTAATTTGCGCAGTGGCTGCTGCGCCGGCTCAATACCTGAACTGTTCGGCGAGAATGCGCTCGTTCCACGAATGGTTGGGATCGAACAGCAGCGTCGCCGTTGCCGTCGGCGATTCCCTCACCGTGACCGTGGTCACCGCCTTGACCTCGGTGTGGTCGGCGGCGGCGTTTACCGGCCGCTTTTCCGGCTCCAGAATGTCGAAACGCACGATCGCCTTGTTGGACAGCAGCGCGCCGCGCCAGCGGCGCGGACGAAACGGGCTGACCGGGGTCAGCGCCAGCAGCGGAGCGTCGAGCGGCAGGATCGGCCCGTGCGCCGACAGATTATACGCGGTCGAGCCGGCCGGCGTCGCAATCATCACGCCGTCGCAGTGCAATTCCTCCAGCCGCTCTTGCCCATCCACGGTGATGCGGATCTTGGCGGTCTGGTAGGACTGGCGCCAAAGCGCGACCTCGTTGATCGCCAGCGCCGAAATCGTCTCGCCCTCCGCCGTCACCGCCTGCATCTCCAGCGGACGGATCGTTTCGGCAACGGCCGCCGCAATGCGCCCGGTCAAGCCGCTGGCGCGGTATTCGTTCATCAGGAAACCGATGGTGCCACGGTTCATGCCGTAGACCTTCTTTCCCGTGCTCATCGTCTCGCGCAAGGTCTGCAGCAAAAAGCCGTCGCCGCCGAGCGCCACGACGATCCCGGCTTCTTCGACGGATGCCTGGCCGTAACGTGCCGAAAGGCTTTCCAGCGCCGCATTGGCGTCGGCTGTACCGGATGAGACGAAGGCGAAACGGCTGGCGGTTTTGCTCATGGCTCTCAACGACAACCGATTGGCGATGACCGTTTGGCGACCGATTGGCGGCGACCGGTTGCTGGGCCGCGCCAGCGCCGGGTTAGCATGGGTGGGCATTTCTGCAAAGGGAGGGAGGTGCCTTGAGTTGGCCGCCAAACAAGCCGCACTCGCGCATCATGTCGGAGGACAAAATGATGTGATGGTTAAGACCCGCCTTAAACTCTCGTAAAGCCGGATCGATCATGTTAGCCGGCAGCGGACGGGCGGCGTGGGGGCTAACCAGTCGAGGCCGATCTATTGCCGCTGGCACGCTTGATTATCGTATTCCTGATGCTGGCAAGTTTTGCCCTGGCTTTCGCGGAACTGGTGCGCCAGTCGGAGGAAAAGAGTTTTAGACCCGAGCCCACGGCATCACGCTGCGGCGACGCGGCGGGGACACCCTGTCCGCAAAGGGCGCTTTGACGCTGTAACGCTGGTCCTTATCGGGCGAGCAGATGGCAGCCGGCTTGGCGCTTTTGCGCGAGATACTCGTCGACAAGCTGGCGATAGCGGACTTTGCCGAAGCTCGGGAAATGGCCGCCGTGCACGACCGAGACCTCGAGATCGCGCATGCGCAGCAGCGATGCGACATAGTCGTCGATATCGGAGTGATAGACGTCGTCGATCAGCGGGCCGTCATAGATGATGTCGCCGGAAAACAGGATGCCCGTCCTGTTTTCGTAGAGCGCAATGCCGCCGGGTGAATGGCCGGGCGTGTGGATGACCTCGAAGGCACGGTCGCCGAGATCGAGGATATCGCCTTGCTCGAGCAAGCGGCCGGCTGGTGCGGGCAGGATCCGATAGCGTGCCGTATCCCAGCCTTGCGGCATGCCGTCGAACATTGCGTCGGTGGCATAGCGGTCGGCGACCGTCCACTCATTGCGCGGATCGGCGAGGATCTCGGCCTCGGCCGGGTGCACGCAGCGGTCGGGAAATTCGTGATGGCAGCCGATATGGTCGAAATGCGTGTGGCTGGCCACGCAGGTGAGCTTGCGCTCCGTGACCAGCGGCACGTGGCGCCGCAGGCTGAAATGGCCGAGGCCGGTGTCGAACAGCAGATCGCGGTCGCGGCCGCGCACGTGCCAGATGTTGCAGCGGAAGAATGGCTTGATCCACGGCTCGTGGATCAGCGTCACGCCATCGCCCATACGGATGGTTTCGTACCAGTTAGGAGCGTCGATGGTTGGAAGCGCGCTCATGTTCAGTCCGCAAGCAGGATGATGTCGCCAGCATCGCACGATACCGCGACCACGTCGCCCGGCTGGACGGCCGATACGGCGGGAACCTTGGCGATGAAGTGCAGCGCCGGGTCGGCCGCGGAGGTCCCCAGCACACGCTTGAAGCTGCCCTGAAAGACGACGTCGCTGACCTTGGCCATGCCAAGCGCCACGGCGCCCCCGGCCGTGCCGAGGACAAGGTGCTCAGGCCGGATGGCCAGCGCAACGGTCGAGCCGACCGGCAATGTGCCGGCCAGCGAGAGCGGCCCAAGCTTCGTGGTGACGGTGATCTTGCCGCTCTTCGCCTCGGTCACCGTTCCCGATATCAGCGTGCTTTCGCCCATGAAAGTCGCGGAAAAGCGCGTCGCCGGCCGTGCATAGACGCGCTCGGGCGGTCCTTCGTCCTCGATGCGCCCGTCATTCATCACCACGCAATGGTCGGCCAGCGCCATCGCCTCTTCCTGGTCGTGGGTGACGTGGATGAAAGCGGTGCCGACTCTTTTCTGGATCGCCTTCAATTCGTCCTGCATCTGCCGGCGCAATTTCAGGTCGAGCGCGCCGAGCGGCTCGTCGAGCAACAGCACCGCCGGCTCGACCACCAGGGCGCGCGCCAGTGCCACGCGCTGCCGCTGACCGCCTGAAAGCTGGTGCGGCTTCTTGTCGAAGGCGGTGGCGAGGCCAACCAGCGCCAGCGCCTCGCGCGCTCTCGCTGCGCGGGTTGCGCCATCGACGCCCTGCATGCGCAGGCCGAAGCCGACATTGCTGCCGACGCTCATATGCGGGAACAGCGCATAGTCCTGGAACACGGTCGTCGTCGGCCGCTTCGCCGGCGGCACGGCGGTGCAGTCCTCGCCGCGGATCAGCACCTTGCCTTCGCTCGGCGTGACGAAGCCGCCGAGGATGGACAGCAGCGTCGTCTTGCCGGAGCCGGACGGCCCGAGCAGGATCGTGTAGCTGCCAGGCTCGATCGTCAGCGAGACGTTCTTCAGCACGGTGTGCTGGCCGAAGCGATGCGAGACAGAGCTTATATCGACCAGTGGCGCACTCATGCCGGCTTCCTCCGCAACAGCATCAGCTCGAACAATACCACCAGTACGATGGAAACGGCGAAGACCAGCGAGCCGACGGCGTTGGTCTTGGGATTGAGACCGGAGCGCAGCAGGTTCCAGATCTCGACCGGCAGCGTCGTGTCGAAGCGCGTCAACAGGAACGAGATGACGAATTCGTCCCAGGAGAAGGTCATCGACAGGAAGAAGCCGGCGAAGATGGCCGGCGCCATGACAGGCACCGTGATCAAAAGCAGCACCTTCCATTCGGGCGCGCCGAGGTCGCGCGCCGCGCGCTCGATATTGATCTGATGGTCGCCCATCTGGCTGTAGACGATGGCAAAGCAGAGCGGCAGATTGATCACCACATGACCGATGCCGGCGGCAGTGAGCGACTTCGGCACGCCGGCCCAATTGAACAGCACCAGCAGCCCCATGCCGATGATGAGATAGCTGACGGTCAAGGGCAGCGTGATCAGCCCGCGCATCAGGCCCGAGCCCGGCAAGGCGAAGCGCGCAAAACCCCAGGCGGAGAGGAAGCCGAGCGTAACGGCGGCAGCCGACGAGACGACCGCCACCAGCAGCGAATTGACCAGCGCCGAAGTCAGCCGCGTGTCGGCGAGCACGGCCTCGTACCAGAGCAGCGACGGCCCGGTGAAGGGCGGGATCGGAAACGACGTTGCCTGCAGCGAAAACAGCACCAGCACCACCACCGGCAGGAAGATGAAGCCATAGATGGCGAGGGCATAGAGACTCGAGACAGTGCGGATGAGCGCGCGCATGGTCAGGCCCGTTCGATCTTCAGCCAGCGGGCGCAGGCGAGATAGGCGATGGTGACCACCGCCATCAGGATGATCGACAGCGCCGAGGCGAGCGGAAAGTCGCCGCGCCGGCCGATCTGCATCATGACGAGTTGCGGCATCAACAGCTCGTTGTTGCCGCCGAGGATCTGCGGCGTGATGTAGTCGCCGATGCACAGCACAAAGGTGAGGAAGGCGCCGACCATGATGCCGGGCAGCGTCAGCGGCAGAACGACATGCAGGAATGTGCGCACCGGCCCGGCGCCGAGGTCGGCGGCGGCCTTGCGGTAGCTTGGGCTGAGCTGCTTCAGATTGGCGAAGATCGTCAGCGTCAGCAGCATGACGAAGAAATGCACGAAGCCGGTGACGGTCGCTAGCCGCGTATTGGCGAGCTGCAGCGGTTCGCCGAACAGGCCAGAGCCGGTCAGCGCGCGGTTGACGACGCCGTTCTGCGCCAGCACCAGCAGCCACGAATAGGAGCGCACGACATAGGAGGTCCAGAACGGCAGCACCGCCAGCATCAGCGCCAGCCGCTGCCAGCGCTCCGGCACCTGTTCGGCCAGAATCCAGGCAAAGGGATAGGCGAGCAGCACCGAAATCAGAGTAACGATGGCGGTGACCTGCAGCGAGTTCACCATCGCCTGCCAGTAAGATGGATTGGCAAAGAACTGGCTGTAGTTGGACAGCGTGAAGCCGCCGCCTTCATGCGCCGTCAGGCTGGATACGGCCATGGCGACGAAGGGCAGCACGAAGAACAGCAACGTCCAGCCGAGCGCCGGCGTGACCAGCGCCCAGGGCAGGGCACGCCCGCTGTTGACGGCGTTCACGGCCGGCAGCCAGTCATTGCGCCTGCAGCATTTCGGTCCAGACGTCCTGCATCTTCTTGTCGAGATCGGCGTTCGGCGCCGGATAGGACTGGGCGCGGGCGAGGAACTCCGGCTGCTCGTCAAAGCGCAGGATCTTCTTCTGCTCGTCGCTCAACGCCGCCTTGGCGTTGGCCGGCATGCCCCAATAGCAGGACGAGGTCGCGAGCCGCGCCTGGCCTTCGGGGCTCATAATGTACTGGATGAATTTAAGCGCCAACTCCTTGTTCTTGGAATCCTTGAACATTGCCAGCGACTGCGACCACAGCACGGCGCCTTCTTTCGGGATAGAGAAGTCCAGCGCCGGGTTTTCCTTGGCCAGCCCCGCCGTCACCCATTCGCCGCCGCCGACCAGTATATCGACCTCGCCGGTCGCCAGCGCCGTCTGGCTGGCGGTCACTTCGCCGACCAGCTTGGCGTTGGCCTTCATTTTGAGCAGCTCTTCCTTGATGGCGGGAAGGTCGGCTTCGGTCAGTTCCGCCGTCTTCTTGCCGATCGCCAGTGCGGCCATGCCGATGACCGGCAGGTAATAATCGTAGATGGCGATCTTGCCCTTGTATTTGTCGCCGGTCAGCGCAGCCATCGACTGCATGTCGGCCGGGTCGACCTTGGTCTTGTTGTAGCCGATCGTGTTGTAGCCGAACTTTTCGGTGATGCCGTAACGCTTGCCGTCGACCACGGTAGAGCTATCCATCTTCACCTGCGGGAAGAGGTCGGACAGCGGCAGCTTGTCTTCCGGCAGCGGTTCGAACAGGCCTTTTTCGACACCGCGCGGCACGTCGATGCTGTCGATCACCATCACATCCCAGTCGCCGGGCTGCGACTGTTCGACGATGGCCAGGCCAGCGCCGGTGCCTTCGAATTCCTTGACATTGACCTTGACGCCGTTCGCCTCCTCGAACGGCTGCAACAGTGCCGGATCGGCGTGATCGCACCAGATCAGCGCGTTGAGGTCCTGCGCCTGAGCGAGGCTGCCCGCCGCCAGCAGCAGGGCTGCCGCGGCACACGCGCCCTGGAGATGGCTCTTCAGAACGGAAAGCGGATTCCTGACGGTTGGGTTGGGGGTCTTTGGATTGACGGACATCGAGTGTTCTCCCTTGCCTTTTTGGCGTGTAGCAAAAAATTGAACCAATTCTAAAATTGAGTCAATTCTGTTTTTGTGGCAAACAGCCGCTATGAGCGGATTGCGGGCAAGGCAGAAGGCGGATCGGCACCGCCGCATCATCGAGGCGGCGGCGGCGCTTTTCCGCGATGCCGGTTATGAAGGCGCCAAGATCGAAACCATCGCCGCGCAGGCCGAAGTCTCGGTCGGCACCATCTATAACTACTACCAGAACAAAGGCGACATCCTCGGCGCGATCGTTTCGATGGAGGTCAACGAGGTGCTCAATGCCGGGCGCGGAGTGGTGGCCAACCCGCCGGCAAATGTCGGCGACGCGCTGGACACGCTGCTCGGCATCTATATCGAGCACTCGCTGCATTATCTCAGCAAGGAGATGTGGCGGCAGGCGATGGCGATCTCGACGCAATTGCCGGACAGCCCGTTCGGCCAGGCCTACACCGCGCTCGACAGCGCACTGACCGAGCAGATCCGTGCGCTGATCACCAGGCTACAGGCGCTCGGCCTGGTGCGCCGCGACATCGACGGGCCGGCGCTCGGCGAACTCATCTTCAACAACATGAACATGATGTTCATCGAATTCGTGAAGCGCGAGGAGGCGAGGATTGCAGAGTTGCGCACGGCGATACGGAGGCAGAACCGGATATTGGTGGCAGCGATCGGAGTGTAAGAAGATCAAGAGCGAGTAGGGCCTGCAACACAAATCGCCCGGAGCATCGCCTAACGGTTGATCAGCCATAGAATGGCCGAGAGCACGATGCTGACCAGTATCCCCGTGGTGATGGGGACATAAAGCCTGAAGTTCTCACGCTCGATCACGATATCGCCGGGCAGCCTGCCAAGGCCGGTCCGGGCCAACCAAGGCCACAGCAGGCCTATGGCGACTATGCTGAGGCCAACGACGATCAGAGTTCGCGACATGGCAGCATCCTGCCGGAAATAGCATCGTGCCAGAAATATGGTGTTGACGGGTCTTGCAAGCAGCGCTTCCTTTCGATGTTGCCTCTTGAGTTGAGGTTGAAATCTGATACAACCTAAAAGAGCATCAAGGGAGGGATTGGATGCAGATTTCCATCTGGCATTGGGCTATACTGCTGCTGCTGATCGGCGTGCCTGTTTTCTTTGCCGTTCGGTCAGCCGCAAAGCCATTACAGGATCCTTCGGCTCTCGTAGGTTTCGGAGGCTGGCTCATGCTGCTGGCGATTGGACAGTGCTTGGCACCTTTCCGCACGCTGGCTGAGCTGTTCTCTTCGAGCGAGGGCTATCGACAGCTAATGACGCTCCCCAATGGCACCTTGGCGGTCTACGGCGAGGTTGCCCTGTTGCTGGCGTTTCTGGTGCTTCAGGTGATTGTGTTCGTGGCAATGCTTCGGCGGAGTTCCCGCTTCAAGCAGCTATTCCTGTGTCAGTGGTTTGCAATACCAATCGTGTTTATTCTGGACGCGGCGTGGACCTCAGCGGTTATGAGTGCTCCTGTGAGCTTGGTGCTTGCAGGGGATGCGCTGGTAATGCCCGTAGTTTCTTTTGTCCTGACCGGGATTTGGGTCGCCTACGTCTACAAGTCGGTCAGGGTGAGAAACACGTTCGACATGGCCGCGATATCCGGTCAGGTCGCGAGTGCTTCATAGAGCTTGCCGCGAGTCCTATGTATGGCTGCCGACAAAAATGCCGGGCGCCCAGTGTGGACCCGGATCACCCGGCTACTAGGCCTGCTCGAGCGAGGATTTCAGGAGCCGGCGTGACATGCCCGTGCGGCTTGCAGTAGACGGGGTCGATCGCGCGATAGCCGAGCAGATGGCCGAGTGGCGCCAGGATTCCCAGCGCCACTCGCTGAATCGCAGGTGGCGGGTGCGTGAAGACGATCACGTCGGCAAATTCCCTGGCAATGACCGCCGCCTGAAGCGGTGAAGGTCTGCCTTTTCTGTCCACCTTGCCGGCATTGGCCAGGCCGAAGAGCATGCCGATCAGCAACTCGAAACGGTTCGGGTCGACATTGTCCGCACCTGGCGCCCGGTCGACTTCGACCAGCACATGCGCTTCTTCGGTTTTGCTGCTGTTCCACCAATCATGTGCGACGCCTGCTTCGACCGTGGCGGATTGGCCAGGCCCCAGGGACAAGGTCTTCCCTGCGATGCAAGCGTCGAGTTGGCCACGCAGGACGGTAAACCGTTCTGTCAGGGTCGGGTGGAAGTGCTCGCCCACCACGGCGGCTCCCGGCCGGGCGGTCAGATGAGCGATGCCAGGTCCCTGGCCGCGGTCTTCGGTGCCACGCAGGATGACTGCATATTCGCCAGTCACCTTGTTCTCGTAGACATCTCCACAGCGTGACATGGAACGGCTCCGGAGTTTCCGAGCACCACTGCCCGGCAACTCTATCGTCAAAGGCTTGGTCGTTCAACGACGCTCGAACGGGCGATTGCGGAAACACCAGTTGCCGGCTCTTCGTCAACGCGGGCGACCGACGCTCTACCGAACATGCTTGGGCGGCCGCGCCCGCGGAAACGGCACGACCGTCAGTGGCGCCTTGCGGAATTCCGCGATGGCTATTTCTTCAATCAGCGCGTCGAGGGCCTCGTTGACGCGTCGGCTCGTTTCATCCGCGCCGCAGAGGCGGTTTTGTGCGCACTCCAAAAGCTCGCGCGCCGCGGCGAAATCACTTCGCATGACAACACCCGTTGGTTTTGGCCCGCCGCACGGACATTGTCGGCGCGCTTAATTGAGCGAGTGCTAATATACACAGAAGCAATTGAATCGAATGCTGTTAAATGGCCCGGGGAGGGCCGAAATGCTGGCACTGTAAGGGCGAGACACGAATAGGTTCGGCGTCTCCTGGTATGAGATGCCAAAGCGCAATCCGGTGTCAGATTAAGCCGGCAATTTCAGGCAAAGTTTGTGGTTCCCCGACGGGGACGGAACGCGCGAGCCTAATTGGTTCTTGGGCGGCTTAAGAATTCTCTGGCGGCGGCAATCTGGCGTCGATGCTCGCGAAGGAATGCCGCGCCGAAACAAATCGCAAAGGCCAGTACGGAAAGGCTTGTCGTTGCTCTTGATGCTGGATCGGGATCGGGACTTATCAGGAAACGGAAACCAAGCGCGAAGGCGAAGACGACAAGGCCACCAAACATTCCGTTGATGAAGGGGGCGGTCGTGCGTTTCTGCTCCAACGAAGACTCCTAGGTTTTCCGCTAGGGAACTATGGTTTCCGCCAGGGAATATATGTGTTGAAGCTGATGTGCTACCGATCCTGACGGCCCCGGCCTGTGGATATCGGGGATGAGCAGATATCAAGCGCCCCAGAGGTCTCAAGAAGCCCGGTACTGGTGCCCCCGGACGGGATCGAACCGCCGACCTTCGGTTTACAAAACCGCTGCTCTACCAGCTGAGCTACAAGGGCACGGCGCTCCGGTTAGCATATTTGCTGCGCCAGTAAAGACAAAACTCCGTTTTTCGGTTCCCGGCGAACGCGCCGGTTCTGCCGCTAGGGCGTCCTGAAAACGGCCAATTCGCTCCCTATATTGATCGAAGGTGCAATCGCATCAGCGAGGCTGTCGCATGATCAGGTTTGTCATCATTCTCCCGCTCGTCATCGTGGCCTGGGTTCTCCTGGTGAAGCTTATCAAGGATCTGAAGCGCGCCAATATCGACTGGACCGGCGTCACCACCATCATCGGCTTTATCGCGCTCGCCTTCTGGCTTCGCCATATCACCGGGATGGGCTGAGGCCTGCCGATTGTTCCGGTGAACTGTCGAACGGCGCGACCGTTCATGGTCGCGCGGCTGACAGCACCGGACCGGCCGATTTCCCCCGTCGAGAAAAAATCAAAAAAGATCTTCGAACCTTTTTCCTTGTCGGGACGACTGATGGTCAAGAGGCGGTTGGATCGCCTCCCACAACAAGGAGATCGTCATGTTCAATCGCCCCATCGTTTCCGGCCTCGTCGCCACCACTGTCGCCGCCGCCATGCTGGTCGGCACCGTTCAGCCGTCGGCCGCCCATCACAAGCACAAGCACCTCGGCATCGGCATTGCCGCAGGTGTCGGCGGCTTCCTGCTCGGCAGCGCGCTGGCCCAGCCGCGCACTGTCTATATCGAGGAAGACGGCGACTCCTGGCACGTCCGGCGCTGCCTCAATCGCTACCAGAGCTACGACCCGTACTCGGACACCTATGTCGGCCACGACGGCTATCGCCATCGCTGCCGGCTTTGAGAGCCACTATGCCAGCTTTGAGAGCCACTATGCCAGCTTTGAGAGGAGGTGACCGTTTCAGGCAACCGGAAGAAGGGGCACCCCACTGCCGCTTTTTCTGTGTGTCTGGGCTCCTATTCGAATGGTCGACCGCCACCGTCGGCATAGCGCATCATTTTCGAATTGGGCGCCGTCGATGAAACTGCCAATCTCCCCCCTTGCGGGGGAGATGCCCGGCAGGGCAGAGGGGGGTGCTGTCCCGCACTACCTGTCAATAGATGACAATCAAGCCCTACGCCAATTCCAGTTGGAGTGGCTAAACATCGAAGCCGGCGATCCTTCCCACCCCCCTCTGTCCTGCCGGACATCTCCCCCGCAAGGGGGGAGATTGGATTGCCGCACGGCTTTCGCCAACCGCCAACACCGAAGACTGCCTTATCCCGCCGTTCGGCTCTTGCCGATGTACAGGGGTTTCGCAGCACCCTAATCTACAGGCCGAACGGCAATCTACTGCCAAGCCGAAATAGGGAGAGGGCGCTTGGGCGAGCACGATCCGAACGAACAGCCGATCGAGACGGTTTTCCGCAACGGCACAATCACCACCGTCGGCATCCTGCTGGCGTTCTCGTTGGGCTTCATCACGCATTGGGCCGCCAACCCGATACCATGGGAAATCTATCACCTGGCCGCAGTCGTGCCGATTTTGATCGGCATTGCCCTGCAGATACGAGCGCTGCGGTTGCTGCTCGACTTAACGTCTCTACAACGGCGCGTTTATGAGCGCGCCAATCGTATCTTCATTGCCGGCCTCATCTTCACCGCCTGCGGAGTTGGGCTGGCGATGCTGCTTGATTTCTACGACCTGTCGACCAAGAGCGCGGTGCCCGGGGCCTAGCTCTGGCCATCCTGGCAGATGTCGCACCATCGGCGCTGGTCAGCGCTGCCATGCGCTCGGTTCGCTGCCAAGGCCGGGAGGGGTCGGCAGGCCGCCGATCATCCTCGTCACCTCCGCTGCTGCATCGCGCACCAGCGGGCCGATCTCGGCCAGCCGTTCCGGCGTGACCCGCACCGTCGGCCCGGAGACCGAAACGCCGCCGATCGGCTCGCCGAATTCGTTGAAGATGGCGGCGGCGACGCAGCGCATGCCCGGATGCCGCTCCTCGTCGTCGACCGACCAGCCGCGCAATTTGATCGTCACCAGGTCGCGGGCGAGCGCCGAGATGTCGGACAGCGTGTTTTCAGTGAAGCGCTCCAACCCGGCCCGGCGCAGGATGGTGGCGACGCGCTCCGGCTCGAGATGCGCCAGCACTGCCTTGCCGATGCCCGAGGCATGGAAGGAGCTGCGCGTGCCCGGCCGGAAGAAGGCGCGGATCGCCTGGTGCGTCTCGACCTGGCTGACGAAGACGACGCAATCGTCCTCGGCGACGCCGAGATTGGCCGTCTCGCCGGTCTTCTCCATCAATTCCTGCATGACGATTCGGGCGCGGTCGACCAGCTTGCGGCGGCGCAGGAACGCCGCGCCCATGCGGTAGGTCTCGACGCCGATCGACCACAGCTGGTCGGTGCCGTCGAACTCGACCATGCCATGGTTCTCCAGCGTCGTCAGCATGCGGTAGGCGGTGGATGCCGGCAGACCGGAACTGGCGGCGATCTCGCTCAGCGACAGGCCGCTGCCATCGGCGACGATTGCCAGGATGCGCAGCGCCCGGTCCAGCGACTGCACCGAGGCGGCCTCGGACGGCCCGTTGAAGGCGCGCGGGCGGCCGCGCTGACGTTTTTCGGTGCTTTCCATCGGGCCATTCTTCGCCCTGTTCGCCCCAACAGGCAATGAAAAAGTTTTTCACCGATTTGCGGAGCGAATTCGTGGAAAACAAAAAAATCAATCAATTCAAATTATAGTAGCTGTTTTCTAGAAATGAAAAAATATTCTGAAAAAATTGAAACATCATTGGCGCGCTGGCATTATCAGCCATCAACACATCTCGTGGAGGCTGGCATGGCCAGGATGCGCGCAGTCGACGCAGCGGTTCTCGTTCTCGAAAAGGAAGGCATCTCCTGTGCCTTCGGCGTGCCAGGTGCTGCGATCAACCCGCTCTATTCGGCACTGAAGGCGAGGGGCAGTATCCGCCACATCCTTGCGCGTCACGTCGAGGCGGCCTCGCATATGGCCGAAGGGTTTACCCGCGCCAGATCGGGCAATATCGGTCTGTGCATCGGCACTTCGGGTCCCGCCGGCACCGACATGATCACCGGCCTCTATTCGGCCGCCGCCGATTCAATTCCCATCCTCTGCATTACCGGGCAGGCGCCGCGCGCGCGTCTCAACAAGGAGGATTTTCAGGCCGTCGACATTGCGGCGATCGCCGCACCCGTCGCCAAATGGGCGGTCACCGTCATGGAACCCTATCTGGTGCCGATGACGCTGCAGAAGGCGTTTCACCTGATGCGCTCATCGCGGCCGGGGCCGGTGCTGATCGATCTGCCGGTCGATGTGCAAATGGCCGAGATCGAGTTCGACATCGATGCCTACGAGCCGCTGGTGCCGTTCAAGCCGGCATTGTCGCGCGCCCAGGCCGAGAAGGCGTTGACGATGCTGAACGCGGCGGAAAAGCCTGTCATCGTCGCCGGCGGCGGTATCATCAACGCCGATGCGTCCGATCTGCTGATCGAGTTCGCCGAGGTCACCGGCGTGCCTGTCATTCCGACGCTGATGGGCTGGGGCGCGATCCCCGACGACCACCGCCTGATGGCAGGCATGTGCGGGCTGCAGACCTCGCACCGCTATGGCAATGCGACGATGCTCAAAGCCGATTTCGTTTTCGGCATCGGCAACCGCTGGGCCAACCGCCACACCGGTTCGGTCGACGTCTACACCAAGGGCAAGAAGTTCATCCACGTCGATATCGAGCCGACGCAGATCGGCCGGGTCTTCGCACCGGACCTTGGCGTCGTCTCGGATGCCGGTGCAGCACTTAAAATGCTGCTCGACGTCGCGACCGAATGGAGGACGGCCGGAAAATTGCGCGACTGGTCGGGCTGGGCCGGCGAATGCCGGCAGCGCAAGAAGACAATGAAGCGCAAGACCCATTTCGACCAGGTGCCGCTGAAGCCGCAGCGCGTCTACGAGGAGATGAACAAGGCGTTCGGCCGCGACACCACCTATGTCACCACGATCGGCCTGTCGCAGATCGCCGGGGCGCAGTTCCTGCATGTCTATAAGCCGCGCAACTGGATCAATTGTGGCCAGGCCGGGCCGCTCGGCTGGACGTTGCCGGCAGCCCTCGGCGTTCGCGCCGCCGATCCGGACCGCCCCATTGTCGCGCTGTCCGGCGACTATGATTTCCAGTTCATGATCGAGGAGCTGGCGGCCGGCGCTCAGCACAAATTGCCCTATATCCATGTCGTGGTGAACAACGCCTATCTTGGGCTTATCCGCCAGGCGCAGCGCGGCTTTTCGATGGATTTCGAAGTCAGCCTGGCCTTCGAGAACGTCAACCGGAAAGACGAGCCTGAGGCGGGCTACGGCGTCGACCACGTCGCCGTTGCCGAGGCGATGGGCTGCAAGGCGGTCAGGGTGCGCCGGCCGGAGGAATTCGCCGGTGCCTTCGAGGAGGCGCAGCGGCTGATGAACGAGCACCAAGTTCCGGTCGTGCTTGAATTCATCCTCGAGCGCGTCACCAATGTTTCGATGGGTACCGAAATCGACAAGATCACCGAATTCGAGGAGCTTGCCGAACACCACGAAGATGCCCCCACGGCAATCGTCATGCTCGATTAAGCCGTTTATGAGGAACTACTGCCATGCCACGGTTTTCAGCCAATCTTTCGATGCTCTTTCCCGAGCATGACTTTCTCGACCGGTTCGATGCCGCTGCCCGCGCCGGCTTCAAGGGCGTCGAGTATATCGGCCCTTATGACCATGCCCCGGATGTCGTCGCGGCCAGGTTGAAGAAGAACGGGCTGACGCAGGTCCTGTTCAACCTGCCTGCCGGCGACTGGGCCAAGGGCGAGCGCGGCATTGCGATCCTGCCGGACCGCGTGCCGGAGTTCCGGCAAGGCATTGCCAAGGTCGTCACCTATGCGCACGCGCTGGGTTGCGAACAGGTCAATTGCCTCGCCGGCATCGCGCCGCAGGGCGTCGATCGCTCCGTGCTGGAAGACGTCTTCGCCGAAAATCTGGCTTTCGCGGCCGAAAAGCTGGAGCAGGCCGGCATCCGGCTGCTGATCGAGCCGATCAACACCCGCGACATTCCGGGCTTCTTCCTGAATTACTCGGATCAGGCCCTGGGGCTGATCGACCGCGTCGGCTCGAAGAACCTGTTCCTGCAATACGACATCTATCACATGCAGATCATGGAGGGGGATCTCGCCCGTACCATTGAGGCAAACCTCAACCGCATCGCGCATATCCAGCTTGCGGACAATCCCGGCCGTCATGAGCCGGGGACGGGCGAGATCAATTTTCCCTTCCTGTACAGCCACATCGACCGCATCGGCTATTCCGGCTGGGTCGGGGCGGAATACAAGCCGAAGGGCGGAACAGAAGCCGGGCTCGGGTGGTTTCGGGAGCTGGCTGGGCAGGGGAGTGCGGCGGCGTAGACGCTACGTATCGCACGTCGCGTTCCTGCGCGCCCCCCTCTGGCCTGCCGGCCATCTCCCCCACGAGTGGGGAGATCGGCAGTTCCCGCGCCGGCCCTTAAACTTTCCTGACCTCGAAAATTGGCGAAAGCGGCGGTGACATCCAATCTCCCTCCTTGTGGGGGAGATGGCCGGCAGGCCAGAGGGGCGCGCGCAGGAACGCCGCCTTAACAAGAAACGGAGAACCAAAATGGAAACCATCGGCTTCATCGGCCTCGGCATCATGGGCGCGCCGATGGCGGGGCATCTGCTAGACGCGGGCTACACCGTCTTCGCCAGCGACCACCGCTCGAAACCGCCGGCCGATCTCGTCGAAAGGGGTCTGAAGACCATCACCGGCCACAGCGCCGTCGCGAAAACGGCCGACATCGTCATCACCATGGTTCCCGACACGCCGCAGGTGGCCGATGTGCTGTTCGGCGAGAACGGCGTCGCGTCCGGGCTGACAAGAGGCAAGCTGGTCATCGACATGAGCTCGATCTCGCCGATCGAGACCAAGGAATTCGCAAAAAAGATCAACGATCTCGGCTGCGACTATCTCGACGCGCCGGTGTCGGGTGGTGAGGTCGGCGCCAAGGCAGCGTCGCTCACCATCATGGTCGGCGGTGAGGAAAAGGCCTTCGAACGCGCCAGGCCCATCTTCGAGAAGCTGGGCAAGAACATCACTTTGGTCGGACCGAACGGCGTCGGCCAGACCACCAAGGTCGCCAATCAGATCGTCGTCGCGCTAACCATCGAGGCCGTTGCCGAAGCGCTTGTCTTTGCTTCAAAAGCCGGCGCCGATCCGGCCAAGGTCAGGCAAGCGCTGATGGGTGGGCTGGCCGCCTCGCGCATTCTCGAAGTGCACGGCGAGCGCATGATCAAGCGCAGCTTCGCGCCCGGCTTTCGCATCGAGCTGCACCAGAAGGATCTCAATCTCGCGCTGGAAGGGGCAAAGGCGCTTGGTGTTGCGCTGCCCAACACCTCGTCCACGCAGCAATTGTTCAATTCCTGCGCAGCCAATGGCGGCGCCAAGGAGGATCATTCGGCACTGGTGCGGGCACTGGAGCGGATGGCTGGCCACGAGGTTGGGTGAGAGTGAGGTGAATTAGTCTGCAATAGCTTCGATGGGCCGACTTCGTTCGACCGCATAGCGTATGAGATCGGCAAAATGTTTCAGAAAATCTTTGGATTCCTCCGACATTCCTTCAGTTCGCCCAAGTGCCTCAACTTGCTTGGTCAAGGAAGTTAAGGATTCGATCGGAAGAGTCGCGTCCTCATAGAAATCTTCGAATTTCAGTATGAGTTCAAACGCGTTTTGGTTTGCAATTGACACGATTTCATGATGCGCAGAGGGACCTACCGATACGCATCGATCGATATGTCCATCTGGATTGAGAACGGCAAAATCCAATGACATGCATTGCGTCCTATTTGCCGCGCGCGAACCACCTTTGGGCCGCATAAAGCGCCACCGCCGCGGCATTCGACACATTGAGCGAGCGGATGGCGCCGGGCATGTCGAGGCGGGCGAGCGTCGTCACCGTTTCGCGCGTTTTCTGGCGCAGGCCTTTGCCCTCGGCGCCAAGCACCAACGCGATCTTTTCTCCGGCAAAGCTCGTTTCGAGCTCCGCCGGCCCGTCCGAGTCCAGCCCTATCGTCTGGAATCCGGCCTCGTGCAACTGGCCCAGCGCGTCGGCGAGGTTCTTCACCTCGATCTGATCGATGTGTTCGAGCGCGCCGGAGGCCGACTTCGCCAGTACGCCGGATTCCTGCGGGCTGTGGCGCGCCGTGGTGATCAGTGCGCCGGCGCCGAAGGCCACCGCCGAGCGCAGGATCGCGCCGACATTGTGCGGATCGGTGATCTGGTCGAGCACCAGCACCAGCCTGGCGTCGCCAAGCGCATCGAGCCGCTTCGGTTTCAGCGGCTCGGCCTCGATGAGCACGCCCTGGTGCACGGCATCCGAGCCGGTGACCTTGTCGATGTCCCTGGGTTCGACCAGTTCTGCCTTGAAGGGCAAAGCGCCGAGATCGGCGATTGCCAGTCGCTCGGCAGCGTTGCGCGTCACCAGCATCTTCCTGATCTTGCGGCGCGGATTGTCGAGTGCTGCCCGCGCCGTGTGCAGCCCGTAGAGCCGCACCAGCCCATCCGCCGGGTTCTCGCCGGGCGGCACTGGCTGGCGCGGCCTGAACGTCGGCGCGCCGCCGCTCTTCTCGTCGCGATGCGCGCGGCGCAGCTTGGCGTAGTGGGTGTCTTTCGGGGTCTTTGATTTGTTATCGTTGCTCATGGCCGGCTTCTATAGCCGTGTCGTCCGGCCATGGATACAGCTGCATAAGCTGCATGTCAGGCGAGGTGCGAAATTCAGCGCTTTTTGCCGGGCTGTTGCGGTTGACAGTTTTGGGCGCTGCCGCCATAAGGCGCTTCGCGGAAGGGCTGCTTTGGCAGCCGCGACGCGTCGATGCCTCGTTGCATGGCTCCGGCGGCAGACTGGAGAGGTGCCCGAGTGGTTAAAGGGGACGGACTGTAAATCCGTTGGCTATGCCTACGTTGGTTCAAATCCAACCCTCTCCACCACTGCCGGCCCGGAAGCCCTGAAACGCAGAGCGAGCGTCGGAGCGGATCCGATGCTGACTGAAAGGGCGCGGGTATAGCTCAGTGGTAGAGCAGCAGCCTTCCAAGCTGAATATGCGGGTTCGATTCCCGCTACCCGCTCCAGATTTCCCCCAGCCGCGGGCACCTCGCGCACGATCCCGAAACAGGCAGCGCCAAGCGAAGCGCTTTGCCGTTAATTCAAGGTTGCGCGTCCAAACGGGCGCGCATCTTAATCTGTGTTATCGTTGTCCCGAACCGCAGGCAGCGCGGAAGGCGTCAGCTAGCGAATTTGCTGAATATGGACGCGAGCTGGTTCTGCTGCGGCACTTGCCCGTTCGGCGTCAGCTGATCGACAAGCCCGGGCAAGGCCGCGGACAATTGCTGGAGCAATTCCTGCTGGTTCAGACCCGTCCTTTGCGCGATCTCCTGAATGATCTGCGGGCCGAGAGCACTGCCCAGATCGTTGGGGTTGATCGGCTGGTTCTGACCGGTGCCGACCCACGAATTGGCGACGTTGCCGTGGCCGGCGTCCTTCAGTTTGTCGAGCAGGCCGCCCAGACCGCCGAGCAGTCCGCCGTCGGCGGATGCGGTTGTATCAGGCGGGACGGCGGCAGGGCTCTGCGCCGCCTCCGGCTGGGCGGAACTTCCACCACTCAGCATTTTTCCCACCAAAAGTGCGCCGAGCGCGATCATCAGCGGCTTGGCAACGTTGCCGCCGGGAACGGCATTGTCAAACAGTCCCATTGTGGATCTCCATGTCAAATTGCCCGTCCGTCGCCGACAATGACGCATTCATGGCGAATTTCAAGCCGGTTTGAGCTTTCCGTAATCATGATTTTCAAGTTGGCTTGAGCTTTGCTTAATAATGTGGAAGTAATCGGGTGCGGGGAACGGAGAGGAAAAATGTCAATATTAAGCTGGATTATTCTCGGCGTCATCGCCGGCTTCATTGGCAGCAAGATCGTCAATAAAAGCGGGCAAGGCCTTGTGCTCGACATCGTCCTCGGGATTGTCGGGGCTATCGTCGGCGGGCTCATCTTCAGCGCCTTTGGCGCGTCGGGCGTTACCGGGCTCAACATCTATAGCCTGATCGTAGCCGTGGTCGGTGCGGTGGTTGTCCTGTGGGCCTATCACCAGTTCAGCGGCAAGAGGGCACTCTAGAAGCCGTCCGGCAGTTGCGTCGGCATTCACCCGAATGCCGACCGCTTATCTGATCCTTTTGAGGATTTCGCGGATCAGCGTGTTGAAGCCGGCTTCCAGTCCTCTCACCATGATCGGCCATAATTCCTCGAGCAGTCGCTGCCATGCGGCATCGCGCCCAATCCTCACCGGCAGATTTGGCATCGCGCCCATTGCCGTCACGTCGCGGCGCAGCCGCTCGCCACAGGCGCTTGCGCCGCTGATCGTCGGATCGAAGGGCAGCCGGGTGAAATCCCATTTTCCGCGTAGTTCGATGCCGAGATTGCTCTCGACTTCGGCATGCGACAACACCGTTTGGGGCGTGACCTTGATGCGGTAGTACTTGCAGAGTTCGGCGACAACCCCGGTCATCGCGTCCCACTGCGCCCTGGTCATCGGATAGCGGCCGGCATCGAACGGCCTTTCCGCCGCCCCGGCCATGCAGCAGAGCGAAACCCCGATCGAGCCGCCGTTGCAGTTGAGCGTGTGCGCGGCATATCCCGGTTTTACCCGGCCCGAATTGAGCGCGATCGAAGGCCGGCCCCTGACCAGGCGGCCATTCCCCTCGACCAGTATGTGATACGCATCCCTGTCGGTATCGCCGGCCGAATGCGAGCCGGCCGTCCAGTGGCAAATGACGCGCCTCATCGCAACATTGGGCAACCAGTCGGGCGGCAATGCCACAGAAATCTCCGCGACATGAGTTCAGTGACTGAGCACAGCATAGTTTCCTTGGCGGCGGACGCGAAAACGAAACGATAATTTGGTTGAGCGTTTCTAACGGTCAGCTACTCGCCGGCATCTCCGGCGACCGCGTGTTCTCTGTATTGCGGCAGATCGTCGGTGATCGTGAACCACTTCGCCTTGGAGCCGACGAAGATGTGCTGTGTCGGCCGGATAGTCGGCTCGTCGACGAGGGTTCCCATGGCGACATGCACGAAGGCACCGTCGCGGACCACCGAATAGAGCAACGAGCCGCAGGTCTTGCAGTGCGCGTTATGGCCGGTTTCGTCGCCGAAGATCATGAGATTGTCCTCGCCGCTCGCCAGGCTCAGCCTGTCGCGCTCGATGCCGGCCAATGGCTTGAAGGCCGAGCCGGTGGTGCGCCGGCAGTTCGAGCAGTGGCAGTTCGCGGCATAGACGAACGCGTCCGCCACCGCATACTGAACGGCGCCGCACAGGCACATTCCGGCGAGCGTGCGGTTGCTTGCATTCTGGTTGCTTTCGTTGTCCGGGCTTGCCACGCGCTCCTCCTATTGTGCAGGCCGATTTCAGTTTCAAGCGACGACGGTCAACCGGCGCTTGCGCTCGTCGAGCGAGACGATGGTCAACCCGCTGGCCACTACCAGCAGGATGCCGCAGATGGCCAGCGCATTCGGGAGCTGCCGGAAAACCACCAGGCCCGAAATCACCGCCCAGACGGTAAAGCAATAGTAGAACGGCGCTACCACGCTGGTCGGCCCGACGCGATAGGCCATGAAGATGAAGAAGTGGCCGAAGATCAGGAACAGTCCGGCGCCGCCCATCAGCAGCAGGTGACGGGTCTCAGGCACCACCCACTGCTCGGAAACCAGATGCGCAACGCCGGCGCCCGCGAGCACCACAATCACCGCGGAAATAGCCACGACCATTCCCGGCACGTCGGCGGCGACCTTGCGTCCGGCCAGATCGCGCGCCGCGGACAGGGCTGCATTGCCTAGCGCCAGCAGGGCGTAGACCGAAATCCCCTGCATTGTCGGTTGTGCCACCATCACCGCGCCGACAAAGCCGAGCCCGATCAGCGCCAGGCGTAGCCCGCCGATCCGTTCGCCAAACAGCATCGAGGAGCCGACCAGCATCAGCAAGGGCGTGATCTGCCCGAGCGCGGTCGAATCGGCGATCTGCATGTTGGCGAGCGCCACCACGTAGCAAAGGATCGCACCCAGTTCGAGCATGTTCCTGCGCAAAACCTTGGCGTCGAGGATCAGCGGAATCTGCTTGCCATAGCCCAGCATGAACAGCAGCGGAATGCCCCACAATGTTGCCGCAGCGCCGCGCAGGAACAGCACCTCATAGGGCGGCAGTCCCGCGGTTGCGAGCTTCATCATCGTGTCGTTGACGATGTAGGACCCGGTCGAAACGACCATGAACAGCGGGCCTCGTATGGCAGTCGGGATGAAATGCATCGGCCCACGAAATCAGACCCGCGCCAGGGCGGCAATGGGCCAGATCCGGCTGTAAATCCGTCAAAGCCGTCAGCCGCCGCCGTAACCATTCCATTTGCCCTTGTTCGTTCCTATATCCGCGCCACATTCTCCGAAACCGGAACAAGCGTTCGGGCGGGCGGGCGCGCTCGGCGACAAGGCACTTGTGTTTTTCGGCCTTAGTCGCTAATCGCCCCGCATTCGACTGAACTGAAGGTCCAGGCCGTCCCCAGGCCGTCCAAGGAAAGAGACTATGGCAAAAGGTAAATTCGAGCGCACTAAGCCTCATGTGAACATTGGCACGATTGGTCACGTCGACCATGGCAAGACGTCGCTGACGGCGGCGATCACCAAGTATTTTGGCGAATACAAGCGCTACGACCAGATCGATGCGGCGCCGGAAGAGAAGG
>NZ_JAMYTD010000026.1:0-78772 GCF_040322255.1 Mesorhizobium sp. M0166 | reverse complement strand
CAGATGCTCGCCTACTTCACCGCCGTGTTCATGGGCACGGACGTCGACCAGCCTCGCAACCTGGCGAAATCGGTAACGGTGGAATGATCGGTCAATGGTTTCTGCCGCCAACAAGAACGGAGATTAACCAGAACGTCCCTTAGGGAGGCGATCCGCTGATCGCGGTCTCCATATCATGCACGTCCAACCAACGATCCGGTTTGTGATGTATGTGCCGAAATCCGATGTCACGCTGCTCTACACGAGTCGCCCAAGTTTCCGGTGGGGCTGGTGTCGATGATTTGCTCTTCCGCTGGCAGCTGCGTACGCCATGGCTTCGTCGGCAAAGCGCTCAGGTGCTCATGGCCACCAGATACGTTTGCGGTCTTCACCGGACGCGTACGCACCTGCCCAGTATCTGTCCACAACAAATACGTGTCGCCGGCAGAGAATATGGTCCAGCTAATATCTTAGTAACGGTGCCCGATTGGCATGAAGCCAAATGAAATTTGCGAAGTAATTGCCCCATTTTCTGATCGACATGGTATTGCGTCTAGTTACCTTCCGATATATTCATAACAGAAAAATACGATCAAATTATTATATTTTTCTCCTTACCTTCAGAAGATCAGACAATTATTTTACGCTTTCGCATGATAATTAGTTTTCTTGCTTTACTACCATAACTTTTAAATTGTCGTTTAAGATAGATTCGTTCACTGCGCCGGGCAACTGAGGAATATCATAAATATATCCCAAATAACTATTGGAAATTCTGCGGGCGCCATCCGCCTCAATTTTATTTTCCCGCAATGTCGGCCATTAAGAAGTATATTTTTCGCTATAATGTGGTGACAATCTCGCCGCCGATCAACCATTCTATCAGGGCGTGCAGGTATGTGATTTGGCGCTAATATACACCTTCTAGTAGGCAGGCATCCGCGGGGCGCTATCGAATCAAAATGAGGGATTATGGATGGCGACTCTCCACTACACGTCGGGCGGATCCGGCACGGACATTGCAAAAGCCGGATTCAATCTGGCTAGCGTGCAATATGTTGACCAGGTCAACGAGCTGCCGGGCGGTATGAAAGGCTTGGTCTACCTCGACGAGGCCAACGGGGTAACCCAATCCTTTATCGACAAGGTTACTCCTTTTCTCGGCAATCCGAACGTATTCGGGTTCTTCCTGGTTGACGAGCCGGATCCTACCGGTCAATGGGGCACCTACGCCTCCGCCGCAAATCTGAAGGCAGAATCCGACTGGATCCATGAGCATTTTCCAGGCGCCAAGACCTACATCACGATGATGAGCTTGGGAACGTCGGCGAATCCGGATTTTAGGGGCACGTACAATCCCGCCAATACGGGTATCGATTACTACGGCATAGATGTCTATCCCGTCCGCACGGATGGCCCGGTCGACTACAACATGATCGACAAATTCGTCGCCGCCGCTCAGGCATCGGGCATCCCGACGAGCAAGATCGTTCCAGGCTACCAGACGTTTGGAGGTGGCGAGTACAACACCGACATGGGTGGCAAATATGTGGTGCCCACCGCCGCCCAGATGGAAATCATGATGGACCACTGGGCCAAGCTGGTTCCGTCACCCGCCTTCGACTACGCATATGCCTGGGGTTCGCAGCGAGGCGACACCGCGCTTGAAAGCTCCCCGGAACTGCAGGCGGTTTTCCGGGAACACAACCTTGCAACGACGGGGACCACTCCGCCTCCCGTCGACACAAGCGACACCTTGTATGGCACCAGCGGCGACGATGTGTTTCACGGGGCCGGCGGCCACACTATGATCGGCTACGGCGGCAATGACACCTATTATGTCGATGACGTCCGCGACAAGGAGGTTGAAGCGGCGGGCGGCGGTACCGACAAAGCATTCGCCTCCGTAAGTCATGCGCTTGCGGCCGGATCGGAAATCGAACTTCTCGCCACCAACACCCCGTCCGGCACGACGGCGATCAACCTGACTGGCAACGCGATCGCCCAGACGATCCAAGGCAATGCCGGCACCAATGTCATTAACGGCGGCGGCGGCGCCGATAAGATGGCCGGCTATGGCGGCAATGACACGTATTATGTCGATAACGCCGGCGATAAAGTGATTGAGGCGGTGGGCGGTGGCACCGACAAGGTGCTCGCTTCGGTGACCTATGTCCTATCGACCGGGGCGGAGATCGAACTCCTCGCCACCAACAACCCGTCCGGCACGACGGCTATCAATCTCAATGGCAACGAGTTCGCTCAGACCATTCAGGGCAACGCCGGCGCCAATGTTATCTACGGCGGCCTTGGCGCCGACACGATGATCGGTTACGGCGGGAACGACAGTTACTACGTTGACAATGCTGGCGACCAGGTGATTGAGGCGGCAGGCGGTGGCGCCGACAAGCTACTCGTTTCGGCGAGCTACGTCCTTTCGGCGAGCTCGGAGATCGAGACCCTCGCCACCAACAATGGGTCCGGCACGACGGCCATCAATCTCACCGGCAACGAGTTCACTCAAACGATCGTGGGCAATGCCGGGATAAATATACTCACTGGCGGCGGCGGCGCCAACGTCATCTATGGCGGTAGCGGTGCCGACTCGATGGCCGGCCATGGTGGCAATGATTCGTACTATGTCGACAATGCCAGCGACAAGGTCGTCGAGGCTTTGGGGGGCGGCGCCGACAAGGTACTCACTGCGGTGAGCCATACCCTTTCAGCAGGCTCGGAGATCGAGATTCTCGCCACAACAAGGCTGTCTGGAACGACGGCAATCAATCTCACCGGCAATGAGTTCGCGCAGACAATCCAGGGCAATGCCGGTGTCAATGTCATCAATGGCGGCAGCGGTGCCGACACCATGGTCGGCTATCTTGGCAATGATACCTACTATGTCGACAATGCCGGCGACAAAGTTGTTGAGGTGGCCGGCGGCGGAACCGACCGGGTGCTCACCTCGGTGAGTCATGCGCTTTCTGCAGGTTCACAGATCGAGCTTCTCACCACCACCAACCCGTCCGGTACGGCTGCAATAAACCTGACCGGCAACGCTTTTGCCCAGACCATCCAGGGCAATGCCGGCGCGAACATCATCAACGGTGGCGGCGGTGCCGACATCCTGACCGGCAACGGAGGCAATGATGCTTTCGTGTTCAACAGCGCTCTTGGAGCCGGCAATATCGACAGGATCACCGACTTCGACAAGCTCCAGGACAAGATCCAGCTCGACGACGCCGTTTTCGCGGGGCTCAAATTGGGTGGCCTTTCATCCGATGCTTTCTTTGCTGGCACGGCCGCGCATGACAGCTCCGACCATATTATCTACAACAGCTCAACCGGAGCGCTCTCTTTCGACAGTGACGGGATCGGCGGCGCATCTCAAATACAGTTCGCCACGCTCTCTCCAGGTCTGTCGTTTACGGCAGGTTCATTCCTTGTGATCTGAAGACCCGCAACGGCGGACTTCGCGCCCGTCCGCCGTTCCGTCTCTGTTCAAGCACCGGAGTTCCAAGTTGGATGCTTTTGGCCTGTGCTTCCCCAAAGCAGGCGGGTCCTTTCAACAAGGTGAGCGAGAAAACGCAGCGGTGAGCGCCCTTCAGGATTATCACTGCGAGTATCGGCCTATCAGCTTTGCCAGATCAGTGCCGGTCTCTCCGGCCTCGCAAGAGCAATTCAGCATACGCGATAAGATCGCAATACGCGGCGGGCAGTTCAACCTCGTCCTATTAGCGGTCATCGGACATCGCGGAGATTTTTCGACTTAGTCATGCCGACTACCTCGACGCCGCACCCATCAGCACCAACATTTTCGGCGATGTGCACCAGATCGCTGAGCGCCGAGCGGATTTGCGGCCAAGGGAACTCGGAGCGCTCCTCCTCGCTTTCGCCCTCTCGCAAGACGACATCGAGCTTACCTGCCACACCGGCGAGAGTCGTGGCGGCAGTCCTTGAGAAAGTCTGCAGCAGATCCTGCACCCGCTCTCCAGCCTGGCGTTCAGCCATCAGCGCTGCAGTGTAACCGGTTTCCTCGGCAGCCGCATTCCAGCGTGCCTGATGTGCCGCTAGTGCAGCTTCGGCCTTCTTACGAAGAGCCGCTGTATATGGCTCTTTGCCAAGTATATCCTTGAGCGCCTCGTTAGAATGGACCGTCACCTCCTCACCCTTGGGTAGGCGGACGGTCACGCAGGGAAAGCCGACGCTCTTGATGAGTTGCTTTTCCAAGCGCTGCTGTCTGCGGCAAAGCCGCTCGGTGAGCTTGTGAGCTTCCTTCCATTTCTGCCATAGGCCCAGCGTAGAGTCAGAACGCAGATTCGTACTTCCGGCGTCGCTTGCGGATGCGCTACCTTGTAGCGCCCATGCCGTGCTAGCCACCACGGTTCCTGCAAGTACTCGTCTGCGGGTGACGTCGGGCGGCGTCGTGATATTGTCGGAATCAGCCATGATCCGAGCTCCTCAGAAGCTTGGGTTGTGGTCAGGCTGGGCAGGTGCAGCAACACCTGCTCAGCCGTCCTAGCGTTTGCGTTTGTCTAGCGTCTTCCATTTAGCCTGATTTCCCGGGCGAAAGTCAACCAAAAAGACTGACTTCAGCCGATGAGCCTAATTTCCGTGGAACAATGTAGGGGAGCCAGGGCGATGCTCGGTTGGAGCCAGGGCGAACTTGCGGCCGCTGCTGGCGTCTCCAGAGCAACCATCGTTGATTTCGAACGCGGGGCGCGCATTCCACATCGGAACAACCTTGATGCAATACGCAGTGCCCTCGAGGCCGCTGGCGTCGAATTCATCCCAGAGAATGGCAGCGGGCCTGGCGTACGGCTTGCCAGACGATCCAACAACGGATGACCATTGCGGCGAACGCCGCATTTGAATCAAGCGACGGCGAATCTCTTGCAAACGACTGTTGCATAGAGCCCATTTTCGCGAACATTTTGCGAGAGAAGTGCCCCCTTTCTCTTTTTTCCGCTCCACAGAACGCGAAAACGAACTGGTGGACAAAGATGCGATTGCACCGTGCAGGATAGCCAAGTCCCTGCTGGCCAACGCCTAGGTGATTGGCACGTTTCCGGCCCTTCCCCCTCGACCACTAAATGCCGGCATACCACATGCCCGCCAGTGTATGACAGACCGGCACGGCTGATTTCGTCCTGTCACAATCTCATCGGAAACAGGATGGGCAAGTCGCGTCAGAACCTCAGAACCATCTGGCCAATACAAACGACTCGCTGCCAGCGATGTCGGCAGCTCTGGCCGACATTGGCAGCACCACGCCGGCGCATACTCGACCTCTACTCCGCCGCTCCGCGCTCAGTGCAATTGTTCAAGCTAACGAGGTTTTTGCCGGGCTAGGCTGCCGGACTGCTCATTGCGATAACGGGGTCCGATTTCCATGATGAGAACGGTCTCCGGCAAGAAGACCAGCTCACTGAAGATGTCATCCCATTCGATATCGCCCCAGCGAGGACTAAGTGCGAGCGCAGAGACCTAGCGCTGCATTCTCATGCGGGAGGTAGGTTCGATGGAGACCCTGCGGAGTGCGCGATGGAATCATGGACATGCAGGTGCCGTTCACCGGCGCCATGGCCCGCAATTGGTCGCGGACGTTCAGGCCCGCGATGGGTCGATTCAATATAAGCGTGACTGAAATCGAATGAGCGCCACCAGGTTGAGATGGCCGACCGCCTTTACCGTTTGCGCCACCTCGGCGGGCCTCTGCCGGCACTGACCCGGTTCCATGGCGAAGGGATTCTCGAAGGCGAAGCGCACGCCATAGGCATCCTGAACTCAGTGAGCTCGAACAAGGCTTCGCGTTCGCGTTCCTCGGCACCGACACGATCCAAAACCTGATCGGAACGAAAATGCCGACATTAACTCGGATCGGACCGCAACGACCTCGAGTCTCTGAAACCATACCCCCTGCCCCCGGACCTGCAAGCTCTCAAGAGCACCTTCTGAGCTGGTGAAACTGGCAAGACGCGCCGCATTAGGCAATCAATTCGAACGCCGGAGACCCTGCCTCTGCAGAATTTCCGGGTTTAAGTTTCATTGGTGCGGCGTGCTCGCAAAGCGCAAAAGACCGATGAAGTTCGCAACACGTTAAAATCCGGCGACACGCAGACGTTACAGCCCGCCTTTATGTACGCGGCAACGGCTCAGATCAGTCTGGGTTCGGTCCACTCGGCGCCAGAGAGGCGAAGAATTCGGGATCGAGGCGCTTGGGCCACTGCGCGCCAGACAGAGCGATCCGATCCGTGTCATACTGTCAGAAGCAAGACACTAGCAATTGGGGGCGGCGGCAGATGAAAGAAGAGAACGACGTTCAAAAGTTGGTGCGCACGCTGCGTGCTCGAGCACCTGATGACGCGGCTGAATTGCTTACCCGAGAGTCTCCCGAGTTCATCCGGGACACACTAAAATTGTTGCCGGACAGGCACGCCCGCAAGGTGGCGGAGCATTTGCCGCCGCATATGCGGCCTGTCAAGCCTGATGCCGGTGGCAAGGACCTCGCCATCCCCGAGTCGCTCGTCGAGCTGATGGACCCGGTTCCCGCCAGCGTTCCTGTCGGCACGACGGTAGCCGCCGCTGTGGAGGCCGTCAGACGCACCCACGTGCCGACCGAGCTCACTTATCTCTACGTCATGGAGGGGGGCGATAAGTTGGTTGGCCTGGTGGTCCTGCGCGATCTGATGCTGAGCGAACCGGACGCGACGGTCGATCAGATCATGCTGCCCAGGCCGTTCGCCCTTAACGTCGATCTGTCTTTGAGCGACGCATGCAGGGCGGCGGTACGGCGTCACTACCCTGTCTATCCCGTTGTCGACGCAGAGAACCGGCTGCTCGGACAGGTTCGCGGCTGGCGGCTGTTCGAGCAGCAAATCATCGAGATTTCCGCCCAGTCTGGTCAGATGGTGGGTGTCCAGAAGGAGGAGCGTTCTTTTACGCCGCTGTTTTCAGCCTTCCTGAAGCGTCATCCGTGGCTGCAACTGAACCTGCTGACGGCCTTCATGGCCGCTTTCGTGGTCAGTTCGTTCACAGGCACGATCGAGAAGATCGTCGCCCTGGCAGCGTTCCTCCCGGTCTTGGCCGGGCAGAGCGGAAACACCGGCTGCCAGGCACTGGCTATGACGCTGCGTGGCCTTGCCCTGGGCGATGTGGACAAACGACCGAAGCTGCATTTGGTGATGAGGGAGGGCGCGCTCGGGATCGCCAACGGCGTGCTCGTCGGGCTTGTGGCGGCTGCGGCGATGTGGTTCTACGCCTCGCGGCAACCGGAGTCGGCGGCCCAGGCGCCCATGCTGGCACTTGTGATCCTGCTCGCCATGTCCGGATCGTGCCTCATGTCGGGAGTCTCCGGCGTGCTGATCCCGCTGGGCCTACGCCGGGTCGGCGCCGATCCGGCGGTCGCTTCGGCGATCTTTCTCACCACCGTGACCGATATCGTAGGCATGGGCCTGATGCTGGGGCTGGCCACCATGCTCGTGCTGTAGCAAGGCGCTTCCGGTGACGCATCCATGGGGAGATGGGTTCCTATAAGCTGACCTCGTCGCGTTCAACGAAACAGCAAGAGCCGTGCCGCCTCGCGTAGACGTGGTGAGAAGCACCTCGCGGCAGCTCTCCGATCGCTTGCGCAGTGCCCCGGAAGACCTTTGGATGAGCCATGGGTGACCTTGATGGCTCATTCAGTGACCAGATACGCGCAGAATCGCGCAAACAATGTTAATCTTTCCGGCTGTGCGATCCACGACTGGCGATGATTCGAGTTAGTTGCCTATCGTGCCGAATACTTCACTTGTTCCTGCAACGGTGAGATAATTTTCTCCAAGCAGCGCAGCCGCAATACGAATAACCTCGATGGTTTGTTGCGCGGCTGCAACAGCTGTTGAAAACTCGGATGATTTCGTCAAAGTTCAGTCGCCTTTTTTCTTGTGGTCGTGCTAAGTCCTTGGCACTAGTCGGGTTTGGGGTGGGTTCTCGGCATGCAATCTTCGTTTCCAACGATCTTCGGCTGCGCCGCGGCGCTGCTTTGTACCGGCGTATTGCCGGCCGGCGCACAAGGTCTTTTTACGGCCTATGGCGATGCGTTTTCGGCCCGCATCGCCAGTCCGGCCGACAACGGAACGCTCGCCCAGTTCGTCACAGTTGCCGTCAACGCGGGACAATACGATCAGGCGATCTCCTCAATCGAGCAGTATCTGATCAAGTATCCCCGCGATGCGCGCGCCCGGCTGGCGGCCAGCCGGTTGTACTATCATGTCGGCTCCTATGAATTGGCCCGCCGGCAAGTGCAGTACGGCATCGAAGTCGGCGGCCTGACGGCAAGTGAGCAGCAGGAAGCTGCTCGCCTGCTCGCCCGCATCGATCGCGCGTTGCGCGGCGTCACCTGGGAACTCGCCCTGACCGGCGGCGTGTTCAGCGCATTTACCGATTTTGAGCCCGGCGGGGCGCAGGACGACGACAGCTTCGTCTCGCCCTATGGGCGGGCGGAAGGCTTTGTCCGGTGGGACCTCGGCACGCCAAGCGCCGACGCCCTCGTCCTTTCGGGGTCGTTGATGGCGACACAGCGCTTTTTCACGGAAGACCTGTCGGTTCCAGGTGGCAAGGAGACCTTCATCCACGGCAACGCCGCGATTACCTGGGACAAGGGACTGCCCAATAGTGGGATCGATTCGCTGCGCCTGCTGCTTTCCGTCTTCACAGTTACGGATCGTTTCGACAGCGATATCCAGGAAACCGGCATCGGCGTCAGTGGGCGCTTTCTTGTGCGTCCGACGGTCGAGACGACGCTCTTCGCCGGTGGCGGCTACATCGATCTAAGCGCCTCGCAAGGCATTTTCGCCGATAGCAGGGTTTTCTATGAGGCAGGCGGCAGCTACCGCTTCCGCAATGGCCAGGCGCTCGGACTGCGCTTTGTCGGTTCGAATGACTTCGCCTCCGGATCTGAAATCGGCCGCAGCTACACGGGCGAGGTTCGCTATGGCGGCCTGTTGATGAACGTACCGGATCTTTTCGCATGGTCCCACCAGGTCGCCTTCTCGGCCGGCCATAGCGACGCTCCCGATCTGTCCGTCGGCATCGGCACAAGTATCAAGAGCGACTTCTGGCGCATTGCCTCGGAAAGCGATTTTCAGCTTACGGAGGCGCAGAAGATCAGCGTCGATCTCGCCTATCGCGAAACCAACTTCGACATCGCCAACCGCGACCGAAAATCGTTCGAAATGCTCATGAGCTACACGTTAACGCTCAATTGAAAGAGGCCGCGATGAGGACCCCGTACCGTCAGATCGCCATTTTTATCGGCTGCCTTGCCTTCACGGCACCTTCCGCGGCTGAAACGATCGGGTCGATGACGGCCTACCAGACCAACATCGTCCGCAACAACGGTGGGACAATGGACGTCGGTGCCGGCGTCGAGCTCGGCGACCAGCTGCGCAGCGATCCCACCGGTCTTGGAATGCTGGTGTTCCGGGACGAATCGAGCGCCAAGATTGGTCCGAACACCAGCCTGACGATCGATGAATTCGTCTACAATCCGGGCTCCGGATCGGGAAAGATCGACATCGGGATGAACAGCGGCCTGGCCCGTTTTTATGGCGGCCAGGTTTCAAAAGGCGGCGTCATGCAGGTTGCGACGCCGCACATGGTGCTCGGGGCCAGAGGCGGCATCATCGAAGTGCTGGTGGCAGATGGCCAGACCGTGGGCATACTGCGCGCAGGCCGCATGACCTGCACGATCAATGGCAAACGGCTGGTCATCACAAACCCGGGCTTCGCCTGCACATCGGAAGATGGCAAGCTGCTGACCGGCTACGGCGGAATCGACACCTTCCCGATATTGGACAGCATCGACCGGATAGCCGGCACCGGCCTTCCAGGTGCACCGGGTCCGGGGCTGGACGTAAGCGCGCTTTGTGCGTCGGCACTCGGCGGTTCGCTCAAAGTCTGCGACTCCACCGACGGCGCATTGCCAGGGGTGGTCATGGAGTTCCCCGACACGCCAACGCCGCCTGTGGGTGGTGGCGTGGATGAGGGTGGTTGTGAGGGTGAGGGTTGCTGCTACGACTGCAATTAAGCCCGCCGGAACGACATGAGCCTCTTGGTCGGTTGGCACTGGGCTGATTGGCGGCACGCTGCCAGGCGCAAAATATCCGGTCTTGTGGTGGTGCTCCTGCTACTCGCTTGCCATTTAGCTTTCGACGGGCCGCTGTCGCGCCTGCGCGAACGCACCTACGACTTCTACCAGTTTCTCGCTCCGCGCCAAGCGACGAGCAATCCTGTCGTGATCGTCTCGATAGACGACGCCAGCCTCAAGGGACATGGGCGATGGCCCTGGAACCGTGGCCTCTTGGCCGATCTGGTCGATGGCATCACCAAATCCGGCGCCGCGGTCATCGGGCTTGCGCTGGTGCTGCCCGAGGCCGACACCTCGCCTGAGGGCATCGCCGGAGACAAGCGCCTGGCGGCGGCACTGGCGAAAAATCGAACGGCGCTTGCCGTCAGCCTGGGCAACGAGGCGACGGTTTCAGAAGCAGAGCCCAAATCCGGCTGGTCGATCGTTGGGCAAGTACCTGACACACTTCCGGGCTTCACCGGCCTGACCGGCTCGCTTGCCGAATTCTCCAACGCCGCCGCGGGCCTCGGCGTAATCCGCACCTTGCCCGATCCCGACGGCGTACTGCGCCATGTGCCGCTGCTTTGGCTTCGCAATACCGCTCAAGGCGTGCAGCTGTGGCCGTCCTTCGCGCTCGAGCTCCTGCGCCTTTACGCCGGACAGGACGGCTACATAGCCCGGATGAATGCCGCCGGGTTTGACGCACTCAGGATGGCTGGCGCCATCGTGCCGCTCGAGCCGGAGGGGAGTATCCGCCTCTGGGAAACCGCAACGGATACGCCGCGCATATCTGCCAGCACTATCCTTTCGGGCGGCAGTGACCCGCGGCTGCGGGACGCCATCGCCATTGTCGATCTGTCGGCGGTGGGACTGACGCAGTACCTGCCTACCCCGACGCGTCCAGCGCGACCAGGCGCCGACATCCACGCCGATGCAATCGGCCAATTGCTTGCCGGGCGCTACCTAGCAGAGCCAACGCATGCGCGCATGTTGGAGCGGCTCTGGTTTGTCCTCAGTGCCGTCATCTTCATCGCGCTTTCCGGAGTGCTCGCCGGGCGTGTCGTGCTTGGTGCCCTGGCTCTCGCGCTGGTGGCAGCCACGCCGTTCGTGTTCGGCGCTCTTGAATACAGTATGCAGGGTAAACTCTATGACCCGCTGCAGCCGGCGCTTGCGACGATCCTGGTAGCCAGCTTCGAAGGCTATGTCCTCTACAGGCGCAGCGAGCAGCGCCGGTCCACCCTGGCACGGCAGTTCTCCCAGTATCTGTCGCCTTCAGTGGTGCAGCGCCTCGCAAGTTCGGACACCGAAGCGATCCTGTCGGGCGAGAAGCGCGAGATCACCATCCTGCTCAGCGACATACGCGGCTTCACGACGATGAGCGAACAACTCGATACCCAGGAAATCGCAAAGGTGGTCAACCACTTCCTCGGCATTGCGACCGATGAGATCCTCAAGCGCGACGGCACCATCGACAAGTTCATGGGCGATGCGGTGCTCGCCTTCTGGAACGCGCCGCTTGATCAGCCGGATCATCGCGAGCGCGCGCTCGACGCGGGCCTTGCCCTGATCGAACGGGTGAAGCGCGAGGACGCCGCCTTTACCGGGGATGGCCACCCCTCCATTCAAATCGGCATCGCCATCGAGACCGGCATCTGTTCGGTGGGCAATTTCGGCTCCGAACGGCGCTTCGACTACACCGCGATCGGCTCGCCGGTGAACCGCACGGCACGCCTCGAGTCGACGACCAAGAAGCTGGGCATCCCCCTGGTGCTTGGTCCCGGCTTTGCGGCAGGAGCATCGATGCCGGTCGTCCAGGCGGGCGCCTTTGAGCTCCAGGGTTTCAAGGGCGAGGTGCCGGTTTTCACCATTCCGGAGCTCTGCAAGCTGCTCACCAAAGTATGAGCCGCGAAGTAGAGAGCCAACGTGGTGAGCAATCTGGCGCCCCTGCCGTGGTGGTTGGTTCGCCGCCATCCGTGCAAATGGCACCGCCTGATCTTGCACCCCGAACTCGAAGCACACGCTGACCGGATCCAGCGGATCGCAGGGGTGCCGACCTGCTTTGTGAACTAATACTGCTGGGGAGGCCTAGGTGTCATCAGACGGCCCTTTAATTGCGGGTGGCTGTCAATCCGGATCAGCGCGATAGCCGATGAGACGCGGATAGACGGCGAAGGGATCGGTCGAGGTAACCCAGGCAATGATTGTCGAGGCCGCCGAATTTTCGAGCGAGAAGATAGGCCGTGTTATCCAGGTCACCACGAATGGCAGCACGGCTTCGTTGAGTTCGCCGGCGCCATCATGTGGAGGCCGCGCGTGGTACAGATTGTTTATTTCGGGATGTTCCCAAGAGCATCCAGCCGTAGCACTCCCGAGCTGCCCTAACGAGAGAGTTCGCTGGGCCGGGATTATGGCCGTTATTAACCTGACGCAATCGATTCAGCTGGCGCTGGCCTCGTCGGGCGCGTGGGCGGTCTATCGACATCAATCGGTCGCCGCGGATGTTGGGATGCGCATGCGTCGGCGCACGTAGCGTCGATACGCCTTGGGCATGTGGGCGTTGACAATGACATGGCCGGACGTGTTTCAGACGCCGAGCAATTCCAAGGACTGACCACCAGAACCGAACCTCCCCACGGATTTTCGCGAGCTGCATTCCTCCATCCCCTCCTTATCAAAACCGCCGCTCGCGAATTCGCTGGCGAGTATATCTCCGGTATGATATACATATATCACTCATGAGGATATACAAAATGCCGCTCTTCATTCGCGATCCCGACGTCGACGCCATGGCCGTCGAGCTACAGCACATTACCAACGCGCGCAGCAAGACCGAGGCCGTCAGAACCGCCTTGCGCCATGAGATCGAGCGCAACCGCGGCAGCGTCCCGCTGCGCGAGAGACTTGCCAAAGTCAAGGAAATGGCGCGGCGGATCGGGCCGGCCAACTCTGATTTCGATATGAAGAAATTCACCGACCAAATGTGGAGCGACGACTAATGTTCGTCGATGCCTCGGTGATCGTTGCCATCCTGAACGAGGAACCTGGCGCGGAAGAACTGGAAAAGCGGCTCGCGGCCGCGACCAAGCCGCTGTATATCTCCCCGCTCGTCCGGTTCGAGGCAGTCCAGGGTCTCGCGCGAGCATCGGCCGAAGCCATCAAAAAGAACGCCAAGCCCACGGCCGACATGCTGGCGCAAGCCCGTGATACCGTCGACGCCTTTTTGATCGAGATCGCCGGCAAGGAAATCATGATATCCGGCGACATCGGCGACCGGGCGATCGAAGCCAGCATGAAATACGGCAAAGCAGTCGGGCACAAAGCCGATCTCAATTTCGGCGATTGTTTTGCCTACGCTTGCGCGAAGGCTCACCGGCTTGCCCTGCTTTACAAGGGCAATGACTTTTCACAAACTGATCTGGCGTAAGGCTTTCCTGGCCTTGCATCGCGGCGCGAGAGCCGATGGGCCCTTTTGCATGCTTTGGGCGAATCGTCGTCTTTCATGGTTAAACGCAATATTACGAGGAACGTTCGCTGCAGCACTGGTTTTCTTCGGCACGATCACCGTCCAGGCACAGCGGGCAGACGGCATCTTCTGGGTGCTGCGATCGGGTGCGCTATGCCGCGATCTTCCAGGGGGCGATACGGCCCACGCACCACCTGCTACAATCGCTTCGTTCGATGGCGGAAAGCAGGTGTGTGGGACCGCCTCATGCATGGCATCACCAAAGCCCACGATGCAACGGTGCAGATGATCGATACCTCCATTGTTCGCGTCCATCAGCAAGGCGCGACAGCAAAAAGGGGGATCGAGATTATTGTCTCGGTCGTTCCCGATGCGGGCTGACGACCAAAATCCATGCTCTTGTCGACGCCGAAGGCAGGCCGATCAAGCTGACGCTCACGGCGGGTCAAATGAGTGACATCGCCTACGCAGCGGACTTGATCAAGGATTTGCCCGAGGGTGCCATGCTGCTCGCCGACAAGGGCTATGATGCCAACGCCTTGCGCAATGCCGTCACCGAGCGCATGGGCCAACATCCCGCCCAAGGCCAACCGCAAGGACCCGATGTGCTTCAGCCCCTTTCTCTACAAGGCCCGCAACCTCGTCGAACGTTCTTCAACAAGGCCAAGCAGTTCCGTCGCATCGCAACTCGATATGACAAGCTGGCAGAAAACTACCTTGCTGCCCTGAAACTCGTGTCAACTCGCATCTGGCTACGCGGTGATGAGTCTACGTCCTAGCGTTTTGCGTGCCCTGCCCGGTTGTCATTCGCCGCGCATGGTCGCCTGGAACGTCGGCAGGTGCTTCTTCTGCGCCTCGAGCATTTTCTCGCGATAGACGCCATAGATGACGTCGGTGTCGTGCAGTGTGACGCCGGCAATTGTCGGCGAGGCAAAAACCGGCAGTTCGATGCCGCGTTTCGAAAGCGCCTCGGCGGTGCGGGCGATCAGCTCATGCGCCAGGATCATGGCAAGCACGGTCGACGAACCGGAGACCGGCCGGCTCCAGCCCTCGACCGGCACGATGGCATCCTCGATCGGCGAGCAGGTGTCGATGACAAGGTCGGCGGCATCGGCAAGCCGTTTGCCGGAAGAGTGCGTCGCCGGCTTGTCGAGATTGTTCTTGCTAGTTATCGCAACGACGAAGATGCCGCGTTTTTTCGCATAAAGCGCGGTGTCGATGCCGGACGAATTGCGGCCGCTGTGGCCAAAGATGATGATCGAATCGCCTTTGTTCAGCGGCTGGTGGTCGAGGAATTTCTCGGCGTATTTCTCGGTCCGCTCCAGCCACAGAAGTTCGCGCACGCCGCCGGCGCCGAGCACGTTATGCCACATGACACGCGGGTCGGTCAGCGGATTGAAGCCGACATAGCTGCCGTAGCGCGGAAACACTTCCTGGACCGGCAACACCGAGTGGCCCGAGCCGTAAAGATGAACCAACCCGCCGCTCTCGAGCGTGTCGGCAAAGCGGCTGGCCCCTTCGCCAAAGGCTTCGGCATTGGCTTTCGAGGCCTGTTCGATGAGGGCGGCAAGGCGGGGTATGTAAAGATCGGACACGTCGGTACTCCTGTTATGGGTCGGCTTGGGTATGGCTCAGCTTCTTGCGGTTGGCGCGGCGCGACCGGCACGCAGCGTCGAGCGGATTTCGTAGCGGTCGCCACGCATCACCGAGACGGTGAATTCGAACGGGCCGCGCTCGTCGGTGGTGATGCGCTCGACCACGAAAGCGGGGCTCCCCGCAGGCAGATCGAGCAACTCGGCATCCGCCGCCCCGACAGCGCCGACACGGTAGTTTTCGCGCGCTGCGACCGGCACGATGCCGTAATGGCGTTCCAGTGCTTCGTAGAGCGAGCCCTGCAGCAGGCCGGCATCGAGAAAGCCGGGCACGCGCGCGGCCGAGAGCTGCGCCGTCTGGATGCCGATCGGCTCGTTGTTCCCGAGCCTGAGCCGCCGGATGCGCACCACCGGGTCGCCCTCCTCGATCTCCAGCGCTCCGGCCGCGGCGACATTGGCAGTGGTCAGGCTGCAGTCGAGCAAGCGAGAGCCGGCGACCACGCCCATATTGCCCATTTCCTGGGTGAAGCTGGTCAGTTCGCGGGTGCCGGCGACCAGCGTAGTGGAGCGCATGAAGGTGCCACGGCCATGTTCGCGCCTGAGCAGCCCGTGCTCCTCAAGATTGCGCAGAGCGTGGCGCAGCGTGATACGGCTCACCCCGAACAGGGCGCATAATCTGTCTTCGGCCGGAATCTGGTCGCCGGTCGCCCACTCGCCGCTCTTGACGATGGCGCGGATGGCCTCTTCCACCTGATACCAGAGCGGCTCGGGCCTTCGGCGGTCGGGTTGCTGAAAGCTCGGCTCGCTCATCTTATCTGCCTCCACTGTGCTCCGGCGAGACCGGCCAGCGAGGCGCCGACGAGACCGGCGCGGGAGCCGAATTCGCCGGACCGCAGAACGACGTCGCGCAGATGCGGCGGCAACTGACGCCGCAATGCCGCAAGCAGCGGCGGCCCTATCACGTCCAGCGCATCAGCAAGCCCGCCGGAAATCAGGATCGCCTGCGGATCAAGCAGCGCGACCGCACCCGCAAGGGCAGTGCCCAGCCGGCGCGCCGGCAGCTCCAACGCGTCAAGTGCGGCCGTCTTGCCAGCCCGGGCGGCCTCGACCAACCTGCCGCCATTGGCCAACCCGATCTGGCGCGCCGCGGCGTCGAACGCACGCCCGGAAGCGAAGCGCTCCAGCCAGCCGCTACGGTCCTCGCCTTCATCCTCGATGTCGGCGCAGGCCCAGCCGAATGAGCAGGCGCCGCCACATGCGCCGGCAACGATGCGATTATTGGCCAGAACGGCGGAGCAGATGCCGGTGCCGATCGCCAGCAGGATGGCATCGGACAGGCCCTTTGCGGCACCTTCGATCGCTTCGGCCAGCATGGCGATCTGTGCGTCATTGGCAACGGCAACGCGCAGACGAGGAAACAAGGCCGCGATGTCGATGCCGTCGAGATAGGGCAGGTTCGGAATCCAGCGGCAGACCGAGCCCTCGACAAGTCCGGGCACCGCAAGCCCGAGGGCGTCGACCGGACCGGCCTCGGCGCGCAAGGCACCGATACGGGCGACGAAGGCATCCAGGCTTGTCGGCGCAGGCTCGCGGCTCAGCATCTCCAGCCAGCGAACATCGCCGCTATGGATTGCGGCGCGCAAATTGGTGCCGCCAAGATCGATAGCCAGAATGCGTGTCATCGAGAGCCGCTCCGATTGGCCGGCGCGAACAGGCCACTGCCGGCTTGCCAGGACTGCGAGGCCGCCGCAAAACCCTGCGCGTAGCGCGTGCCGCGCAGGCAGCCGCGAAGCCGATAAAGCGCACTGTAATAATCGACGTAGGGGAAACTGCTCAGGCCGCGTGCCAGTTCGTATTCCCGCACCGCCTCGCTCCAGGCCTCGAAGCCGTCGCTGACGTCGACGAGGTGTTCGGGGCGAAAGCCTTCGTCGTCCTCCCAGTTTTCGCCGAACAGCAGCAGTTGCGGTGTGTGTGCAGCATGGTCGCGCTTCAGCGTCGGCAATGCCGCCAAAAAAATACCGGTCTGTGTCAGTCGGGCCGCGGCGCGATGGTCCTTGTGCCAGCTGCCATGCCAGTGAGTGATGACGATTTGCGGCTTCAACTCGCGCACAACATCGCAAACCTTGAGCGCCGTCTCGTCGTCGCAGGGCAGGAAGGCGTCGTGCAGCCCGAGACTGCGCATGGCAACGCCGAGCCTGGCTGCGGCCTTTGCGGCCTCCTCCTGCTTCTGGACGCAATAGTACTCGGGGGCGAGGCTTGGATGGCCCTGCTCGCCCATGCTGAGATGCAGGAAGGTGACTTCGGCACCGCCTTGCACCGCCGCCGCCGCCAGTGGACCGGCAATCACCTCGGCATCGAAGGCATGCGCCCCGACGACCAGAATCGAGCGTGCGGCATAGACCTTGTCCTCGATCATTTCGCGCCTCCCCCGGAGCCGACGCCCTCGCGAATCTGGCGGGCAAGCAGACAGTACATGATCAGGATGGGCGCCATGGAGATGGCAAGCGAGGCGAACACGAGGCCCCAATCCGTGCGGAACTGGCCGACAAACACGCTGATCGCCAGCGGCACGGTCTTGTAGCGGTCGTCGAAGATGAAGATCAGCGGGAAGAAGAAGTCGTTCCACACGGCGATAGCGGTGAAGATGGCGACGATCGATACGGCTGGCTTCACCATTGGCAGCACGATCTGGAACAGAATGCGCGCCTCGCCGGCCCCATCCATGCGCGCAGCCTCGTCGAGCTCGGACGGCAGTACCCGCATGAAATTTGCGAAGATGAAGACGGCGAAGGGAATGCGGATGGCCGAATAGACAAGGATCAGGCCGATCAGCGAATCAAGCAGGCCAAGGTTGCGCATCAGCGTGAACAGCTCCACCGAGGCAAGCCGGATCGGCAGCATGATGCCGGACAGGAACAGGCCGAGCATGATACCGTTCCAGCCCAGCCGATAGCGGCTCAGCGGATAGGCGGCCATTGCCGACACGATAATCGTCAGGATCACCGCACCGCCGGTGACGATCAGGCTGTTGATGAAATTCTGGCCGAGATCGGCGCGCGTCCAGGCCGCAACGAAATTGTCGAAGGCAAAGCTTTGCGGCAGGCCGAGCCTGTTGTCGTAGATCTCCGCCGTGGTCTTGAAACAGGAGACGACGAGAATATAGAGCGGCAGCAGCACCGCTGCGGTCCACAGGACCAGCGCCGTCCAGCCGGGCAGCCGAGCAAGCTGTCGAGGGATGGCGAGCATATTCACAGTTGCACCGTGCGGCGGTCGAAGAAGCGCAGCATCACAAGCGTGCCGATGCTGAGGATGAGAAACAGCAGCGTTCCCAGCGCAAGCGCCAGGCCTATATCGGTGATACCGACCGCGCCTTCGGCGCCGAAAGCGAGCCGGTAGAAATAGGTCACCAGCGTGTCTGTGGAATAGCTCGGATTGCCCTGCACGCCTTGCATGACATAGACGATGTCGAACTGGTTGAAGGTGTTGATGAACGACAGCGTCGTCAACGTGCCGACGGCCGGCATCAGCAAAGGCAGGGCAACCGAGGCCAGCATGCGGCCGCTGCCGGCGCCATCCAGCCTGGCAGCCTCGAATATCTGGGACGAAATCTGCCTGAGGCCGGCGGTGTAGATCAGCACCGGCAGGCCCATCCAGTTCCAGGCGTCGACGGCGATCAGCATCACGAGTGCCGTGTGGCTGTTGCCGAGAACCGTCAGGCTGCCTTGATGCAGGCCAAGGCCGTTGAGCATCCATTCGATGGTGCCGCCGGGCGCCAGCAGCAGCCGCCACAGGGCGCCGACGATGACCGGGCTCAGCACTGCCGGGAAGAAGAAGACCGACTGGAAGAAGGCCGCCCCTTTGGCGCGCAGGAACAGCAGCCAGGCCAACAGCAGACCAAGGCCGTTCTGGAACAGCATGATGCCGAAGAACCAGGCGACGTTGTGCCAGAGCGCTCCGTAGAGCCGCCCACCGCTCGGAAAAACGAACAGGCGGGTAAAATTCGACAGGCCGGCGAACTCCAGCATGCGCAGGCCCCTCCAGACGAAGAAGCTGCCCCACAGCGACATCAGCAGCGGATAAAGGACAAACAGCGCATAAACGGCCAGTGCCGGCACGATGAACAGCACGGCCATGCGCTGCTGGGTGCGCTGAAGGCTGCTTTTGCGGCGACGGGCGATCATGTGCTGTTTCGCGCAGGGTGTGACGGCCTACTGCTTCGGCTTGAACCAGCTGCTGACGGCGGCCTGCATGTCCGCCGCCAGCTTCTGCGGCGTGATGTTGCCTTCGACCATGTCGATGATCTCGGACTGCAGGATCGAGGAGGCCGTAGGCGTCTGCCAGCGGAAGCCGACAAGCGTCAGATAGGGTGTGGAATTCTTCGACATCTCCATCATCGTGGCGAGTACCGGGTCCTTCACGCTGACGTCGGTACGGGCCGGCGGCCAGCCCAACTCGTCGGCGAAGAGCTGCGCGAACTCGGCCGAAGCCATGAAGTTGAGCACCTTGATCGCTGCCTCCTTGTTGGTGCTTTCAGAGACCAGACCATAGGAGCCGTCTGAAAAGGCCGAGGTGTAGAGCTTGGTGGCAGGATCGTCGGCGGGGAACGGGAAGATCGAGAATTTCAGCTTCGGGTTCTGCGCCTTGAAGCTGCCGTTCTCGAACGAGCCGCCGAAAAACATGGCCGCCTTGCCGCCGATGAATTGCTGTGTCGAGGTGGTGTAATCGACCCCGGCAAAGCCGTCGGAGAAATACGGCTTCAAGTCGGCATAGCGTTTCAGGGCAGCCACGTAGCGCGGATCCTCGAAGGTCGCCTTGCCGCTCATCATTTCGTCGTAGAAGCCCGGGCCATAGATGGTCGGCCCGACAACACCGACGCCGATCTCCAGCGCCCAGGCGGAGCCGTTGGCACCGCCGGCGGCTATTGGCGTCATCCCCGCCCCTTTCAGCTTCTCGCAGGCGGCGACGAAATCTTTGTAGGTCTTGGGAATGTCGATGCCCTGGGCGGCGAAGATATCTTGATTGTAGAAGACGCCCATCATCGGCACCGAATAGGGCACGCCATAGGTCTTGCCGTCGGCACGGCCACGAGCGCCGCCCAGCGCGCTATCGGGCATGTTCTTCAGCTCCGGCACGCTGTCGTCGAGCGGGTCGAGATAGCCACCCTCGATGAATGGTTGCAGTTCGCCGTAAGCCTTGAGCTGAGCGATATCAGGCCCGCGGCCGCCACGCAGCGCCGTACTCAGCCGGTTCTGGTAGTCGGCGTCGGGGGTGAACTGGATGTTGACCTTAATGCCGGGAGTCTTGGCCTCGAAGGCGTCGAAGATGCGGCGCATCGCAGCCTCGTCCTCGGTGCGCCAGCTCCACAGGGTCACGGTGTCGTCGGCCTTGGCCGGCAGTGCGGTGAAGACCCCAGTGCAGACTGCGGCAAACCCGCCGATCAGGCCGAGTGTGGCGCGTCGATGAATTGAAAGCATGCTCAGTCTCCCATTCTTGTCGATATTGTCATCCCCACGGCGGTTCAAAAGCCGCAAGGCAGTCATAGCTTTTCTCATGTCATTATAACGACATGACTTCGATCGCAAGAGCCTTGCGATATGTCCAAGCACTGGCCGGCAGGGAGAAACTGCTCAACTATTTCCGCTAATTACCTGTTTTTCAAAGCGGAATATCGCATCTTACAAACTGGAGTAAGAAATCGTCCGCAGCACCGGCTGGAGCTCTCGATGAAGATAGTCCTTGCATCATTGCTTCAAGTTGTCATAACGTCATTTACATCACTGTGCGGCTACGCGGAGGATCCGGATGTCTTTGGCTTGGATTTCGAAACTGGCACTGGCTGCAGGGTTGTTGGCATCGCCCACCATTGGCTGGGCCCAGTCGGTCAATATCTCCTATCTGACCCACTGGTCGCCGGAGACTGTTGCCTTACTGGACGCCGCGGCCAAGGACTACGCCAGAACCAATCCGGGTGTGACCGTCACCATTCGCGCCGTACCCTTCGGCGATCTCCTGACGACGCTTCGTTCGCAGGGCGGCAGTTCCGATGGGCCGACGATCGGCGGCATCTATGATTTGTGGCTGCCCGAACTGGCGCGGGACAAGCTGGTCGCGCCCGCCCCCGATGCGGTTGCCGGCGAGGTCAAGAGCGCATGGCCGGCCGGTGTCGTCAGCGCGGCCTCCGTTGGTGGCACGCTTTACGGCATTCCGAACGAGATCGACGTCTATGCGCTGAACTACAACAAGGAGCTGTTCAAGCAGGCAGGCATTGCGGCCGCGCCGAAGACCTGGTCCGAATTGAAGGATGCCGCCCAGAAGCTGACCAGGAAAGATGCCGGCCAGCAAGGTTTCGGCATGATCAATTCCTGGGCGGCGGGCGTAGTCCATCCCTTCGCCTCGCTGCTGGTCTCCAATGGCGGCGAACTGGTCAAAGACGGCAAACCGATGCTCGACAGTCCTCAAGCCGGTGAGACTTTCCAGCTCTACGAAGACCTGATCAAATCCGGCGCCAGCGATCCGGCGATGGCTACGGCCGACGCCAACACCACCGGCCCCTTCCTCGACAATTTCGTCTCCAGCAAGACCGGCATGATCATCATGGCCAACTGGTGGGAAAGCGCACTGAAGAGCGGCATGGGCGACAAGTTCTCCAATATCGCTACCGCACCCATCCCGGTCGGTCCGAGCGGCGACAAGCCGCACTCGATCTCCTATTCATGGATGACCGTCGTCAACGCTAATGCCGGTCAGCCCGAGCAAAAAGCGGCTTGGGATTTCCTGGCATGGCTGAACAGTCCAAAGTCCGGCAAGGACGGCGCCTCGGCAATGTCGGATATTCTGATGTCGATGGGCATCCTGCCGACGCGGACCTCCGATATCGAGGCCCATAAGGACAAGCTCGGCTCCGAGTTCCTGTCCGGCTATGTCAGCGTGCTTGCCGACGCCAAGCCCTTCCCTGTCGTCCCGGGAGGCCAGGAGTTCAGCGAATCGCTGCAGCAGACGCTCGAGGCGTTGCAGTATGGGCAGGTCTCGGCCAAGGATGCGCAGGCGAACGCGCAGGCCGATGCCGTCTCGATCCTGGAGCGTGCCGCCAAATAGCGAAGGCGCTGTTTCGAGAGCCCGACGCTTTGGAAGCATAGCGATGATCAAGACCTATCGTGTCTCGGCGGGCATCATGCTGGCACCCGCCGTGACATTGATCGGCGTTTTCATCCTTTTGCCAATGCTGCTCACCCTCTGGCTGTCATTCCAAGACTGGTCGACGCAAACACCTTTTTCCAATGCGAGCTTCATTGGCTTCGACAATTTTCGCGAACTATTCGGACCGACTTCGGTCGGGCGGGATTTCAAGCGAGCGCTGCTCAACACCGCCATCTACACGGCATTGTCGGTGATGCTCATCCTTCCCCTTTCGGTGGTGTTCGGCTTGATGGTCTACCAACGCGATGTCGCAGGCGGCACGGCGCTGCGGACCGTGTTGTTCTCCACCTACATGGTGCCGATGATCGCCGTGACGCTGGTCTGGTCAAAGCTCTATTCGCCGAGCGAAGGGCCGCTCAACCAGATGCTCGGCCTCGCCGGCATCGGCCCGCAACCCTGGCTGTCCTCGCCAAGGTCAGCGTTGATCTCGATCGTCGTGCTCAATGTCTGGCAGCAGATCGGCTATTTTACAGTGCTGGCGGTTGCCGGGCTGACCCAGATCCCGGGCAGTCTTTACGAAGCGGCGACTTTGGACGGCGCCAACCGGCGCGAACAGTTCCGCTTCATCACCTTGCCGCTGCTACGCCGCACGCTCCTGTTCAGCGCCGTCATCGCCATCATCAACGCCGTGCAGGTATTCGAGCCGGTGGCGCTGATCACCCAAGGCGGTCCGGTCGGCTCGACCAACGTGCTGACCTATCATATCCGCCGGGTCGGCATCGAGCGCGCACAAGGCGGGCTGGGCTCGGCAATGGCAGTGATGCTCATGCTGGCGCTGATCGTCGTTGTGTGTGCACTGTTCGCATTTGCCAACCGGACGGATGACGAATGAGCGCGCCGGCCCGCTCAGGGTCGAGCCGGTTGGCGCGCAAACGCCTGGCGGGCCGCAGAGCTCTCCTCGCTATGCTGATGCTGCTGGTTGCGGTGGCCTCCGCCTTCCCGTTGTTGTGGATGGTGCTCTCCAGCCTGAAGACGCCGGCCGAAACCATGCAGGTTCCGCCCGTGTGGATACCGCGCACGCCGAGCCTCGAAGCCTATGAGAAAGTGTCCGGCGTCATCAATGTCGGCCGCTCGATGTGGAATTCGCTGGTGATCGCTACGATCACCACCACCGGCATTCTGGTCACCAGCATGATGGCTGGCTATGCCTTCGCCAAGCACCACTTTCCCGGCCGCTCGCTGCTGTTTTCGGTGCTGATCGCCACCATGTTCCTCCCGCCGATCGTCACGCTGATCCCACTTTACCGTCTCGTCGGATCGATCGGCCTGAACGCCAGCCTTGCCGGCATTATCGTACCCAACCTCGCCAATGCGTTCGGCATTTTCCTGATGCGCCAGTTCATAGCCGGCGTGCCGGACGATCTGATCGACGCAGCGCGGATGGATGGGGCATCGGAACTCCTGATCCTGTTCAAGATCGTCGCGCCGAGCGTGGCGCCGGCAATCGCGGCACTGGCGCTGTTTGCCTTCGTCTATCACTGGAACAGCTATCTCTGGCCGCTGACGGTTCTACAGGGCAATGCGGAGGACTATCCCATCGTTATCAGCCTTAGCCGCCTGCTCAGCTACAACAGAGGCGCCCTCAATACGGGACTCGTAATGGCCGGCGCCACGCTTGCTGTGCTGCCGCCGTTGGTGCTCTTCGTCTTCCTGCAGCGCTTCTTCGTGGATTCGATCGTCGGCTCGGCGGTCAAGGGATAGCCCCGACGGCACGGCCGACACATCCGCCCGGCTGTCGTCTGAACGCGATCTGAAGGCTAACAGGCCATCAGCGAATTTGGACGCCAATGCCTACAGCTTAGCTGCAGCTATGATGCCAGTTGTCGTTGATACATATGCAACCATGCCCATCATCCCACGAGCGGGATACCATGGCACTCACCCATGAGACTATTGACTGTCGGGTTTTGCGTCCTCACCAGAAGGCCAAAGGACGTTGGTGACCGACTTGATCGCCCAACTGCGGACCTGGTCATAGCAGTAACGGTCGAGCATGGGAGTGAACCTGCTGTGCGCAGCCTCGCGGTCGGCGCGCCGGCGCTGCTGGCGCTCACGTCGCCGAGGGCCCGTTCTGGCGCTGTTTTGGCAGGAGCGCATTGGTCATTCGGCCCATCGCGCGTTTGTTGCGGCTGCAATGACCGCCGGGCCATATTGCCAGCGCTCATCACTGATAGAGGAACCGCGACACCCCCGTTTCGGGACATCAGGGAACGATATCGGCCCCCATGTGTTGAGTTTCATGGACACTATGGAACCCCAGGGCCACGGGATGGCGGCCGGTATTTCGAGGTCGGAAGTTGCCAATGCCAGGCGGCGCATCCGTCGGACCGAGTTGGTGCTTCAACGCACTGAAGAAATAGTGGCCGAGAATCTCGCGCTGGCAAGCAGGATACGAACTGCGGTCGAGGCCGCAGACCGTCGATCCTCTCAGCGTTGAAGGACGTCGCGGGCGTTGAACTGAGCCTGCGTTTTATTCGGCGCGACCCTTCAGGCCACCGGCACCATCACTCTCGCTCCAGAACTGTGCCAGGCGCATCGGGGTTGCACATTTGCGAACAGCCGGAACCCACGGCGACCACAAGCGGTTTACCAATCGAAGGGATCGCCGCGGATCGGAATGATGGAACTTTTGGATTTGGAACTGGCGCGAGCCCGACAGCGGCCGAGCGCTCCCTCGAACGTGCAAATGAAATGCTGGATGAAGGCTGCGGTGTCGGCATCAATATGGCGCTGTGCAGCAGGATCCGGGCTGCGAACGACGCGTGGCCGAGGCGAAATTGCGGTTGACGAAGATCAAGCCTGATCAGCCTGGCCGCACGGACCAGCTCACAAGGTTTGAGCCTCCGATAGCCGCGCAGCGAACGAAGTTCATCTGGTTGCCGAAAGGATCGAAGTCCGCTCCGAGCCCGGCCGCCTTGGCTACCGCGGCAAAGCCCGCATCGAAATCGATCGCCGGTCGGTCGACCGCTTCGGCTCCAAGTGTCTTGCGATAGAACCTGACATGGGCAAGTTCGTTTTCAGCGACCTCACGCATGAACTCGCCGATTGCAGGCGTGTCAAAGCTGACCTGTTTGCCGCCAACCACAGCGCCGGCCTTCGGGCCAGCATCTGAGTCTTCGATCCCTTTTCCGGTTGTAGCGCGCAGGTAATATTCGGCTTCCATATATTCGAGGTTGAGGGCGAACCGGAAAATGTAGATGGGCGGGAAACCGGGGCAAGGCCGGTGGCCGAAGCAAGCGTTGCTCCCAGGCCAAATTTCAACGCGCGGCGGCGCGAAACACCAAATGCAGGCGTGACGCAGATCATGGCTTCCTCCCAAAAGCCCGCCGGCATCAAACGTTTTGGCACCTCCGCTCCCAACTTCACCAAGGGTGGAATGTTCCTCAAGCTCTGCAACTTAAATGATCTCGCGCGATGGCCACAAAGCAAGATTTCAGCGACCAAAATGTCATGGCAGACGACGAGGCAGAATATTTGATTCGCGAGAACAGCAAGTCTCCCGCCGCTCAATTCGGAACGGCGGGTTTCTCGTCCCCAACGTTATGGTCATTCGATCACTTTGACGATCTTATGTGTGCCCGGGTCAACGACAACGGTCCGGTTGTCGATGACGGTGTAGCGATATTTCACGTTGGGGACTTCATGAAGCTCGACGGTGTCGGGGAGCGTCGAGCCGACATTCAGCTCTACCCCGGGGACTTTCACCGATGCGAGCGGCTGCTTTTTCACGTATTCCTTGATGACGGTTTCCTGCTGCGGTTCAATGACCACGTCCTGAGCGGCGGCGGCACCGACACCAGCCAGCAGCAGAAATCCCGCCGCTGCGGTGGAAAGATGCATTCTCATGGTTATCTCCTTGTGGGCTCGTGGGCGCGAAACATTGCGCCAGGCTCGCCCAAACCTGCAGCCTCCCTAGACGTTCCAAACTGAGCCTTAAGGCTCGCCGTGCATAGGACCTAAGTCTGAGTCGCTGCGCGCAATGGCCCCCACGTGTAGCCGTCCGGAACTGCGTCTGTTCGAACTCGTTGCGGTCCCTCAAGGGAGGAGCCTATGGAGAACAGTGTTCACGAAGCTCGCTGGCTGCTTGCACCAGTTTTCGCCATCTCCATCACCTTTTTGGTGATTGGAATAATCGCGAGCTGATGCTCGTTAGCCAGAAATGACGCTCCAACAATCCCCAGAAATTGGATCTGCGCAGCTAGAGTCCCTTCCTGCGCTGATGGGATCCGCCCGCCAAATCGAGGAGTGGCGGGCGGATTCTCATTGCAGCTGCTGAGCGCGTAGGAAAACGGAAATGAACGAGAACAAGAGCACCCAAGACTACTACGTCGACCGGCTGTCGATCGATGCGTTTTATGAAGTGGAACGTTTCGCGCGGGAAAATCGCATTTCGCCAAGTCAAGTAAGCAAGCTGATCAAGAAGAAGGGTAATGACCGCCTGACCCTCACCAAGGCTGTCAAAGAGCTGCGCGATCGACATTGAAAAACCCGCCGCACTCTGCAGCACGGCGGGTCGATCAAGCGTCACGCCGAGCACGGGGCGTGGGCCCTGGGGTTGGGCGGCGTCCGCCCGCCCGGCTGTCGTCGCAACGCGCTCTGAAGGCTGCCGGGCCATCAACGAACTTGGACGCCAATGCCTACAGCTTAGCTGCAGCTGTGACGGTTGTTGCGCTATATATGCAACCATGCTCATCACCCCACGAGCGGGATACTCATGGCACTTACCCACGAGACTATTGAACTGTCGGGATTTGGCGTCCTTAGCGGAAGGCCGAAAGGGTTTGGTGACCGACTTGATCGCCTAACTGAGGAGCTGGTCATAGCGGTAGCGGACGAACATGGAAGTGAACCTGCTGTGCGCGGCCTCGCGGACACGCTCGTCAGTATTGCGCCTCTGGTCTGTACGATCCTGATAGTCGCCAGCGCGAAGCCATAAGCACGATAATCGAGGCCCTGGTCCCTCAGGTACTGCCTCCGCAACACATGCACATAGAAGCGCGGATGGCGGCCGAGGCGAGAAGAGAAGTATTGGAAAGCGGCAATTGGCTGACCGCTCCTCAAATCGCGACAATGGCAGGGTTCAGCACGGTCTCCTTTCAGATCGTGCGTTCGACGACCTTTTTTGATGGGGCCTTCGCGACTTGAGGAGTTGCCGGTTTATCGGCCAGTTTTGCCTGTTTCTCAAAAGGCTGGGGGGCGAAAATATTGGCGTCACGATCCTTTCATCGCTGCGTTCAAACGCCGAATGGTCGGCCAACTGGTGAGCATGGGCCGACCCTGGACAACTCGATCCCGTAGGCACACATCAACGTGAGCACGCGTAGTGACGCTTCTCAAAACCGGACTTCCCGAATTTCATCCCCACGGCGGCCAGCTTGTAGGATGGGGACAAGAAAATTTCCGCTTCCGCACGCGGGCTCCAGGAAGCGGGAGTCGATGCGCTCGGTCTCGCCTTTGACGAGATCGACCATTTTTCGAGTGGCCACGGGGGCGTGAAAACCTCCCCGTGATCGGCAACACGTTTCTTGGATTTGATGAGAGTCACGGGCGGCCCTACACGTTCTGCGGCCTGCTAAGGCCGGCGGTTTCACGCCGCACCGGCAGCTTGGCGATTTCCCTGCCGGCCTTCTCTTCCGCGACGCGGATGTCATAGGCACTCTGGAGATTGAGCCAGAACTGGGCGCTGCTGCCAAACCAGTGACCAAGCCGAAGGGCGGTGTCGCCGGTGACGCGGCGCCGACCATGGATGATCTGCGTCACCCGATTGGGCGGGACGTTGATAAGGCGCGAAAGCTCGGTCGGCGAAACGCCAAGCTCCTGAAGCTCGTCGGCGAGAATTTCGCCGGGATGGATGGCAGATCGGGACATGAGTCATCTCCTAATGGTAATCGACTATTTCCACGTTTGACGGGCCGGTAGCGTCCTTGGGCCATTCGAAGCAAATCCGCCATTGCATGTTGATGCGGATGCTGAATTGGCCGCTCCGGTCGCCCCTCAGGGCCTCAAGACGATGGCTGGGCAAAGCCCGCAAGTCCTCGACGCCGGTCGCGGCGTCCAGAATTTCAAGGCGCGTCCAAGCCTGCCTATCGAATCCCTGAAACTCCCGGACGAACGTGCCATTGCCAAAGCCTTCGGTCCGTTTGTCGCGGTAGCTTAGAATCATAGCGTCAGGAATACCTCGTTTTGACGATTTACGTCAAGCGTAAATTTCACTCGATCCCGTAGGTCAACATTATGAAATCAGGGCCGCATAGCCTGAACTGGAAGTTCTGACCGTTGCCGCCCTACTTCCGAAACACGGGATATCGGCTTCGCGCCCACGCTTCGGCTGTGGCGGTCAGCATTGCCACCGCCTGGAAGCTGACATAGCCGGCGACTCTGGAACTCGCGGTCGCGTTACATGAGCAGAAATTGAGAACATTTTCCCCAGTGGACATTCGGTTGATACGTTAGGCGCCGAAGTAAGGAGGCTCGTGCATTGGGGACGCGCCTCTCTTTAAAGCCGTCACCAGGCTTGCAATTCGGTGGCGCATTGCGACATTGGCTACATGAGCACGTCCGCACAACCAGTGCGTCTGGCCCGCCCCGAAAAGAAGCGGCGGCGCATCCCCATTGCAGTCATCATGGCGTTGAGTTTCGGCAGTCTCGTATTCCTGTCGGTCGGCGGCGTGCTCGCATTGTCGGTCGGTGCCAATTTTCGCAACACGTTCGACTTGCTCGGCGCCCAGTCGACACTCCTCATCGACGCGATGGAGGACTCGCTGCGCGCAGAGATGGGAGACGCCGAGAACGCGGTGGACGGCATCGCGCAGTTGTATGCCCAGGGCGAGTTCCAGATCGACGACAAGGCGATGTCCGCAGCTGTTGCCGGTGCTCTGGCTGCCGCTTCAGGGATCGAGGCGACCCTAATCTGCACCCCCGATCTGGTCTGCCGCGGAGCCGCGCGCTCCGTTGAAAACAACGTTGCAACGGGCGCGATCGAGCATTTTCCGGCCGAGCCCGAGAAGTCGCCCCAAGTCCGCGCCGCCCTCGAGCAACGCCGACAGGTCGGCGGCCGGCAGTGGGGGGCGTTCGTGGCCAACGAGTTCGGCCTGTACGCACATGTCTCCGTGCCGCTGGTACGTGATGGCGTGACACAGGCCTGGGTTATCGCGGCGGTCGAATTGCAGAAACTGTCCGGCATCACGCGGAAATTGTCATCGCGATTTGGCACGCATGCCTTCATTCTTGATGGCGAAGATCGCGTGGTCGCCGACCAAAGGCTGGCCGATCCCGACGCTCTGAAGAATGGCGTCCTCCCGCTGACGCCGCTGGCCACGTATGGCGATCCGGTATTGGCCGCATATAGCGCGCGCAAGGTAGAGCGGGAGTTCGATACGCGACACGCCCGCGACATAGAAATCGCCGAGATCGACCCAAGCGTGGACAATGCGTCAGAGTGGAGCGGCGACACCACCTACATCGCCATCACCCGCAAGATCGCAGGCTATGGCGACGAGCCCTGGACGCTCGGCGCGTATTTCGAGACCAGCCAGATCAGCGACGAGATCGAGCGTGTCATAGGATCGGCTATGCTTGGACTTGTCGCGATGGCGGTGGCGGTCATCGTCGCGATTCTTCTCGGCAGGCGCCTGGCGCGCCCGATCCAGGCGATTGCCGGCCAGGCCACGCGCGTCGCCGATTTCGATCTCGACGGTGTCGCCCCCCTGCCGCGCAGCAGAGTGCTGGAGTTGGACAATCAGGCTTCGGCGTTCAATGCCATGCTGATCGGTTTGCGTGCATTTTCGACCTATATTCCGCGCTCGCTGGTGGCCAAGCTGGTGCGCACCGGAGAGATCGGCATCGCCGAACCGCGCGAAGCGGTTGTCACTGTGATGTTCACTGACATCGCCGGCTTCACCACGCTGTCGGAGCAGATGGAAGCCGCCGCCGCGGCCAGGCTGCTGAACCACCACTTCGCGATCTTGTGCGGCGCGGTCGATGCACATGGCGGTACTGTCGACAAGTTCCTGGGCGACGGCATGCTGGCGTTCTTCGGCGCGCCGGATCGGCTGGAGGGCCATGCCGCCGCGGCCGTCCGCGCCGCCGCGGCGATCCGCGAGGAGCTGGAGAAGGACAATATGGAAGCGCCCAGCGAAGGCCGGCCTCCGCTTCATGTCCGCATCGGCATCCACACGGGCTCTGTCATTGTCGGCAACATTGGCGCATCCGACCGCGTGAACTATACGATCGTCGGCGACACCGTGAACGTCAGCCAGCGACTGCAGGACCTCGGCAAGCAGCTCGAACCGGGCGCCATCGCCGCAATCGCCATTTCCGGCGAGACTGCGTCGCGGCTCGACGAAAGGTTCGAAAGGATCCCGGCGGGCAAACACCGGCTGCGCGGCCGCGGCGAGGCGACGGAAGTCTTCCAGCTTGGCAAAGTCGCGTCGTCAGAATCGCCCCGTCTGAACGTTCACCGCGCTCAAGCAGGCTAAGGGACATGCCACTTCCATCGTCACGCGGTACGCGACGTGCTCGTATGCGCCTGGCCTGTCGCGATGGCGACAAACCGGCGCTTGACTGCTGCAAACAACGCCGGTGGCAGCGGCCCGTAGTAGCCGCTCTCCGTCTCCAGCGGCCGGATGTCAGGCCCCGGCCAGGCGAATCGGTTACTTTCCGTCAAAACGATCCACGACCGTTCACCGTCAAGGCGCAAACGCAGCTTGACCGCAGCCGGAATCTCGATGGCATCATCGGGATCGGACGGCGGCGTATGGGTGATCGGCAGGACCCGGACGACCGGCGAGCCGTCCTCCTGCATGGCGACCAGCGCGAGCACCAGGCAGGGCCGGTCCTTGTCGCCTTCCTCGCGGCCTTCGCGGTGTTGCCAATGCCAGAGGTAGGAGTAACGGAAGACGTGGCCGACCTTGATTTCAGCCGGTAGCATTTTTGCAGTCAGGCCTTTTGCTCCGAGGGGTTTCGCCCCGAGGGTTTTGACCCAGAGAGCTCGTCGTTGAGATGGTCGAGATGCGGCTCCATTTCAGAGGCTTCGACCGCGGCGATCTCGTCCGAGCCGAGCTCCGCTGTCAGATCGACCCGCCGGTCGCGCTTCGACAGCCGGACAAAATCCTCATAGGCCAGCAGCACCGTGCGCGGGCGACCGTTCTTTGTGATGATGACCGGGTCGCGGACCGCGGCGTCCTGATAGGCGCCAAAATTTTTCGAGACGGCGGCGGCGGTGACGGTGGTGCTCATCGGCGAGACTCCTTTATTCCGGAATATACGGGCTTTCCGGGCTTTCCGCAATTGTGTCGCCCGCCAAACAGGGCAGCTTCCAAAGTCCCTCGTCCGTTCGCCTGAGTTCGTTCTGCGAGTGCGCCACCGATATTGTGCAAAACCACCTCCAGAACACCTCCACTTGCTGTAGGCAGCCGCAACTGGAAGCGATGCCGGACCTTGCTGTGACGAGCAGGAATAAGGCTGTCTGTGGCGGCAAGGCTGGTTGAGGAATATGAAGCCAATGACCGAAGAGCATCCCGCGGCACTAGCACAATACGTCCCTCGGCAGCTCTCGACTAGCGAAAGACTGACGACAACGTCTGTTTGGGGTCGAACTTGCCTATTGGCCGCTTGCCAGAGAGTGGACATTCGCGGACCGCCACACTGCTATAGCCAATGCTGTGGATCGACTCCAGCACCTGGTGCCCGCGTGCGGCGGCTTGATAAGTTTGTCGGGATCGTCGGTCCAGACGAAGGGCTACGACTGCAGCTTGTGCTCGATGACGAAGCGGTTGATGGCGGAAACCCAATGCCCTCAACACGGGACTGGTGATGGCTGGCGCAGCGCCTGCCGTGCTGCCGCCATTGGTGCTCTGGGCTCCTGACACGACCACGCCAGAACCGCACGGCACGAGCTTCCAGCGCCGTTGCCCTGCGGCAGGAGGTTGGGGTGGCACCAAGAGGCGGGGAGGATGATCGCCAGTAAACACGGATTATGCGGCAAATCTTGGCTCCGGAACTCCCGTTACGCCGAGGCCGGCGATGGCAAAAAGGCTGCCCCGTAAAACTCCGTCGCCCGGAAAACGCGGCAGCGGCGGCTTGGCCATCGACGTGACGTACAGGGTATCGAGCTTCGGCCCGCCGAACATGACGCTGGTGATCTTCTTGACGGGCATGTCGATAATGCGATCAACGCTGCCGTCGGGCGCGTAACGCACCAGCCTGCCGTCATAGACCAGCGCGTTCCAGAGGAATCCTTCCGCATCGACGGTCGAGCCGTCGGCCGCCCCACCCCGGCTGGTATCGACGCGCGTGAAAGTGCGCCGGTTGGTGGCGGCACCGGTTTCGATATCATAGTCGTAGGCCCAGATCTCCCCTGTCCAGGTGTCGGAGAAATAGAAGGTGCGGTCGTCGGGACTCCAGCACGGGCCGTTGGAGCAGATGATGCCGGAATCGATCCTGGTGACGGAGAAATCGGGATCGAGCCGGTAGAGCCCGCCGGAGGGTCCCTCTTCCATGGTGTCCATTGAGCCGGCGAAGAAGCGGCCGCGCCGATCGACCTTGCCATCATTGAGCCGGTTCATCGGCCTGTCCGGCTCTGGATCGTGGATCAGCGTCACCTCGCCGGTGGCGAAATCAAGCAGATGGAAACCGCGCTGCAGCGACACCACCGCGCCACCGCCGTCCTTGCGCAATGCCATCGAACCGATCTTCATCGGCACGTCCCAGCAACGGATCTCGCGGCCGTCGGCGGTCGCGCGAAACACACGCCCGTCGAAACTGTCGATCCAGTAGAGGCGCTCCTGTTCAACGTCCCACAGCGGTCCCTCGCCCAGCGTGGTCTTCACGTCCACCACGACTTCGATCTTCATGCCGTCCTCCTCTGTTCGAACCTTGCAGAAACCGGTTAGAACGCGACCTGGTCGCCGCCCTTCAATGACAGGATCTCGCGGGCGTCGTCGGGCGTCGCCACTTCCATGCCAAGTCCTTCTATGATCTTGCGGGCAAGCACCACCTGCTCGGCATTTGACTTGGCAAGCTTGCCCTTGCCGGCCCAAAGACTGTCTTCAAGCCCAACGCGGATATTGCCGCCAAGCGCTGCCGATTGCGCGGCAATGCGCAACTGGCTGGCGCCCGCACCCAGCACCGACCAGCGGTAATGCTCGCCGAACAGGCGATCGGCGGTGCGCTTCATATGGGCGACATCTTCGGGGTGCGAACCGATGCCGCCGAGCAGGCCGAATACGGACTGCACGAAGAACGGCGGTTTCACCAGCCCGCGATCTGCGAAATGGGAGAGGTTATAGAGATGGGCGATGTCATAGCACTCGAACTCGAAGCGCGTGCCGTTGTCGTAACAGGTCTCCAGTACGTACTCGATGTCCTTGAACGAGTTGCGGAAGACCAGGTCACGCGTCGCTTCCAGGTGCGGCCTTTCCCAGTCGAACTTGAACGTTTCGTATTTGGCGACGAGGTGATAGAGCCCGAAATTGATCGACCCCATGTTGAGCGAGGCGACTTCCGGCTTGAACTGGGCGGCGGGGCGCACACGCTCCTCCACCTTCATGTAGGGGCTGCCGCCGGTGGTGATGTTGATGGCGGCATTGGTGCCTTGCTTGACGCGCGGCAGGAAACGCGCGAACGCCTCCGGCGTCTGGTCGGGCTTGCCGGTCTCAGGGTCGCGGGCATGCAGATGCAGGATTGCTGCACCGGCCTCGGCCGCCGCGATCGCCTCCGAGGCGATCTGGTCGGGCGTGATCGGCAGATACGGCGACATGGTCGGCGTATGGATTGCCCCCGTCACCGCGCAGGTGATGATGACCTTGCCTTTGGCTTGCTGAGCGCCGTGCTTGCGGCTTGTTTCCGTCATCGTCCAAACTCCTGATCCGATTTCTTCTTGTGCGCCGCCAGCGCCATCAGCCGGCGGTCGCGCCAGACCTGCCGTTCGCCGAGTGCTTCCCGCGGCAGCCGTTTGCGGCGCTCGGCCTCGACCGTCTCCATGACCTCGCCGGCCCAGTCGACGCGGCGCAGCATCTGCGGGAAGATGTTGGAATAGATCGTCTGGTACCGCTCTACATAGTCGCGCACACCGCCGGGCGCGTTGAGGTCGATCGTTTCGAACGGACCCATGAACGACCAGCGCAGTGCCAGCCCCTCGCGCAGGCCCGTGTCGACGTCCTCTACGCTGGCATAGCCGTCGGCGACGAGCCGGAACGCCTCCTCCAACAGCGCGCCCTGCAAGCGGTTCATGATGAAGCCGTCGAGTTCGCGCTTCATCACCAGCGGCGCGTGGCCCGCCTCGACAAGAAAAGCGCGGGTCCTTTCCAACGTTTCGGCGGAGGTCCATGGCGCCGGCACGACTTCCGCGGCGGGGATGAGATAGGGCGGATTGATCGGGTGCACGACGAGGCAGCGATGGCGCCCCTGAAGGTGATCGGTGAACTTCGACGGCAACAGCGCCGAGGTGGAACTGGCGATCACCGCTTGCGGACCGGCAAGGGCGTCGATCCGGGAGAACACGTCACGCTTCACCTCCAGGTTTTCCGGTGTGTTTTCCTGGACGTGGACGGCATCGGCCAGGGCCTCGCCAAGCTCCGCTGCAATGGTGATGCGGCCGAGCACGGCATCCACCGCCTGTCCCCGCAGCAAATCGTTAGCGGCGAGGTCGCCGAGCACGCCGGCGATATAGTCGCGCGCACCGCTGGTCGCGGCAGGCGCCTGGTCCCACATGCGCACATCATGGCCTGCACGAGCGAAGCTGATCGCCCACGCCCGCCCGATGAAACCGCTTCCTACAATTGCTACCTTCGCCATGCTCGCCCTCCTCAGAGTGTCTCGACGTTGCCGTCGACGCCCAGCGACTGGCCGGAAATGTTGACGCCCGCATCGGAAAGCAGGAAAGCCACCATCGCCGCGACATCGTATGGGCTGGTCATACGGCGCAGCGAGATGTTCTGCAGATAGCGTTGCGTCATCTCCTCGTTTGAAATGCCTAATTGCTTTGCCCGGTCGGCAATGACCTTGTCGATGCGCGGCCCTTCGATGATGCCGGGCAAGATGGCATTGACCCTGATCCCATGCGGTCCAAGTTCCTTGGCAAGGCTCTGAGTCAGGCCGACAACGCCGAATTTGGCAGCCGAGTACGGCGTTCGGAACGCGTAGCCATGTCGGCCGGCGGCCGAAGACATCGAGACGATCGAGCCGCCGCCTGCCGACTTGATCAGCGGCACGGCACGCCGCGCGCACAGGAACTGGCCGGTCAGGCAGATATCTATGCAACGCCGCCAGTCTGCCGGATCGATCTCATCGACGCCGCCGGTCGGGCCGGCAATGCCGGCATTGTTGATCAGGGCGTCGAGCCCGCCGAGTTTCTCCTTGACCGTCTCGAACAGCCGGTCGACATCCTCGTCGCGCGAAACGTCGGCTTTGATTGCGGCGGCGAGCGTCATCCTCTCTGGAGCAGCGGCCAGCGCCTCGTCGGAAATATCGCAGATCACGACGCGCGCGCCGAGCCGCGACAGTGTCTCGGCAATGGCAAAGCCGATACCGCCGGCGCCCGCCGTGACCAGCACGCGTTGGCCTTTGAGCCCGGTCAGGAATTCGTCTGCCGATGCCGGTGCGCTTGAGCTCATTGTTCCATCCCTTTCACTCAAATCCGTCTTTCGCGCAGCGCCATGACGGCACCGAGCACCACCAGCCCGAACAGGATCGCCCGCGTCGCGTAAGGCAGCGTCGTGCCGGCGAGCAGCATTTGCAATGCGGTCAGCAGCAGCACCCCGCCCAGCATGCCGAGATAGTGGCCACGCCCGCCGGTGATCAGCGCACCGCCGACCACGACGACGGCGATGGAGGGCAGCAGATAATCGTCGCCCATGCCGAGGCTGGCCTGGCCGGAAAAGCCGGTCAGCATGATGCCGACCAGCGCCGCGCAGACCGCCGACAGCACATAGACGAGGATGAGCGTGCGACCGACCGCGATGCCGGAGAGCTGGGCTGCGCGCAGGCTGTTGCCGATGCCATAGACGCGGCGGCCGAAAGCGGTGCGGCCAAGCAGCAGCACGGCAAAGACGACGAAGGCGATCATGAACAGCACCACCGGGGTGATGGCGAATATTTTGCCGGTCATGAACCAGCGCAGCATCGGCGAGGAGAAGCCGGCCGGCGTGCCTTGCGAGTAGAGCAAAGCGAAACCTTGCAGAATGCCGTTGGTGGCCAGCGTCATGACGATCGGGGAGATACCGAGAAAGACGATGCCGATGCCGTTGGCGACACCTATCAGGCAAGCGACAACGAGCACCGCAGGTAGCGCATAGGAAAGTGCAGCATCCGACCCGTTGACCATACCGGCAAGCAGGATTCCCGACAGCCCGATCGTCCACGGCACTGAGAGGTCAAGCCCGCCGGTAAGAATCACGCTGCCCTGCCCAAGCGCCAGGATGGCAAGGAAGCTCGACAGCACGAAAAGCGAGTTCCAATAGGTGAAATTGATGATTGCCCGTCCGAGCCAGATCTGGGTGACGATGACGACGATGGCAAGACAGACATAGGCCGGCAGCGCATAGCGCAGCGTCTCGGCGTTACGGACATGGAAGGCAGGCTGCGGCGCCTGCTGGTCGCCGGCGCTGCCCCGCGCAATTCGCAGCCGCCGGTCGGTGCGATCGATCTGCGAGGGCAGCATTCCGGCGCGCCACGCGGCCAGCCGAGCTCGCAGGCCACGCAGTTGGCGGGCAAGCACGGAGCCATGCGACAGCGAGCCGGCAAGCACGGCAAGGATCAGGATCGTGCCCTCGGCGATCGTCGAATAGTAGGCCGAGACGTTGAGCACGAGCAGGATGTTGACGACCATCATGAGGATGTAGGCGCCGAAGACGGTGCCGACCGGCCCACCTTGGCCGCCGCCCAGCCTTGTACCGCCGACCACGACCGCCGCGAACATCGACAGCAACAACGGGTTGCCGACCAGCGGATCACCGCTGCCGGTCTGGGCGCTGATGAAAACGCCGGCAAGCCCATAGCAGCCGCCGGCGATGACATAGACCAGGAAGCGTACGAGAACGACGCGCACACCGACCGCGGCGGCGGCATCCGGATCACTGCCGAGCGCATAGAGAGCTGTCCCGAAGCGTGTGCCTTTGAGCCAGAACCAGCCGAGCAGGACGACACCGATGACCACCAGCGGCATCGGTAACCAGCCGGCAATAGCATCGCCGAGATAGAAGGCGCCAAGATCGGGCGAGACGAAGCCGCCCGGCTTGTCCATGACCAGCAGCGTTACTCCCTGCAGGATGAACATGGTCGACAGCGTGACGACGATAGGCTGCATGCGCAGGACGGCAATGAAGAAGCCGTTGAAGGCGCCGACCAGCATGCCGACCCCAATTCCGGCCAAAGTCCACCACGCGACACTCGTGCCGGTCGCCATCGGATCCATGCCGTTTGCCAGGACGACATTGACCAGAGAGATCGCCGCGCCGGCGGACAGGTCGAAACCGCCCGACAGGATGACCAGGGTCTGGCCGATCGCCGCCAGTGCCGAAGTGGCGCCGCCGCTCGACAGGAAGGAAATGTCGAAATAAGTGAGCCGCCCGGCACTGACCAGATCGACGATCAGCAGGAGCAGGGCAAAGACGATCGCCGCGACGATTGCGCCGCGATGCCGCGCGAGGAGCCGCGACAATACCGCCGTCGGTGCCGCGTCGGCCAAGCTCGTCACACTCATTCCGCCGCCTCCCGGACCAACTCGCCATGGCCAAGCGCCGGCCGCATGATCGCTCCTTCGGTGATCTCGCCGCCGACAAGCTCCGCCACCAGATGGCCGTCATAGAGGACGAGCACCCGGTCGCATTGATGGACCAGTTCGGGAATTTCGGTTGAATGCAGGAGGATCGAGCCGCCGGCCGCCACATAGTCGCGCATCATCACGTAGAGCTCGTGCTTGGTGCCGACATCGATGCCGCGGGTCGGATCGAAGAGCAGCAGGATCCGGCTTTCGGCGACGAGCCATTTGGCAATGGCTATCTTCTGCTGGTTGCCGCCCGAGAACGCCCCTGCCCTCGTCCATAGTGCACTGCGGTCGACCTCCACGGTCGAGAAGGCGGACTGTACGGCCTTTGCCTCTTCGTCTGTTCTGATCAGGCCAAACCGGGTGAAGCGTGCGACGACCGGCAGCGATGCATTCTGCCGACCAGAGAGCTTCAGGAACAGGCCCTCGGTCTTGCGGTCCTCCGGCACCAGCCCGATTGCCATGTTGGGCTTGAGCGCATCGGCGGGCGAGCCGAGCCACACTTGGCGCCCGTCGACCAGGATGTGGCCGCGCTCGATCTCGGACATGCCGAAACAGGCGAGGAACAGGTCGAGCTGACCCATACCTTGGAGCCCGGCAATGCCGAGGATCTCGCCCTTGCGCAGATCGAAACCGACGCCGTCGAGCTTCCTCCCGGCTTTGAGCTCGCGCACGCCGAGCACCGCAGGACCGAAGGCGGCCTCGGTTTCTGGCTTCGGCGGGAAGGTCTGGGCGATGCTGCGGCCGATGATCTTTTCGATCACCTCACCATCCGAAACATCGGCAACCGGCGCGGTCACGATGTGGCGGCCGTTCCTGAGAATGGTCAGCGTGTCGCAGAAAGCCCGCACCTCGCGCATGCGATGGGTGATGAACACGACCGTGGTGCCGGCCGCCTTCAACTGCGCGATGATGGCGCCCAGCCACTCGACATCGCCACCCGACAGCGTCGAAGTCGGCTCGTCGAGCAGAAGGATGCGCGGCTTGCGATAGAGCGCGCGCGCGATTTCGATCTTCTGGCGGACGGCGAGATCGAGCGTCGCTACCTCGGCATCGAGATCGACCGTGAACCCCAGATCGGAGATGTGCTTGCGGACTGCCTTGCGCGCGCTCAACCGCCTGATCAGGCCGATCGGGCCGACGGGCGCGTATGGCAGCAACATGTTATCCAGAACGCTGAGGTCGCGTACCAGGGTCATTTCCTGAAAGGCTGTCTGCACACCTTTGGCGTGCGCGGCGCGCGGCGAACCGAGTGGCGCCGGTTCGCCAAACACGGTGATTTGCCCGTCGTCGGGCCGAACCAGTCCCGACAGCAGCTTGACAAGCGTAGACTTGCCCGCACCGTTCTCGCCAAGCAAGGCATGCACGCTGCCGGAAGCGATCTCGAAGGATACGTCATCGAGGGCGACTGTCGCGCCAAACGCCTTGCGGACGCCCTCTATGCCGACAGCTGTCGAATGCGCTGACATCATGATCCCAGTCCCGGCCTGCATGAAGGCGCGTGTGTGGAGTGCTTCGAAAGCACCCCACGCCACTTCGGAGGGCCTACTGCTCGGGCTGGCCTACAAGGGCGGCCGCGAGACCGATTTCGGGTGTCTGATCGGAGAAGATCGAGGCGAACCAGCCTGGGTTCGAGACCAGCGATGGTTTGAACGCGTTGCAACCAGCCTTCATCTCCGCCCAGGTGCCTTCGTCGCAAAGCTTTATCGTCTCGTTGGTGACGACAGGCAGCGGCAGGATCGTTTTCTTGGCAACGTCCTTGCCTTCAAGCGCCTCGACGGCAAGCTTGAGAGCGAGTGCCCCGGAATAAGGCGGCGAGGCGTAGGAAATGCGCGAGGCGCCGAGCGGCGCATAGGGAGACGTCGCGCCCTCGACCTCCGTGCCCTCCGGCAGCATCTGGATACGCCCGCCATTGGAACCCTCGCCGGCGCAAGGCAGGAGTTCGCTGGTCTTCTTGCCAGCCTCGAGCTGCATGGAATTGGCGGTGAAGCAGCCGACCTGCATCCAAAGCCCGTTGATGTCGTCCCAACTGCGCGTCGCCAATATCTTGGAAAGTTCGGTACGGGCCACCGCCTGGCTCCACATGCCGACAGCCTCGCCGACGATCTTGATGTCGGGATGCTTGGCAAACACCTCCTTCGCGGCCTTGGTGCGCAGATCATCGACCGAGGTGCCGGGAACGCCGGTCACCGCGATGATGTTGCCCTTGCCATTGAGCTTCTTGACCAGCCACTCCGCCGTTACGCGGCCAGCCTCTTCCTGGTCGATATGGACGTTGTAGGCGCAAGGCTCCGTGATCTCGGCATCATAGGCAAACACCTTCACGCCCTTATCGCAGGCGTTCTTCACCACCTGGTTGAGCGCGGTCGGCGAGATCGGGAAAATCACGATGGCTTCAGCGCCGGCCTGGACCATGGCATTGATCTGCTGGATCTGGCGCTGTGCGTTCGGCCCCGCGACCTGGACCTGGAGGTCCACCTTGTCGGCCATGCTCTTGTGCGACGCCATCGCCTTGACCATGTTGGCGGCCTCGGCCTGCCAATCATTGCCGATGAAGCTCATGCTGAGAAATATCTTGTGCTTTCCGGCCGCTTCGGCGGCGGACATCCCAAAAGCGCAAACAGCCATGCCGGCAAGCAGCGCAAGCCGCCGGGCCTTCGATCCGATACCCATACGAAACTCCTCCCAGTTCAGACGACCGAATGCCTCCCAAGGATACAAACGTACGCCTTGTCATTCGATGCGGCTGACCGTATCATGATTTGATCAAAGATCAATGATGAAATGGCCGAGAAGCAAAAAGGCCAGACACGCGGGCGCTTGACGCGGCAATTCGAACCTTGCATTCCGGGCACAGGCGCCGGGGGTGACAAGAGCGTCGCCCGAATGGGGGAAGGTTGGCAGAAATGGCTGGGGCGGCATTCAGGAAGGCAGGCGTCGAAATCACGCCGCTGTCCAGGGAAACCCTGCAGGACAGGGTTTACCGGCACGTTACCGAGTTGATCCTCGACGGCAGCATCGTTCCAGGTGAGATGGTAACGGTGCAGAGCCTCGCCGATGCTTTCGGCGTCAGCCCGATGCCGGTTCGCGAGGCACTGCGGCGTCTGAGCGCCGCCAACGCCCTGATGGTGGTTTCCGGCCGTTCGATCGGCATCCCGGCATTAAGCCGTGCGCGGCTTATCGATCTCAGGAACGTCAGGTTCGAGATCGAGGCGATCGCCGCCGCATGGGCCGCAGAACGCATTGACGATCGCGGCGTGATGCTGCTGGGCCAGCATCTGGAGGCACTCGAGCAGGCCAATGCCGCCGGCGACGTCAAATCCTATCTCAGGGCCAATTACGCGTTTCACTTTTCCATCTACCGGGTCGCGGGCTCGGAAAACATGCTCAGCATCATCGAGAACCTGTGGCTGCAGATCAGCCCCTATTTCAACATGCTGCACGATTCTGGAAACTATTCGACCGCCAACCAGCACCATCAGCAGATGTTTGCAGCGCTGCGAGACCGCAATGCGGAAGCGGTCCGGGCGGCGGTTCGCGCCGACATCGACGCGGCCTTCACAGTGCTGATCAAACTGCTGAAGTAACATTCCTCGAAGTCGCTCCGGTACAGCGGCGAGCCGCCGCTAGGCACGAATATGTCCGTCTGAGGCATAGCGGCCGCCGGCCAGATCGGCTTTTGCGCCCACTCACTTCCATCCAGGTGATAATCCTGACTGCACGGCTTTCGAACCGCTCGATTTCCTCGCGAGTCTTGGGGGACGGCGTTCAGATAGTCGATGAGGATATTGGTGTCGAAAATCGCGCCTACCATTCGCGGCGCACTGTCTCCTGATGAGCCAGCCCATCAACCTTGCGCTTACCCCACAGGCCGAAGCCATCCTCGACCTGTTCGCGATGATGGCGGTCGAGATAATCGTCTATTGCTGCTCGGATCAGGGCCGCACGGGATTGGCGCGCCCGTTTGGCAAGACTGTCGAGGGCTTCAACCTGGGCATAGTTCAAGTCGATAAGGGCTCGCATCGCACACTCCAATGATATGCCTCGCAAGCTGATGACTACCATGCGCGGCCGGCTCTACACGCACATGGCTGGCGCGCTCGATCTCGGCAGCCTGGATAAGACGGTTCCCGATTTTACCGATGCGCCTCCTTTTCCTGGCTGTTCTGTTCCTCACCACCGTCCGTGCGGTTGATTGTCACCGTGCACGTGATCAGGGTATTCCAGTCCGGTCCGTGTTCAATGACGTTATGAAGCTCGGAAATCTCTTCTAGAAAATGCTCAATCGCAATGGGGCCGTTCTGGTGGGCGTAGACTAGAACCACCTTCCAGCGCTTGTCACCATGAAGCGTTACGACGTTACTCATGCCGAGTGTCTCCTGGGTCACGAACAAAATCCCGCCGGATGCCCGCGGGGCCAATGGCTTGACCACAGCTCATATAGCACGCGTCGAATGCAAACCTCAGTGGAACGACGCCGCGAAAGTCTGGGCAACAATCGCCGGCGCGGCGCTCAATTTTCGCCAAGCAACCTCGCACCAGCCTCAGGCGGCGGATCGCGACCGACAACGTGACGCAGAAGGAAACGCCAAGGTCACGCAGATCGTCATTGCTCGCCCGACGATGCGCATACGCCGGCCTTGACGATTGCCAGACGGGCGCCACATGGGGCCACATGAAACGCGTCAGGATTGACAACCCAAGCATTTCATCCATTGCCCGGTGTGCGGGCAGAATTTCGACGCGCACGACTTCTGACAGATGCCTCACCACGCCGAGCCGCTGCATCAGCCGCTAACAGTCGAGCGGTAGCTGTTTTACGCGCGCTAAAGAGGTGGACCAATGGCCAGACCGATCATCCACTTTGAAATAATTGGGCGCAATCCAGCGAATCTGCGGCGCTTTTACGCGCAACTCTTCGGATGGGAATTCGAGGTCGGCGGAGCGGTGTCGCCGCTTGTTTCCGACGCAGGCGACTATGGCTTCCTCGCCCCGCCCGGGGCTCAACCGGTGGCAGGGGGTGTTGGAGGCGGGAGGAATTTTGATCCACACACCATCATTTACGTCAGCGTAAGCGATATCGAGACATACTTGGCCAAAGCAGAGCAGTTGGGCGGGTCACGAGTTCTTGGGCCGGAACGCTCGCCCGGCACCCCGCTGACGATTGGCCAGTTCCGAGATCCGGAGGGTACCCTCGTCGGTCTGGCACAAATTGACGAAAACACCTGATCTCTTCAACAATCGATCCGGTGGCAGCACGGCGGCCAACTCGTGCGAGGGGCCATCGAACTCACCTGTTTCTGCCGAGCGAGGATGCGTTCACTTGCTTTATCGACCCACGGGTGCATGAAGGCGAGGCGTTTGCAGGCGATAATCGAAACTCTCGAGCGGCTGACCCGGACTATTGACGATTGCTATCCGGGCCAGCGCTCCCAAGATCAGCTCAGTCGTAGACCTTGATGATCTTGCGCGTGCTCGGATCCACCAGAACGGTCCGGTTGTCGACCACCACATAACGGTATTTGACGTTCGGCACTTCATGAAGCTCGACTGTATCCGGCAGAGGCGAGCCGATATTGAGCTCCACTCCAGGAATTTTCACCGAAGCGAGCGGCTGCTTCTTCACGTATTCCTTGATGACGGTTTCCTGCTGCGGTTCGATGATCACATCCTGGGCGGCAGCGGCACCAATGCCGGCCAACAACAGCAATCCCGCAGCTGCGGTGGAAAGATGCATTCTCATTAGCCGTCTCCTTGTTGAGATTTTGCTTGGACGCAGCTTCATCCCGCCAAGCCCACCTCAACGCGGGCCAACCAACGAATGTTCCTCGACGGGGGTTAAACGACTAGACCGTAAGACTTAAGTCTGACCCGCCTGCGCAATGGTCCGTGCACAGGACGCGGCGGGAACAACCGTAGCCATTGCTTGTTGGTAGCGTCATCTCCGGAGGAGATTCGGCGCGTAAAAAGTCCCTTCATGCGCTGATAGGGTCCGCCGGCCATTGCTGGAGTTGGCAGGCGGACCCTTAGTTCCCAAGAAGCCCCGGATTGTCGTCGAGGCCTAGCAGCGAAGCGTTTAGCCACGAGGAAACGCCAAAGCCCGCCGCCTGTTGGGCGCGGTCGGACCGATCAAGCGCTGAATGCACCTCGTCGAGAAGCGTGATCTTCACCGTCGGCTTGCAGCGGCTGCAATCGAACTTCAGCTTTAGGGGATCGACGCCAAACTGCACTCTGCCTTCACAAGCATGTTGTGCCGGGTCGCCTTGCCCAGCGTGTCGATCGGATCGTGCGCCATGAGAACAAAAAAGGAACATTTTCCTTGATCGTCAAGGCCGGCTGTGGAATCTTTCGACGGATCTGAGCCGAGGAACTACCCATGAGCGATGAACTGATCCGCCTTCCAGGTGCCTTCGAGCCAGTCACACGCCCGGGCATTCAGCATCACCGATGCGAACACCCCGACTGCGGCAAGGATGCAGGATGGGGTTTCGCCAAACCTAAGCAGGCGTCGCATTGGTTTTGTTTCGCGCATCGCGCTGAGGGCGAAGCATTTCTCTAAGGAGCGGATGATCAGAGCGCCGAAACGACCGGCGCAGGAAAGCGCGTCAACACTCTACGCCACGATTGCTGGCTGCCCGTCGTCACGGCGCATATACGACGTTCCGTTAGCCGCCGACCGCGTTCCTATCCACGACAATCGCGTGGTGATACATTCGCTCGATTTGGCGAATGTTTTTGTCGTCAAACTCACCGGGAAACCGGGGAGGTGGTCATGAGAATTATTACCACTCTAACATGTGTCGCGTTGCTTGCAGGTTGCGCAACGGCGGGCCCCCCAGGGCCCCAAGGGCCTGTCGGTCCACAAGGTCTGCCCGGCAAGCAGGGACCTAAAGGTGCAATGGGGGCTGAGGGTCCAGCGGGGAAGGACGGCGTCAGCGGTTGGGAAATCGCCCACTATGCAAGTGCGAGTGATACAAGCCCAGACAAATCCGCACAGGCTTGGTGTCCCAAGCCAAAAGTCGTGATAGGTGGCGGTGCCAGCGCGTCAAATTCAAATGCTCTAATTTCTAGGAGCTTGCCGGTTACTTCCCCAGCTCCGGGGTGGGTAGCACAAGCGCATGTAGCCACTACGCTCCCAACAGCTTGGACGCTGACAGCATATGCCATTTGCGCGCTTGTCAAATAGTCGGCGCTTGGCCGGGCCGGTGAACTTTGCGTTGTCGCGCCTCCGAAGGTGAAAACCTAGCGAGTTGCGTACCCGTGAGCGCGACAGGCGCGTCCCGGTGCTTAGGATCGGATCAATCTACCTGATCTGGTGGTCGAGCAAGCAACACCCCCACGACAATTAGCTGGCTTTCTAGCTGGCAGCGATGTCTACCCCCTGAGGGAGAAGCGCTTTCTAGGGAGGAAGCATGCGAGGCAAGCGTCGCACCGCTATGGTGGCGGGGGTTCTTGGGTCGTTCTTTGGGTTTTTTCTGTTGATGCTAGTCCTGCAGACCGTAGGCAGATTGCCCCCTGAGGTTGAGCTTTTCGGGAAATTGACATCCGCCGTCCGCGATAGGGCTTGGCTGACTCGGTGGTGCTCGTAACGCTCGTTGAGCGGGGCGTGGTGGCGGTGGTGGTCATGGGGATCTCCCATATTTATGGTCAGTTTTGAGATAAAAGAGCTGTACGAAGTTCCTAATCTTGCCCTTTCGTGGGAGGGCTGGGTGGTGTCGGAAACAGGGGAGCAGGAATACTATCGGCAGCTTGGCGGCATGAATAAATCTTAAGAAATGCATTCCGAGATAAGTTTCTGGATGCGAAGCTAACGACAATCTTCAATTTGGTTCGTATAGAAACACGTATTGTGGAAGCGTGGTTGAGAAATCCATTTGCTTCGGGCTGGTGAAACTTTGGGCAGGGGTAGAAAATGACTCTGATCGATAGACACACTGAAGCTGCATCTGGCAACCGATACATTGTGATGAGGACCAAGTATGACCGTGAGGCGCGTACGAAGGGGCCCTCTTATTCCTATTCAGATCGTCCATCAGATCGACTGGGCGCAGGGGTCGGGGAGCCAAGAGCACGCAGCCTGGAATCCATAACCGGCATGCTTGATCGCATCGGCTGCGGCTATCTCGTGCTGAACCGCGAGAGGAAGGTGGTCGAATGGAACGCTGCCGCTCAAACCACGCTGGAGCGCCAGGGCGAAGTGGCAGATACGGCCAGCGGGCTTTCCGTGGCCTTGAGGCGGCTGATCGCGAATGTTCCGGCCCATTTCCTGCCGGGCTCGTTATCTTGGGTGGTGATCCGCAGCGGCGGCGACAGGCCGGTGATATTGGACGAGAACGGGTTTATCGCTCCTGACGGAACGAGCATTGTGGCGTTGCTGGACCGCGAGAACAGGTCGGGGCCAAATCCTCAGACACTGCAAAAGATGTTTGGCTTGACGAGCGCGGAAACGCACCTCGCGTTGCGTTTGGCTCGGGGCGATGCACCTTTGGAAATTGCCCGCAGTTGGCGCCTCAGCCGCACCACGATCCGCTCCCAGCTTGCCTCGCTGTTCGCCAAGACCGAAACGAAACGTCAGGCGGAACTGGTGGCTCTTCTTGGGCGCATTTCAGTCTTGCCATAAGGGCGTCGTTTGGATCCATCTCAGCAACCAGCCAGTCCCGAAACGCTTTTGACTTCATGGGGCGTTCGCGGTGTCCCCTAACAAGCGAGAAGTTCGCAAACCCCGGATCCCAGTTGGCACCCGGAGGGTACAGCCTATCTCCCGTTCGGGGCACCTTGGGAACTGGACCCGCATCCTTGGCCAGACCGAATTTGGTGTCCCCCATGTTTATCCATAGGCCCGCACCTAAGTCGATGGCGCATATTCGCCAAAGCGAAACAACGTGGTTTAAGGCCTCAAGGGGTACTTCTGGGAGGGAGGCCATGCGTCGAAAAGAACGCACCATTTTTTGGCGGGAGGTTTGGGTCAGCCTTTGGATTTATCCTGCTGACGCTGATCCTGCAAATGGTCAGTTCCCTTGACTAGGTGCTTGACGGCCGCCGGAGTCGCACCAGAATCCGGGGATGGATGAAAACTACAAATATGGCGAGCGCAGCTGCCTGCAGCTCGTGCGCAGGGCGATCGAGCTGACCTGCCCGGCCGGCGTGTTGCCGAGCGAGGATGCCGTGTGGCTGCTTTACGGGCCTGAGCCGGTGCATGAGGGCGAGGCGCTTGCAAAGGCGATCATCGAAACGGTCGAGAGATTAACCGCGTGGCGAATTGACCGGGCGCGCTGATCAAGGCCGAATTACCACTCCCGTGCCGTACAGTTGCACACCAAGGCGATCGTTCTTCCGCCACCGGACCACCGCCTGATAGGTGGCTCCCTCCTCAGGGATGAACAGCACAAAACGATCCGGGACTGAGGCATCAGCAGCGACCCGCAGTTCGGCGCCTCTCTCATGCTGGTTGCAGATCGAGCAGCTTATATCCATGTCCCGACGCCCAGTGCTTATGGTCGCGTCCTTCAGCACAGGCGTTCTCTCCATAGATGCAGTCCTTGTCGTGGCGGATTAGCCATGTGGTTCACCGCCGAAACCTTACAGCGAAGCGCTGCGTATATATTTGTGCTCGCCGCGGAGGTGCTTGGGGCGCCGCTTGACCTCCTCCGGCTTTACCCACTGCGTCGCCGGTCGCTTCTTGATGCCCTGCGGAGGCGGGCCGGCATGGTCCTGGACCCGCTTCCACAGCCGTTCCTTCATGTCGCGACCCAGGCTGATGAAGGCTGACCCGACATATTTTCGGGTGCCCGGTTGCGCCAGCAAGGCAAATGCAGCCTTGCCAGGCTCGCTCGACACCCATCAGTTCATATTCCTGGACCGTGAAGCTCTTCGTCTTCAACCAGTTCGATGTCGGGCCGCTCCGATATGGGCTGTCCGCGAGCTTGGAAACGATCCCCTCGATCCCCGCCTGGTCGACGAGATAGAAGATCGCCTTCGGATCGCCGGGTATCGACTCACTGAACTGGATGCGGATGTTCGGCTTGATGATGCCGAACAGGATCTCGCGGCGGGCTTTGCAGCCGATATCCGTAGCCGTCGAGATGCATGATGTCGCAGGCGCCGAGGATCATGGCGTAGGGATCGCTGTGGACCGCCTTCTGCAGCGCGTCGAAGTCGGGCAGGCCGGCTGCGTTGGTGACCACCGCCTCGCCCTCGAAGATCGCGTTCTTGACGTCGAGCTCGCGTGCCGCTTCGACAAGGCCGGTGTATTTGCTCGTCCAGTCCGCGCCGCTTTTGGTGAAGGCACGAATATCGTCGGGGCTGTTGATGACGATCTGCGTGCGGTAGCCGTCGAGCTTGATCTCGTGAATCCAGTGCTCGCCCTCGGGTGGCTTTGGGACCAGCTTGGGCTCCATCGGCGGGATGAACTCGAGACGGCCGCCGCCGGTACTTACAATTTTACGCACCCAGTGAATACTAGGTACAAAGCTTATATTAGCTAGAGTGAACGGAACGTGATTCCGCGCGGCCTGCTTGCACATTGGTGCGGGTTGTATGGATTGATGAGAACGGTAATTTGCGATCCCGCCTTGGCCGTGCACACAGGCACTAACCAGGGGCTGGTTTCGACACGGTAGACGGTGCCATCAAACTCGTATTTGAGCAGGTAGCGATCGGGGCCGTCACCGCCTTCAATACGATCCAAAACTTCAGCGGCGCACCGCACCCAGTCTTTTGTATGCTCACGCAGCCATCTGCTGTGAATGAACACAAACGCAAAGAATATTCCGCCGCAAATCAGGCACGCTAGCAAAAAGCTTGGATCGAAGTTGCTCACTTTGGCTTGTGCCGCGTTTTCAAATCAAAGGGGTATGCGGAAAGGCGAGCACCGCTGAAAGACCGATTCCTGCAACAACAATCAGCGCGACGAGGCCGGACCACCGGGACCGGGGCTGTTTTGGGTTATCGGATGGCCCGCACCGCTGAGAGGATCAATTCGTCGTGATCGAACACTGAACTACTTGACCCGTTGCCTTGTCACGAACCTTTTTCGAAAACACGCGATGAAGGCCGATTGCGCGTGATTTAGCTTCACTGCTCGCAACGTAATCGGGAGTGCCGACATGCATTTGCCAGCGAATGTCTCTGGGGGGGACAGGTTTCCACGTGACTTTTGATCCATAGGCCGCTTCGCCCGGACCTGTGCTATCGAACCGGCAGTCGATGGCTGCGGGCATCATGCCTTTCTTCCCCATTGCGGTGTTAATCGCGTCAAAATTTGACTTCGTAAGCCATCGATCCGCACCGCTAGTTGAAACTGTAGTGCACCCTGCCAGAGATATGCTCGATATCAAAAGCCAATGGCCAATTGTTTCATACCCGTCCCCCACAACTGAAAGTAGTCGGTTAGATAGGACGCCGGCGCGAAACAGGGCAAGGCCCTTCCTTCCTATTCTTCCCGAAATGTGTAGCGAAGGGGAGGTGGAACCATGGTCGCGGCGAGTGTTCCGCCGGACAACAAAAAAGTCCCGCCGCTCTTGCCCGGACGGCGGGACCCGATCAAGCGACTTGCACCAAGCTTAGGGAGTTCGGGGTTGCTCTGGTGCGCGCGATCATCTCAATTTTAGGCGCATGAGCTGTAACGCGTCCACCAACTGGCGGTTTTAGTTCAGCGCCGGCGTCCGTCCCGGCCTGAAACCCTTCAGCGCCGCGGCGATGCCCATCATCACTGATTGCTCCGGGTGATCGAGAACGCGCAGGGTGCCCGGCTCGTCGCCACCAACGCCGCAGATCGGCAGGGCCTGATAATCGCCCTCGAAAGGCTCCGTGTCACCATTCGCGAAGAAGTCGTATTCGGGGAAACACCTTTTCAGGAAGGCCTCGACTTCGCGCAAGACCGGTTCGGACCGATGTCCCAACGGTGGCAGGATGATGAAGCTGTCGACCTCATCGCCTGCCAGCACGCCCGAAACATCGATGCCAGAACGCATCCCAGATTCCCCGAATGATGGTCCATTTTCGTAGATTATCAGATGGCCAAGTCAAGCCAGGGCGAAGGCAAAATCGCCGCACCTTTCGGTGCGTCAATACCCCCTTCTTGCGATGGAATTCCCCAGGCGGTCTGGCAAGCTCGGTCCGAAAAGGAGTTCGCCATGACGTGTCTCACCTGCAGTCTTGCCGCCGATACTAATGGAACGTGGCGGGTCGTCTTCTTGCCTGAAGAGTTGCATCTCTATGTCGAATTCGGCCCCAAGTCAGTTCAGATCCGGTCGACTGGATGAGTGTGGACGACTTCCTTGTGAGACGCCCGAAAGGCGCGCTTCACGAAAGGCCGCTCGACCAGTTAGTCTCGATCCTTTGCCACGCAATGAGGGATCAATAAACGCAGAAAGAGGCCGGCCTTTTCAGCTGCAGCGCGCCCAGCCCGACGGCGGAGAAGCCTATTGCAGAGCCGGGGGAATGGCTACCCACAGAAGCAGTGCAACCCCGATCCCATAGGGCACCAGCACGACCGCCAGCGCTACCCAAAAGCCGAGGTCCCCCAGGACTGCCATTTCACTGCGAAGCTGTTCCATCGCGTGTTTCCAAGGAGGGTTTGTCTTCAGCGCTCAGCCGCTGCTCCCGGAGCCGAGCGGTCTTTGCGTCTCGGGCCGCGCGTTCAACATCGATTAATGACCGTGCAGCATCTGACGTGCGCTGCTGTCTCTCATCTCTCTGGGTCCAAGTGGCCAAGCGGCGTTCTCCTATGCGTGGCCTGATCTAGGTGGATACTGCTGATCGAACCATCGTCACAGGCGAGTGTTCCACCCCAGACAACAAAAAGCCCGCCGACCGAAGCCGACGGGCCAGTGTGACCCGACAGCTGAACACAATTGCTGTCTGGCCGGAGTACAAGGTTCCAACACCCGAAAGGGCCGAAAGTTCCGAGATGCTAATATACTGGTTCGCGGCTAGCCCGGAATTCCGGACCCAAACCGTGGAACCTTTCAAACGCGCATGACTTTTGCCTTCTTGTGGAAGGAGATACGAAATGAGCCTTGACATAGGAAAGGTCGCCATAGCCTTGCTTGGCCTGCTTGCCTACAAGAACAGGGACAAAATCGGCGAGTTGATCGCTGGCAGGAAATCGACAGACCCCAACGCTAGCGCGGGCTCCCCCGGCGGCTTCGGCGACATCCTGGACCGTCTCATAAATGTGGGTGCGGGCGATCAGGTGGATTCTTGGATAGGAAAGGGATCCAACCGACCCGTTCAGCGCGAACAGGTTGAGAAAGCAATCGATCCGCAAACGTTGGACGATCTGGCCGAGCAAACCGGATTGTCTCATGACGAGCTTCTCGACCGGCTCACACGAGAACTCCCCGATGCAGTGGACAAGCTCACTCCCGACGGCCAGTTGCCAGCGAGCAAAGGTCCAAATCTCCTGGACGAAGTCCCAACGACTGCTCGTACTTAGCGCCACCTCGCCACGAGAGGTCAGGTCATCCCGCGTCGCTATCGCTCGCAACCAGGCGGTACGGGAAATGATTGCGAATGTGGTCGCTAAGTAGACTGCTCAGAACACTGGCGCGCTCGCCCTTAAGTCGGGTCGCTCCAGGCGCTCCACGACTGGGCGCGAGACGATATTGGAGCCGATATCGGCAATCGCCTCCTCGAGCGTACGCGCAGCTTCAGCTCAAATCGAGTGTCATGTGAGCTGGCCCGAGCACCCTGTTGGGCAAGCCTAACGTCCCGACCGATAGTTTCGGTCCTTGGCGGGCGCCCAGCTCGCCGCGTTGTGAGGCGGCTATTTCCCGATTTGGCACAATCGGATTGGCATCAGAGTTGCCTAGCAAGACTCGCTGGCGTTTAGCCGCAGCAACGCAGGAGATGAAAAATGGGTTTGGCCCAGGATTTGTCTGACGTTACGCTCACGTTCGAATGTCCGAATTGCTCGCATCCGATGGTAAGGAAGGGCTCTGCGATAAGAACGATCGCGCACTTTATATGCGACGGGTGCAAAGCCAAGGTGCGGCTCACCTATCCGCAGAAGCTAGCAATTTTCGAACGGCACAACGGATTGGCCAGGCAGCCGCGAAAGCGCGCGCGCAGAGACCGTACGCTACCCACCGGGGCTCGATTGCTGCAGACAAAATGACTCAGAAACGGGCAAAGTTAAGCTACAGACCTCACTCGCGCCACGATTTACGCCGATCCGGTGGGCGATATTTATACGACCTGTTCCGATGCGTTGTGGTCAGCTCAGGACGAATCCCGCCAATAGGACCGTAAGGAGCAGTGTCAGTGGGACGGCCAGGAGACAGCACAGTTCAAAAGTGTTGTCTTGGCGCCCGTCCATCGTGCTGATCCCGCTTTTGTGCTTTGTCATGTGACAGCAACGGGCAGTGGCAGCCGGCGGTTCCATACCTGTCGGTTCATGAATCGCTTGCCCCGCGTATATTAGCAATACCTTGACTACTACCAAGGCCGCTCCACCCTCATTCCATGGCGCGGATCAGCATAGGAGATGAGGTGGCACTAACCGCTACAGTTCGGCGTCGGGTTTTGAAGGATCGCATAAGCGTCTCTATCCCGGGCTACAAATTCCCTCATTCCATCAAGGACAGCACCTCGAAGCTAAAGCGAGGCCAGCAAATCGAGCTTAAAGGAGAAAGTTACCCGGATTGATGAGGAGAAAGTGACGATCGATCTGGGACCGCTGGTGACAGTTGATCTGGACAATGTCCGCCTGGTGGAGAAATACCGTCCACAGCAGCGCAGAACGCACCTACACGACAAGACAGGCTAGGCCTGTTCGTCATCGACTGGCCCTTGCGTCCTTCATTCGCATGCTTCGCTTCAATTAGCGTGAGCTAATATTTCGATAGCCGGCGCTGCCCCTCTAACCCCGCCGGTCAGGCCCGGCATCTTGCTGACAGCCCCGCCGGGTGGGTGCCGGGCCGCACCGTTCCTCTAGCACGCAGCGTTTTGTCGAGCGTGGAGGCCGTGTTTGGGCCCCTATGTGCCTCGCCCATCCACGAGCTGCCAAAAGCCACCATTGCCGCAGGACAGCGCTCATGCGCTGACCAGGGCCGCAGGCCATTGCTGGATCTGGCACGCGGACCCTTGTTTGTGCACGCTTCAGATCGAAAGCGGGTAAGCTCAGGATCACTCGTCCGGCCAGAAATCCTGAACCGAGCTATGGGCGAATGTGGCTGCGATGGCCACGAAAGATACTTGACGCGCAGCCTTCTCACGCCAGGTTTGAACCAATGGATCACCGGCTGCATCTTTAGGGCGTCTAGCCGTGGCACAGAAGGCGATTCCGCGGCTCCCCGACGAAAGTAGTTGCCAGCGTTGCCGTTGATCCAAGGCTGAAGGGGGACCAGGATGGCTGACGGCTACAGCAAGCCGGATTTCCGAGATCGCACCCACGTATCGGCGCACGAAATCCATGAGGTGAAATATTTCGCCGAGCAGAATGGCCTGACGCCAGACCAGGTTCGGCAGCTCATCAGGACCCACGGCAATGACCCGAGCCCGCTGAGGGAAGCTGCCAAGGCGCAGATGGCGCGTGGGCTTCGGAGGGCAAGCTTGCGCGCCGCGTCCAGCTTTTCCACTGCAAATTTCGCCAGTTCTCAAAATTTTTCCTCCATTTTGCGCGACTCAATTAGCATCTACTGATGGAACGGGGTCACGCCGTGCGAAGAGTCACGAATGGGTTTTGGGAAGTCTATGATATAGACGACGACGAGGTTGTCTTCATAGACGGGGTAGCTCTGACAAATTTGCAGGGAGAAGAGGCACTCGACGCCCTGGAGCTGCTAAAGGGCGGATTCCTGATCCCGAGCAAGCGAAAGTATTCCCGATTCTGACCTGGCGGTGAACTGCTGTCCGACAAGGTGCGGCATGGAATTATCGCCCATTGCAGATGCGCGACAATTCCTGCCGGCGCTCAAGTGCCAAGGCGCACCTTAGATACGCGATATTCTTGCGCAGAGATCAGGCCGGGCGGAGCCGGCCCTCGTCGGAGGTCGCGACACCCAACATCGCTCGAATGCATTCTAACGCTGCTAGGAGGGGCACGCCTGAGCTTCACCGAGCCAAGTCTTGCTAAAGTTCTGCTAGTCATTTCAGGGGACTTGGAAGCCATGCTATTGCCCTGTGGACGTTGCGACACAGCAGCGATTGGGGCACATTCCAGGCCATGTGCAATCTCTACAACATCACGACCAGCCAGGAGGCCATTCGCCAGTGGACCCGCGCCTTGCGCGATATCCTCGGCAATCTCGAACCCTCCATAGACATCTATCCCAACCAGCCAGGCCCTGTGGTGCGCAACACGCCGGACGGCGAACGCGAATTGGCCAATCTGCTGTGGGGCATGCCGACGCCACTGGAGCGGGTGAAGGGCAAGGCCGACTATGGCACCACCAATATCCGCAATCCGCAATACGGCCACTGGCAGCAATATCTCGGCATCGAGAACCCCTGCGTTGTGCCCGTCACCAGCTTCGCCGAGCCCAGCCCGACGCCCGGTGACAAGGACCCCGAGACCGGCATTCAGCGCAACTACTGGTTTGCACTCGGCGAGGACCGCCCGCTGTTCTTCTTTGCCGGTCTGTGGACGCATTGGCATGGCACTCGCAAGGTCAAGGACGGCCCCGCCGATCATCAGGTCTATGGCTTCATGACGACCAGGCCCAACGCGCTGATCGCGCCGATCCACGACAAGGCAATGCCGGTGATCCTGACCACGCCGAAAGAAACCGAGACCTGGCTCACCGCGCCGTGGTCGGAGGCAAGGCACCTGCAGCGCACGACGCCCGATGACGCGCTGGTGATCGTCGAAAAACCGGCGACACAGATCAAGTTCGCGGCAGCGCCTGAACAGGCGCCGGCGCAACGTTCGCTGTTTTAGGTATAGATCAACACTCGCTCCGCACTTAAGCGAACGGGCCTTGTCGCGCCGTCGCGCTCGCGCTTTGGCGCCCCCGGTGTGGTCTAGTGAGTTAGCTGTGGTCGGCTGTTCGCCAATATGCTTCCAGGCTGTTGGCATACGCCACGCAACCAGTTCCCCGTGTATGGAAAACTCTTGCAGCAGATTTTCGGCCGAGCACCAACTGGGATGTCCGTCATGGTGGCAGTAGATTCAAGGAAGTTCCTGTCATCTTCGAAGTGCAGGAACTTTTAATTGTTCGCCGGTTCAAGTACGCTTGTTCGGATGGCACGCGGAACGCGTGTGCAGGGAGGAGGAAGGCATGCTTCGGATTGCTACCCTTGCGACTTTCAGCATTGGCTTTGCCGTTCTCGCAACCATGTCGGCGCCGCAGTCCCAAGCCGCACCTTGCGGTATTGTGCATAAGCAGGCCCGCCAGCCGCTGAATGACCAAAATTTCTGGCTGCTCGCTGAACATGGCGGCAGGGCCTTCGTTGACCAACGCACTTGCCTCGTTGCCAGGATAGACAGGCTTGATCAGCCCGCCACGCTGAGCGAAGCGATGGGCTATTGCGCTACGCTCGGACAAGGCGGGCCGTACGGCGATATGGGCTGGCAACTTCCGACGATGGCGGAATTGACGAGCCTCGATTCGGCGGACTGGCCAAGGCAGCGCGAGGCGTTCGCGCAATACAAGCTGCCACCGCTCGCGCGTAGCGAAACCGAATACTGGACGCGCACTGAATGGCCAGGGCTGGCAGGGTCCTTCGCGGTCGTCACATTCAGTGCACCCACGACGCTGGTGCGTCCGCTTGAAGCGACCAAGAAGGCAAGCGCATGGTGCGTCTTTGGGGTGACCGCCACGGGCGTTGACTAGCTGCTGGCGTCACCTATTGAGCACCATATCGCTCTTATGCGAGCTAATGTTTCGGCATCGTGGAAGGCATCATAGAGTCGTTATGAAGTTGCCAAATTGGCGACCGCCAGGCGATTGCTGGACGTCTGCTCTTCCTCAGCGCAGTTTCTCAGGCCAGATCGTGACCTTCCGCACTCGAACGGTGGCGGAGCGACGCTTGGACGAGGCCAAGCCAGCGGAAAAGACAATTCTTTACGATGTGTTAACTGCCTCGACACTTAGGCCGGGTTTTCCGGGATGGAACGCAAAAAGCCAGGTGTGTTGACAGAGAAACTGTTTTAACTTACTTTATTGAGGCGTTTTATAGCGAATGTGAGGTTGAATTGGCCACGCCTTTGGCTGCCAATTTTCGCTGTAACGAGCAAATACCAAAAGTAGCCTGCTAGATATTGCCAGTAAAAAAGCAATGGGGCCGCCGCTTCGGCGGAAGGGGAGGCTTTTGTGCATTTTCCTTTGGTCGTTATGTTGAAGAGATGCGTCTTCAATACAGCGATCATCTTGGCCGCGGTTCTTGTGCTCGGCGGAGGGGTTGACCTCGCGGCAGCCCAGCAAATGTGCGGCTCCGCGCTATCGCAGTGCGACCTGCAGACCGACTCCGCATGTCTTGAACGCACCTATGCGTGCGGCGAATATGATACCGTTATCCAGTCGCTCTTCGTCGAGCGGTTCGAACCGACGCCCGACCAGAAATACTTTGTCGGTGCGTCGTTCTACGGACGCCATATTCGTGAACGCGCCGCCGGCGTGCAGTGCGAGATGGTGAAGTTCGCGCGCGAATACCTGACCGACTATCTGTCCGGCGTCGAGGCTGCGTTCACCACCAGCGGCTCCTTCGGCACCATGCGACAGATGGATCAAATCTATCATGCCGCGCAGATGCTGAATGACCTTGGCGGCGTCACCGGCTGTCCCGAATCGGCGCTGACACGCGCTACCGTCGAGGACATTGCCCGCAGCGAAGCCGTGCGCTATGCGCGCTCGGTGTTCCTGCAGCCGCCGGCGGAAGCCCGTTCCTCGTTCGACACGCTGCAACTGGCGCTGAGGAGCTTCGTCAGTCGAGCGTCCGATCTCGAGACAGGCATCGCTCTGCGCCGCGTCGAGATCAAATCGGCCGATACGCACTTGAAGGCGATCCGCGCCATTTTTGCAGAGATATTCGGACCGGTGAGCGGTGCGGGCGCTACGCTGGTCGCCAACACCTCGATCCTCGACGGGCTGGCGGCCAAGACAACGCAGATGCTGCGCTCCGTCGAAGTCTCGGAGGGGGAGTTCAAGCGCGCGCTCGGCGACGTCACACCTGAGCAATACGCCAATCTCAATCGCAACACTGTCGCAAGCGCAGAGGACTTTCTCAAAATCTCTGCGTTCCACATCAACATGATCGGGGTGCTGCTGCCGACCGATCCGGCAAAACCCTTCTGGCGACTGGACGCCGAGGTTCATGCCGACAATGCGGCACAGGGCGCATTCAACGATCTCGCCAAAATAAAGGCTGACTGGAAAGCGCATGGCGCCGCGACCGGAATTTGCGCCCAGGCTGGCGCGGCCGACAGGGTGTGGTACTGCCGATGACAAGCATCCGAGCCCTTGAGCTGTTCCTGATCGTCAGTTGCGTCCTGGCCGGCGAAGCCGGCGCCGCATCGATCCTGGAGCGCGCTTACACGTCGGAGAAGCTCGACAGTTTCTGGAACGCGACGCTCTCTGGCGCGACGCCCGAGACGACCCGGTTCAGCCTGCTCGCCCCTGGTCCCGCCGCCGTCGAACCAAGTCACGAGGCCACACAGCCCGATTTCGGCCTGCCCTTCGCCGGCGAGGTAATCGGCGAGGCATCGGCCCCTTCGGGCGGCAGCCGCGGCGTCGGTTTTCCGGTCATCCCGCTTTCGGCCGACGATGCTTCGGTACTGATGCGCCGCCTCGCATGGGCGGAGATTTATCTCAGCCGCTACCGCTTCTTCGCCCCAGTTTCGACCGATAGTGCCGAAGAGCTCGCCGCCCTCGTCGGCCGACAATACGCAGCCGCCGTCGAGGCTTATCTGATCACCGGGCGACTCTACTTCTCGGGGGCCGACTTGCCGGAGAAATGCCGGCATCTGACGAGAATGAACGAGATCGATGTCGGGCCTTTGTCGGGCGCAAGCGCGGATGCGCTGCCTGCCGCCTGGCGTCCGCTATTCCCGATCGTCGAGGCCGTGCGGGCACGACTCGGCTCGGACGCCTTGGCGAAGCTGGTCTGTTCGGCCAAGCCAGTGCGCGGGCGCGCTGAGACGACCGCGCTGATCGAGACGCGGGTGCGCGGCCAGATCGTCAAGGCGGTCAGGACGAAGGTCGACGATACGCTCAACCTGATGAACACCGCTTCGACCGAATACCAGTCGCTGGTCAACGAGATGGACGTGTCGATCAAGTCGGCCGAGGTGATGGAGCTTGAGCGTGTGCTCGGCAACGCGCAGGCCAATATGGTGCTAGTCAAGGCGGATCAGCTGAAGGCAGCCGAGACGATCGCGACGCTGCAAGCCGTCGATCTCTCCAGCCTCAACCAGCCGGATTCGCTGAAGGAGTTCGAAGAGGGGAAGGCAAGGATGGCGCAGATCGTCGGGCAGATCGAAGGGGTGATGACGGCCCTGTCCGATCTCACGCATGTTGTCGACGATCCGGCGATCACAGCTGAGCTTTCTTCCTGCGCAGGACTGGGCGGAGCGTATTCAGCGCTCGACCTCACGCTCGACACTGGCGCGCTGACCGCGAAAATCAGCAGCCCCTACGAGGACTGTATCAACCATGCCCGCGCAGTGGTGGCACGGTTCCAGAATCCGTCGCTTTCCAAGGCCCAGATGGCCGAACTTGCCCGGCATGTGCGCCAGATTTCCGAGATCTTTCTGACGACGGGGCAGCCATGAGACAGTTCTTGCTGCTTTGCGGACTGGTTGCCGGCATCGTCTTCGGCACTGCGGGAATGGCGCGCGCGCAAGATTGCATGGCGCTCGACATCGACGCGGCCGCCGGCCATGCCGGCGAGCTGACGACGCTGCTCAAGATCGCCAATTTCCGAGCCGACGTAAAATATATGGGTGAAGTCGCAACCGAACTTGAACAGTTCCTGACGACCTGCGGCGACGAGACGACCGGACGGCTGGCGATCGTGTGCGATTTCGACTGCCACCTGCAACTCGGACGCTATCGCCTGTTCCTCGCCGCCGACATGCCCTTCCTGTCGTCGGCGAGCGGCGTCAGCCGCAACGATACGCCGGTTTCGCCGCAGGCCGCGCAGGAATTCGGCCGGCAAGGCATCGAGATCGTCGACCGGGGCCTTCGCATTCTCGCCCGACAACAAGGCGGTGATCAGGGCACGGCGGCGGGAGAAGATGCGAGCTACCGCACCTTCGTGCGGCAGCTCACGGCGCTGTCTTCGCTGAAGATCCAACTGCTGATGAACACCGGCGACGTGTGGTATCAGACCGTCTCGGAGGCTCGCGTCAAGGCGCTCGACTTCCTGGTCAGCGATACACTGGGCGCCGTCGGAGGCGCTGGTCTCGACAGCCAACCCAACCTCTCCAAGGCCTACACCAACTACGAAGCCGCCATGTGGGTGCTGGTCGAGACGCAAATGGATATTCCGGGCGAGTCCACCTACGACGACCTTCGCGCCGACCTGCTGCTGCAGCAGAGCGACCTCGATGCGCGCATGGACAGCGTACGCAAGGGCTTCCTCTTCCTCAATATCGACCCGATGCAGTTCACGACGATCCCGTTCGAGGACCTGCAGCAGGCCCTAACCGAGAGCGAGCAGCGGTTGACCGAGGTCGAGCGCAATGTCGAGGCGCTGGTTGAACGGTGGTACGCCAACAAGGAAGGGGAAGCCACGCGCGCGCTCGACGAGGAGCGGACGATCCGTAGTCAGGAAGTCAACCTGATCGCCCACAAGATCGGCAAGCTGGAACACGAGGCGCAGACTTTCGCCACCACTGTCCAGCAGGAGATCAACGCGGTCGACGCCGAGAAGGACACGTTCGGCTATCGCCAGCAGATCAGGTCGCTGGAGATCGAGCTCGGCACGAAGATCGCCGAGTTCGAAAACCAGCGCCGTCAGATCAATGACAGGCAGGAACTCGACCTGATCGTCCTCTCCAAGGAGGCCGAAGTCGAGCGGCGCAACGAACTGCGCTGGCTGCTGAACTGGGAAATGACGCAGATGAACCTCGATCTGCAGATTTCCTCGCTCGAGAGCCAGATCACCGAATATGCCCGCCAGACCGAGCGCAACGCCAACCAGCTCGAACAGGCAGTTCGCCAGCGGCAGATCCTTCAAACCCAGATCGCCAACAACCAAGGCGCGATCGCCCGCGCCAACGACGCAATTACCGAACTGCAACTGCGCCAGACCGATCTCTATCAACGCCGCCGGGCCGTCGACCGCGAGCAGCTTTGCGGCATCGAGAATCAGCTCGCCCTGATCGGAGATACGGCCGACCATCCGTTCACGCCGTTGCTCGCGGGCGAACAGGCATGCCAGACCGTGACGCCAGCCTTCACGCGCAACCAATACGTTGCCCAGATGTGCGGCCCGGATGGTCAGTCGGGTCTCAGGGCCCAGCTCCTGAACTCGCAGACACAAGCGAAAGCATTCCTGATGAAGTGCGTTATCGGCAGCGCCGACTTCGCCGATGTCGAGCCGCTGATCGCCGACCAGCAGATGATCACATCGAACATCTCGCTGCCGCAGGAACTTGCGAACGTCGATTGCGGGTCTTTTTCCCAGACGGAAACGGACTTCGCCAAGAAACTCTACGAAGCTGAGCGGGACCTCTATGCGAGGAGAAAGGCGGACCTTGAGGAGGCGCGTGACCAGGTCGACGGCCAGTTGTCGGAAGTGATCGCTTGGTTCGTCGCGTTCAACGGCACCACACAGGCCGCGCAGGTCATCCTGACTTCGGTGCAAGGTGCATACTCGATCGGCGCTGCGGTGCCCGAGATCATCACCTGCGCCTGCGGCTTGGGCAGTGGTGTCGCGACTGTGGTGGACGTCGCCAAACCGATCAGGGCGGCCTTGGAAGCGGCCCAATCCATCCTGTCGACGATCATCAGCACCGGCCAGATCACTCAGGCGAATATAAATGAAATCAACGCGCTGAAGCAGCGCCTCACGCAGCTCCGCCAGGCGATCGCGCAACTCGATCTCGACAAGGCGCTCAAGGCAAGGGCGCTGGTCGACACCCATTTCCAATTGGCCGGCCGGCTGGCGCAAGGGGCACAGGACATCAAGGAATTGGCGCTGCAAGGCTCGATGGCGGCGGTCGATTGCCAGAGCCAAGATCTCAGCATCGACGAGCAAGTGGCGCGGCTCAAGTCCGACCACGAACGCATCCTCGCCGGACTCGATCTTCAGGCCCGCGAAAACGACATGCTCAGTTTCCAGGTCACCGACCAGCAACGCACGATCGACCGGCTGACCAACGAGATCGCCATCCTCAACCTCGAACTCGACAAGCTGTCCCTCTCGGAAGCTCAGCTCAACCAGGACAATGCGCGCGTGGCAGAACTGGTCGCGGCAACCAACGGCCGCATCGAGCGCGTGCGTGCTGCGCAGACGACCGTAACCGGCCTCGCCGAGGAATCGAATGCCTCGACCAACCTGATCAACGAACTGCGCGACCGGCAGAAGGACAAGATGCTGGCGCTGAGCGAAGCCGAGCTCGCCTTCGTCGAACAGCGCATCACACAGTCGCGCGGCAACACCGAGGAACTCGTCGCAGGCCTGAACCAGGCCAAGGACCTCGGTCTCAAAAGCCGCGCGCTGCAGGACAGCATCCTGAAGTTCCAGAGCAACGTTCAGGCCGAGGTGACAAAACAACAGGAGGACATGACGAAGCTCGTCACCCAGATTGACGATCCGGCGACGCGCAAGAATCTGTTCATCGCTACCCAGGAGACCGTCGCCGACCTGATGAAGGGCATCCCCGAATACCTGGTGACCAAGCGGCGCGTGCTCGAGACCGCCAACCGGCTGATGCACCTGATGCGCCGTCGCTTTGAAGTGGTGCAGGCCTTCACCGGCGAGGCGGCGACTGTGCCCGCGGTCTATGTGCGTAACGCAACCCAGCTCCAGGCGATGATCGACGACATCGTCGCAAAGCGCTTCTTCGACGAGCGACAGATCAATATCGATGTCGCCCAGATCGTTGTGCCCGCCAATTCCGGCTTCGCCCGCAAGCTCGCGCTTGACGAGAATGTCGAGTTCGAGGTTTCGCCCTTCGCGTCGACCGAGGCGCTGATGAAGGCAAACGGCTATTTCGCGCTGTGGGCGCCCAACAAATTCCGTGAACGCAAGAACCTGACCCTGATCGACGTCTTCGTCGGTACCGACTACCAGTGCACAGGGACGCAGTGGAACCGCTTCGCGTTGCAACACCGCGGCAGCGGCTTCGTCCTCAAGCCGCTGACCAAGGGGTCGAGCGAGGTCCGCGCCGACATTTCGGTCGGGCCGGAGCGGGTCGCTTTGCAGACCTTTTTCAACCAGGCCGACAGCGGCGACGAGATCACCCGGATCATCCGCTACTGGGTTCAGGATCGCTACCAGGCGCGCAAGTTCCCGCGGGCGCCCGGACCGTCGAACGACACGAGCCTGATCCTGCCCTATCTCGGCGCGCCGCTGATCGGTTCGTACCGATTGTCGCTCCAGCCGAGCGACTGCCCGTTCGATGCCGCTGTGTTCACCCTCTATTTCATCTTCGCGAGCGCGCCGTGAGAGCCGTCGTTGCCGCAGCAGCGCTTGCTCTGGCGCTTGGCGAGACGGGAGCAGTCGCGCGCGACCTGTTCGTCGACAATCTTGCCGGCTATACGATCGAATCGCGCGTTCTCGACGCTCCCAACTGCGAGGGGCCCGCCATTCCGGATGGCACGCTGAAGACCTTCGAGCAAGGCATCTGCGTCTTCCACCGCCCGGCCCGCAGTCCCGACGACAGCCGACGCGCGGCGAACCTGATGCGAGAGGCGCAGACACGCGGACTCCCGCCCGTTCACCAGCAGCTCGCCGGTCTGATTTCGGGCTTGGCCAACTGCGCCGAGGCGACGCGTCACCTCGACGCCTATCGCGCTTCGGGCAACCAGAGCCGGATGGAACAGACGCTGTTTTGTCGCGACCGGCGGCACAGCCAGGCTGACTTGAATGCGATTGAATGGAATCATGCGTTGTTCGAGTATGCCGAAAGGCTCGGTTCGAACCGAACGCTCGACCAGAGGCTGGCCGAGATGAGCGCTTGCGAGGCCGGCCCCTTGAGTGCCGATTTCGACGCCCAGTGCGGCCTGATCTCCAATCTGTCCGACACCGAGATCGATGCCTTCGCCGACGGGTCGGCGGGCAAGGTGATCGAGAGCTACTTCGCCAGCGTCGAGAGCCCGATCACGGCGATGTTTTCCCGAAAGCTTAAGCGCGCCGAGGGCCTGATGCAGAGTTCGCGCGCCGGCATCGACGACATCAAGGCCGGTGCCGACGCAGTGAACAAGGAGTATGCCGCGCTGAACCAGGTCTACGAGGCGGCGCGCGACACCAAGATGGGGCCGATCTACAGCGCCTACCGCGAGGCGATCCTCAGGGCGACCTCGATCCTTGACGAGTTCGACCGCTGGAAAGGCGGGCTGTTCATAACCTCGGAAAACATCAACCTGATGCCGAAGATCACGGAACGTTCGGGTGAGATCACCGGCGAGAAGACCCGCGTCGAAGGCCTCGCCTTCGAAGCCAAGGCGGGCGCGCTGGTCGCAGACATCAAGCGCATCATCAATGCTGACGCCGAGAACCGCGCCACTGTCGCCGCGCTCTGCCGGATCTACTTCTGCGAACTGACCAATCGCCGCGCGATGGCCGACGTCATCCGCACCTGCCGCCGGCCCGCGCTGGCCAACAATCCGCTGTGCGTCGGCCAAAACGGGCAGATCACCAGCGGAAACCTTACGGTCGACTTCCAGGGGCCGCACTCGATCTCGGTCAAGGAGTTGTGCCAGTCGGCTGGCCTCGATCCGTTGATGACCGAGGTCAACATGGATCCAGCCCGCGCAGCAAGCTGCTTGAGCGAATTGCGATGAAACAGGCGGCCGCCTTGCTCGCCCTGTTTCTCGCGGGCGCTTCGGTGGCCAGCGCCGAGCCGCAGCTTGCCGCTTTCGTGACCGACCAGAACAAGGACGTCTATGTCGCGCTTTTCGACGGCAAGGCGGTGGAACTCGCCGGCTGCGCCAGCCCAGGCCAGGCGAAGCGGCTGCTGCACCTGCCCGACACCGCCACCGTGTCGCAGACGACGCTCGCCAAGCTTCAAGCCGAAAGCGGCTTCGGGGCGCAGCCACGGCTGCCATGCCTTGGCACCGCATTCGATATTGACTGGCCGGCGACAACCGCGATCTGGGCCGATGTCGCGGCATCGGGCAATTATTATCTCCCCTCCCCCTCGGGCAGCGGCTATTTCGCCGTGCCTACCGCCTGCGCGGAGATCAAGGCGGCGCTCGCCATCCGCGAGCGACTGCAACTGCCGGGGGTGCTCCAGGGCTTCGTCGCGCCGCCAAGCGTGGGGACACCGTTCGTACTCGATTGCGGGCGCGGCGATCTCGGCGGCCCGTTGGACCTGGCACTGCCGAGCGCGGCCCGCTGGAGCCTGCACCGGTTTGAAACCTTCCTCAGCGCCGACAGCATCGGCGACACGGTCTATGTCGTGCGCTACACGCCGCCCGGCGAAGGGGTGCAGCCGTCCTATCTGCCCATTGTGCGCCTCGACGGCAGGGCGACGCGCGACATCATCGTCGATGCGGCTGCGGCGGAAGCGGTAGAGAAGAAATTACGGGCATTCTTCGGAATCGCCGAGGCCGAGGGCGTAACCCTACTCGGTGCCGACGCGGTCGCCGCGCTTCGTTCGGCGCCCTTCGTCGACCTGTGTCTGTCGAATTGCGAGGGCTATCAGCGCGAGCACGCGGCCTTCGCGCAACCGGGCATCGACCTCGGCCTGTCGCCGCTGCCAGCCGGCCCGTCCATCAGCTCGCTTGACTCCCTCGGCAATGCGCGGCTGGACTGGACCTTCGCGGACGGGCGAAGCCTGTCCTTCACGGGCTGCCCGCTTCTCACCTCGGCGCTCGGCCTGTCTGCCCCCGGCATTGGCGATTGGATGGGCGAGACCGATCGAGCGCTGACATCCGCTCCGGCGCCGGCTACCGGCTTCGACTGTCGCGGCTCGGCCAGCGATACGTGCATTCGCCGCATTAATGATGGTGGCACGCTGACGCTGACGCAATTCTCCGCCGAGGGCGATTGCGCCGGGCGGATCAATCTCAGGCTCGAACTGCCCGCAGCGGTCCAGGTGCCGCAGAGTCTGATCCTGAAAGGACTGCCGTTCAAGACGGTGCACATGGCGCCGGCCCCCGGCATCACCCGCACGCGGCTCGTCGGCACCGCCAACCGCGTGCCGGGCGGAACCTCGTCATGCATCCTGTCCGCGACGGGCGTCATCATCGTCGCGGATGGATTGCCGCGGCTCGAGCTCGAGCGGATCGATCTGGCACGGGCAGCCGATCAAACGACCGACGAGGTCGTCGCCGTGATCGCCCAGAACGGCACTGTCGCGCTCGACAATGTGACCATCGGTACCGTGGCGGATGGGTTGTCGCCGGTGGCGCGTGGCGTGTCTCTGTGCCTGGCCGATCTTTATGCGCGCGGCCTCAGGGTGGAAGCAGACATGCTGGCGATCCAAGGCGTAAGGGCACGGCTGCTGATCTCGGCCCAGACGCCCGCCCGCTCCAGCATTGTCCGCGCGCGCTTCGGCGCGGTGCTTACCTCCGACAGCCTGATGCGGGTGGAGTCTACCGACGTCTCCGCGGCCAATCCGCTGGTTCTGCGCGGGGCGATCGTGGCGGGCCGCTCGGTTGGCTTCGCACCCGCGGCCACTGGCCTTGCGGTCGGCTCTGCGATCCAGCTCGAGCGTGGTTCGTCGGCGAATTTCACCACCTCGACGGTATCCGGCTTCCGCTGTGCGGTCAGTTTCGCAGACAGCGGCTCAAGCGCCAGCTTCCTGCTGCCGGGCAACGACATCGCACGCGACAATACGAGCCGGGCTTGCGGGCCAGGCCGCTTCACCCTGGTCGAATAGAGCGGAAAGGAGAAACCAGATGAACCGCATCGCTGGCTCGCTGCTACTCCTGCTGACGCTGCTCCTGGCGATCGATGCCGGTCCGGCCCGCGCCGAGGAGCCGAAGGTCGTCCTGTTTGAGGACCCGACGCTGAACGCCAGCCGCTTGCACTATCCCCTGCTCATCACCGAGGGACGCGGCTACCGCATCCGCTGCAACGACCAGGCTGACGAAGAGGCGGTGATCCGTGGACTGGGCTTCGCCACCGTTCCGTCGCAAGTGCTGACGGCCGTCGACAATGCGGTCATCGCGGCCGACCCCGCCGCCAATCCGCTGTTGTGCCCGTCCGACGAGAACTACCCGATCAAGGTCTTTGCGCACGACGGCGGCAGTGGGCTCGTCTACTACCTTCAGTTCCCGACCGATTTCGGGTCAACATCCTTTTCCGATCAACTCTACATTCCCGGCTGCGCGGCCCTTGTCGCGGAACTCAGACTCAACCTCAGTCAGGCGATAACCGCCGATCCCACCCCATTCTTCGCCGGAAAGGTTCATACCATCGCATGCGTCGCCGGCGCGCCGCTTGTCGGCAGGCCGACGACCTTTGCCAGCTGGTGTATCAAGGATGACCTCGATCCGGCTCAGCAGACGACAGTCGAGGAATTGCTTGCCCTGACACCCGGCGGTGCCTCCGCGCTGGGCAATCCGGCGGCGTGCGCAAGCGCGCAGGATTTTCTCGCGTCTAGCACGACGCTCGACCTTGCCGGGCGACGGCTGACCAACCTTGAGCCGCTGGCGACACTCACCCATCTGACGAGCCTGACCTTGTCCGGCAATGAAATTGCCGACACGCGCGATCTCGAAAAGCTGACCGAGCTCACCTTCCTCGATCTGTCGCGAAACAGGATCGGCAACATCAACGTAGCGGCAGCAATGAAGAAGCTGACCGACGCCGACCTCAGTTCCAACCAGATCGCCGATCTGCGACCGCTCGCCTCGGCGCGGGCTTTGACGCGGCTGGTTCTGGCCAACAACAAGGTGACGGACGTGTCACCGCTGCGGTTTCTCCAAGAACTCACGGCGCTCGACCTGTCTAAGAACCGGATCGCAGATGCGCGCGCCTTGATGGGCCTGACGAAGCTTACCGCCCTTAACCTGCGAGCGAACCGCCTGGCCACTGTGCAGTCTGTCAGCGCTATCCTGCCATTCAATCCTTCGCTGGACGGCAATGCGGTCTGCATCAGTCGGCCCGAGCACCCAACCGCGGCCTCGGGCAAGATTTTCGAAGCCTGCATTACGGCAATCAAGGAGGCTGACGTGGTGCTGGCAAACATGCAGACCGGCAAATGCCTGGCTGTTGCCGAGGGGCGCCTCGACAACAACGCGCCGGCAGTACAGTTCGACTGCGACAGCGACCGGTGGCGCCGCTGGAAGCTGGTCGAGACGGACGACGGTTTTCAGTTGCAGAACGTGCGGACTGGAAAATGCCTGACGATTGCCGGCGGGGTCAGCACCGAAAACAATGTTCCGGCCCTCCAATTCAACTGCGACCGGAACGCTTCGAGACGCTGGAAGCTGACCGCGACCGGCGACGGCTTTCAGGCCGAAAACGTGCTGACGAAAAAATGCCTGACGATCGCCGGCGGGGTGAGCACCGACGACGACATCCCCGCCCTTCAGTTCAACTGCGACCGCGATCCGGCACGGTTCTGGAGCATACGGGCGGCCGACCCCGAGGTCGTACTGGTGAACAGGCAGACCGAAAAGTGCCTGTCGGTCGCGGAAGGAAGAACCGACAATAACGCGCCGACGGTGCAATTCGACTGCGACGGCAGTCAATGGCAGCGCTGGAGGCTGGTTGAAGCAGGGGACGGTTTCCGGGTGGCGAACGTGGAGACCGGCAAGTGCCTCACGATTGCCGGCGGGGTCAGCACTGACAAAACATTCCCGCCCTGCAGTTCAACTGTGACGACGATCCTTCCCGCCGCTGGAATCTGGTCGAGACGCGCGACGGAGTTCAGGCAGAGAACGTCCACACGGGCAAGTGCCTCACGATTGCCGGCGGGGTTAGCAACTTGAACAACATCCCGGCCCTCCAGTTCACCTGCGACCGCGATCCGTCTCGCTATTGGACCATCAAGCCGGCGGACGCGAGATAGCGTCGCTGGCGGCTCGCTTGATCCGCATCTGAGCCTCGAAAGGAGAAACCAGATGAACCGCATCGCCCGATCGCTGCTCCTTCTCCTCCCGGTCCTGCTCGTGACCGCCGCCGCCGGCCCGGCCCGCGCGGACGAACCGAAGGTTGTGTTGTTCGAGGATCCGGCCCTGGAGGCAAACCGGTTGCACTATCCGCTGCTTATCTCGGACGGGCGCGGCTACCGTATCCGCTGCAAGGACCAAGCGGACGAAGAAGCAGTGATCCGTGGACTTGGCTTCGCGACGGTTCCCTCGGAGGTGCTAACTGCCGTCGACAGCGCGATCGTCGCGGCTGATCCCGCCGCCAACCCGCTGCTGTGCCCATCGGGTGAGACATATCCGATCAAGGTGTTCGCGCACGATAATGGCAGCGGCCTCGTCTATTACCTGCAATTCCCCTCCGACTTCGGCGCGACGACGTTTTCTGACCGGCTCTACATTCCTGGCTGCTCGCTGCTGGTCACCGACTTGAAGCTCAACCTCGACCAGGCTCTGAACGCTGACCCGACGCCGTTCTTCGCCGGCAAGATCCACACCATCGCATGCCTCTCCGGCGCGCCGCCGGTCAACAAGCCAACGACCTTCGCCAACTGGTGCGTCAAGGGCGACCGCACGCCGGCAGAAACGGCGACCGTAATGGCGGTGCTCGATTCAACGCCCGGTGGGGTATCGGCGCTTGGCAATCCCGCCGCCTGCGACGCTGCACAGACCTTCCTGGAATCAATCACGACGCTAAATCTGAACGGCAAGGGCGTGCAGTCGCTCGATCCGATTGCGGTACTGACGAACCTCGCCAGCCTGTCGATTGCCGAGAACTCGATCGCCGACCTCGGGCCGCTAACCAAGCTCAAGGCGCTGACCTTCCTCGACATTTCCGGCAATCACATCAGCAACATCAACGCGCTGACGCCACTGACCGCGCTGACGCGAGCCGACCTCTCCGACAACGACATCACCGACATCCGCGCACTGTCAGCGCTGGCGTTACTCACGAACCTTACACTCGACAACAACAAGATCGGCAACCTTGAGCCGCTGCAATTCCTGCAGGCGCTCTCGACACTGTCCATCGGCAACAATGGCCTTGCAGGCGACATGCTCGAACCGCTCAGCGCGCTCGGCGGCCTGACCAGCCTCAACCTTGCCAACAACAAGATCGAGACCTTCGCCAATCTCGGAAGCTTTCCCTCGACGCTAGCCATCAATCTCAGCGGCAATCCAATCGTAGCGGACGGCGGGCAGAGCTTCGTTGACCTATGCGTGCTGCACCGCGACGCCGCGACCCCGCTTGGGCAGACCATTCGCGCCATGGTCGAATTGGAGGGCGGCGGAACATGTTCGGCGGTCGGCAACAAGCTGCTGGCGACCACGGCGCTCGACCTGTCGTCCAAGATCGTCAGCGACCTGCGTCCGCTCGCCACATTGCCGCAACTCACCTCGCTCAACCTCTCGAGCAATAACATCACCGACGTCGCGCCGCTCGCCGGCTTGACCAATCTCGGCATACTCAACCTGTCGAAGAATTCGATCGCCAATGTCCGACCGCTGGCGGCGCTGTCGGGCTTGATCAATCTCGATCTTTCCGACAATCCTGTACAGGCGACCGATTTCCTGTCGGCATGCCTGATGCGCAACCAGACCGACTTTCTGACGCCCGCGCAAGCCGCCGAAGTAAACGCGCTGCTGTCCATCTCAGGCAAGACTGTCTGCGGCAAAGCCTATGACGATCTCAGCTCACGCCAGTTCGCCGACGCGAAGAACCGTGGGTTGACCAGCGTCTCGCTGTTCCCGGTGATGGGCAATCTGACCTCCATCGACCTGTCCGACAACCAGCTGTCCGATGTCTCGCTGCTGTCGGCGATACCGGGACTGACAAAGCTTTGGATTCGCAACAACCAGATCACCTCCATCCAGGGAATATTGCAACTGCGCCGCCTCGAACAACTGAACGTCGACGGCAATCCAGTGTCGAACCTGATCGGCATCGGGGTACTCAACAAGCTGACCAAGCTCTATTTCTCGAACACGCACGTGCAATCAGTAACGCCGTTGGCGGACCTGCCGTTGCTCGACGATGCCGGCATGCGCAACCTACCGCTACAGTACGCCAGTTTCGCTGAATACTGCACCGTCTACCGCTTCGATTCGATCGCGCTCGGCGACGCGCGCGGTTTCATGGCGGCACTCGACAGCCGCATGCAGGCCGAGCATGTCGACAGCACCGATTGCAACGCAGCGCAGAACTGGGCGCAGTCACTGACCAGCCTGTCGCTGAACAAGAAGTCGATTATCGCCGTCAATCCTGTGGTCTATTTCCGGGCGCTGGGCGAACTCAACCTGTTCGACAACCTGATCACCGACGCCTCGCCGATCGCATCGCTTACGGAGCTTCAGAAACTGAACCTCGCCACCAATCGGCTGTCGGCGATTCCGCGCTTCGGCTCGAGCGGCCTCAAATACATCTACCTGAATGACAACCAGATCAGCAATGTCGGCAATCTATCGAACATGCAGGCGTTGACGGATGTCGATCTGCGCAACAATCGGGTCTTCGATGCGCTGCCGCTCGGCTCGCTTCCGGCGCTGTCGGTCGTCGATCTGAGGGGCAACCGGATTGAAAACTTCTCTCACGTCCATCCGGTGATCGGAAAATCCTATCTCGGTAACAATCCGATCTGCTCGTTCCCGCAGCCGCTCCTCCAGCAAGTCAGCGAAGCCTGCAAGCGCGAGCCGTTGCGCATCTTCGATGGAAACATTCACCTGCAAGACGCGATTGCCGTCCAGCCCTCGGTCATCTGTCCACGGCCGAACTGCTTACAACTCATCATCGTGAGCCCGCACATTCATCAGTAATGCCTGCATCCGAAGAGGTAGCCCCATGTTCGCAAAGACCTTTGCCATCCTCGCAGCCCTGACCGCCAGCGCCGCAGTGCTCGGTTCCCCGGCACACGCCGAAGACAAATCGGCGACGTCGATCGTCCAGTTACCTGCGGCCGGCGGCACCGTCACGCAGGAGGAAGGCAGCTTCACGCTGAACAACAACACCGGATCGGCGAACTTCACTTTGCCGCTACCCAACCTGCCGACGCGCGGCCAGTTCGGGCCGCAAATGAGTCTCACCTACAGCCAGTTCGCGGGTGACAGCGGCAACGGCCTCGGCATCGGCTGGCAGTTCAACACCCAGGCGATCGCCGTCAATGACGATCTCGGCACGGCCTTGCCCGGCACCAAACCCGGCGGCGACTTCTTCTCCCGCCTATCGTACATGGGCGCGCGGCTCGTCTTCGTCGGAAACCAGAACGGCGTCTGGGAGTACAAGCCGGAATACGCCGAGGATTTCGTTAAGATCCTCTACCACACTGGCACGTTCGACGTCGTTTCGCTCGACCTGACGGGTGGGCTGCACACCGATACCATCTCCTCAGGCTTCGAGGTGACAAACGCCGACGGAACGCGGCTGATCTTCAGCGGCGATCGCTCCGTGGCGGAGGGCAATTTCGACGTAGCCGCGCCCTACGTCACGAAATGGCCGCTGGTTCTGCAGCTCAACGCCAACCGCGAAGCCGTCCGCTATGAATACCAGCGTTTCGGTGGACGCAGCTATCTCACAAAGGCCAGCTTCGCCGGCGGCCAGAGCAGCTATCAGTTCGACCTGATCGAAACGCAATCCACGCTCGTCAGCCACACCAATGGCAGCAAACAGGAGAACGCCCGGCTCTACGGCAAGATGACGGCCAAGTTCAAGGACACCGTCTACGCCCAATGGTGCATGGGATATGTCGGCCGTGACACGAATGACACCTCCAAATTCGTCGTCCGGGCGCATCCGGACTGCCTCGCGAAGGCCCAGGCCGACCTGACACCGCTCATCGACACGCAGTCGGTCAACGTGCTCGACCAGCTGCGCGTGCTCTACCGATATGGCGATACCGGCGGCGAGGCGCTGGCGCAATCGACGCTGAAGTTCCCGGATATCCACTTCGGCTATTCGTCGTGGACGAGCGCCGAGCTGGCGTCGCGCTCCGTCGTATTCGAAGCCCCGAAGATGGCGTTCGCTGGCGACATCCCTCCGCAGAATTTCGAGTTGGCCGACCTCAATATGGATGCGCTGGTCGACATCGTGCAAAGCAAGGATGATGGCGCGACCGTGCATCTTGGCAGCGGCGACCTGAACAGCGCCTTCGGCGACACGACCCAGCTCGTCCTGTCGCGTCCGACCGAGGCTGGACTGATGCGCCAGATCGCGCCCCGGCTCACTGACAACCGCTTCGCTTTTGCCGACATCCTTGGTGACAGCTTCGTCGATATCGTCGAAATCGAAGATGGGTTGATGCACGTCTATGACGGCAGGGCCGACGGGACCTTCCCCTATCTCGGCCGGTCGATCCCGCTGCCCGGCGTCTCGCCGACGACATTCGCGGGCGGCAACGGCCGCTTCGCCGACGTCAATATGGACAGCCAGTCCGATATCGTCACGACGCGCCTCAACGCTGATGGGCGCACCGAATGGCGGATATTCCTCAATCTCACACGGCGCCAGGCCGATGGCGGTTACAGCGTCAATTTCGGCGCGCTGACCAAGGCGTTCCCATTCAACAGTCAGGACGGCCAGATACTCGGCCGCAACAATGTGCGGATGGTCGACATCAACGGCGACCGGCTGCCCGATCTCGTCGTCATCCGTCCAGCCGACCAGGGCTTCTGCCTCTACGAGAACGAGGGCAACATCTTCTCGACTGACCCGAATGCGCTGCTGTTCGGCGATGCCGCGATCAACGATCCGCTCTGCGGTCACGGCACCTTCTCAAAGATCGGGGGCATGCAGTCCGGCGATAGCCTCGCCACGATGTGGTACATCGACGCCAATGGCGACGGCATCATCGATTTCGCGTCGATGGGCGAGCGCACCGACCAGATGCGCATCTGGCTCGGCTTCGGCGATGGGACCTATCTGAAGGATCCGCTCAGCATCGCGCTCAATCTGCGCGTTCAACTCGGGACGTCGACGCAAACCTTCGCCTCGCGCGTCGCCGACATCGACGGCGACGGCCAGACCGAGATCATCGTTTTCCAGAAGCCGTCCGCCGACGAGGTAAAGCCCGTCGTCGTCATCGACTTCAACCGCACCGCGACTATGCAACTCGTCAAGGCGAACCTGCTGACGGTCGTCGACTTCGATTCCGGCCGCCGGCACGACATTCGCTACGCGACCTCGATCGACGAGATGCTGCGCGACCGCGCCAACGGCCAGCCGACGCGCAACCTGCATTTCCCCGTTGTCGTCGCCAAGCAGCTCGTCACGTCGCAGGGCATACCAGGCCAGGTTCGCGCCCAGGTGCAGACGGACGAATATTTCTACCACAATCCCTTTTATGACGTGATCAATCGCCGCTTCATCGGCTTCTCGGAGGTCGAGAAGGTCGCTTACGGCGACGAGAACGCGGCCGGCCAGCGCGTCACGCAGCGTTCCAGCCTCGATCGCGAACAGTATTACACCTTCGCAGAAAGGGCGGCCGACCTGAACCTCGCCGGCAAACTGAAGATCCGCAAGACATACGAAGTAAAGCCGGAGGCGACGCTCGTCGCGAGCGCTGAGACAACCGAGACGCTCGATCCGTCAGCGGCAGCGCTGCACTCGCTGTCGACCGCTACACGCAGCCAGAAGCTGCCGACGACCGGCATGATGCTGAAATGCGAATCGTCGGTGTGGGAGGCATTTCCGCGTGGCGACGGTTCGTCCTATCTCAGGAAGGTCAAGGAGACGCTGACCGACTCCGCCGGCGAGGCCGAACAGCAGGATGCGGCCGATCCCGAATGCAAGGATCCGGTCAAGACCCAGACCTATGCCGGTTTTGACGAATTCAACATGCCTACGTCGGAGACGGTCGGGGTGCGCGACATTCCGGGACCGGAGCGCCTGACGGTTCCTGGCTTCAATCGTACAACCCAGACCGACTACACACAGTCGCGCGCCGATCTGGCGGCGCTCGGCATCGTCAACGCGGCGTCCGAGCAGCGTATTCTGGCCGGAACCCGGCTGCTCAGCCGCGAGAGTTTCACCTATCTGCCAAATTCCGGCGGTCGGATGGGGTCGCGAACGCTGGAAGTACTGTCGGGACTTGGCGCCCTGCCGCCCGCGCTCGAACAGTTCCGCAACGCCAGCCGAAAGCTGGTGAAGACTATGGGTTACGATGTCTTCGGTAACAGTATTTCGATCGCCGACGAACTCGGCATCACCGAGTCGGCGATCTACGACCCAACCGGTACCTTGACGCTCAGCTACACCAAGGCGTCGGGCGGTGCGGCCGAGCTCGATCAGATGACGAAAATGACCTATGACGGGCCGCGCCAGGGCACCATAGCGACGACGACAACGCCCTTGGGCATGGTCGTGACGAACAGCTACGACGCCCTCGGCCGCAAAACCCGGGAAACCGCCACGGACGGCGCCGAACGCTTCTACACTTACAAGATCGGCGAGCATGGGCTGCCGTCGCTAATCCTTACGGCGCGCCGCCGCTATGCGAGCGCTGCCGAGACACCGGAAGGCGAGAGCGAGTTCATCGCGGACCTCGCCGCCTATGACGCGCGCAGCGAAAAGGTCGCCGATCTGGAGAACGTCGCTGAGGGTGGAGTGCGGGTCAATAACTTCTCACTCTACAACCGCAATGCAAAGCAGATCTTCCGCTGGACGCCTTTTGTGGTGAAAAGCTTCGGCGGCGTTGACAATCTCAACCTGCAGAAGGTGTTCGATCTTGGCGATGTTCCGCGCCCCGATCACGAAATCGGCAATGCCTACACCTATGACCCAGCCGGCCGGATGGTCCGCGAAACCCATCCGTCGGGCAAGGTGTCCGCCATGACCTTCCAACCGTGGGGCACGCTGACGATCACGACCTACAACGACCAGTTCGACGGCACCGTTCAAAGCAGTGAATATTCGCTGAAGAACGAGAACGGCGTGACAGCATCCATCGCCAGCAATGGCGGCGGCACGATGCATATCTCCCGCTTCGTGCGCGATTCCTTCGGCTACCTGAGCGAAATCTGGCTGCCGGGCGAGACGACGCCGCGGCGGCTGATCTACAACTCCGTCGGCGACATCGAATTCCAGTCGATCCCGGGAATGGGCGACCGCTACGCCTTCTACGACGCGCGCGGTCGCCAATCGGTGATCGCGCGGGTCGGCAGCAATGGCGAAACGTCGGTCCAGACCTTCACCTACGACTTCCTCAACCGCAAGCTAACCGAGGTGAACGATGGCGTGGTTCACCTCGAATACCGCTATGACCGCGCCGTTCAAGTCGCCTCCGCGGCCGGGTTCGAAACGCCGATAGCGCTGCCCCTCGACAAGACGACCGAGGTGATCATTCACGATCCCAACGGGGGATTCGACGCCGTCCAGCGCTACGCCTACAATGCGAACGGCCGGATGGTTACCCATGAGGTGGAGATCGACGGCGCGAAATACGCCGATCATTTCCACCACACGCTGGATGGCCGCATAGATTCGTCCGAAGGTCCGCGCGGCTTGGCGTCGAAATTCGCGCTGGGGCCCGACAAGAACCTGCGGTCGGTGACAGTCACGCATCCCGATTTTTCAGGACCGGAGAAGATCATCGAGAATATCACCTACAATCCCGAATCACAGATCGAGCGGGTCGATTATCGTCTGGGCGCATTCACCCGGATGACCTACGATCCAGCCACCCTGTTCCTCACCCACATCGTTACGCAAGCCGGCGGCAAACCGCTGCAGGATTTGAGCATGACCTTCAACGCCAACGGCTCGATCACCCAGATCGTCGACGCGTTGGCGCAAGGCGCGGGCAGCGACGGACATGTCGACCGGTCGGGAACGTTCCACTACAATTTCAAGAACGAACTCGTGCGGATCGCTCGTTACGGCCAGCAGGCCGAATTCGGCTATTCGGCGGCGGGAACGTTTGCCCGCAACGACGAGCTCGAGCCCGGCGCGCGGATAGCGCCGTCCGCCGGCGCCGTGACCGGCCTCATCCCGGCCGGCAGCGCATCGAAGCCCTACTCCTTCGACGGATTCGCCCAACTTGCGAAATCGCCGACCTTGACCGGAACGGTGTTCGACATCAACGGACGCTTGATCCGCGCTCAGACTGCGACCAATGAAGTGCTCTACGGCTACGATCAGACGGGGCGTCGCCTCTACAAGAAGGTCATCCCGACCGACGGATCGGGTCCGGAGCAGCTTTACCTCTACCCGGTCGACACGTTCGAGATCGGTCCGAAAGGCGAGGAGAGCTATGTCAACATCGCCTCCAGCAAGCTCGTTCGTCTGGAACACGGCACCGGCAAATGGTTCTACTATCTAAAGGATCATCTCGAGAGCAGCGACTATGTCATCTCCTCCGACGGCGTTCCCGTCGAGCAGATGCTCTACCGGGCGTACGGCACCGAACATGGGCCGGAGACGCTGGCCCCTGCCTGGGCCCAACACCTGACGGATGTCGCCGCGGAGCTGCCGCGTGAGAAGACCCACCATCGTTTCACCGGCAAATATCTCGATGACGATACCGGGCTCTACTACTATGGCGCCCGCTACTACGATCCGGCATTGGGGCGGTTCATTTCGCCCGATCCGCTTTACGTCGGCGATCCGGAGAAGTGTACCGGCAATTCGACGTCCTGCAATCTCTTCGCCTACGCCAACAACAATCCGATGGCCTTCCTCGACCCGACCGGCCTGAAGGAGATCGTTGCCGGCGACGCGGCCTACCGACGGCAGGTCGAAGAGGACATCCAGCGAATTGATCCGACCGCACGGGTCGACAGTAAGAGTGGCGAGGTATCGCAAAATTGGCTGCATGGCGCCTGGCTGGACGTGAAGAACTTCTTTGTCGGATCCAACTCCTTCGACAGCGGCCGCGAGTTGATGCGCCGGGTCATCGCCGACCCACAAACCACGACGATCCAGAACGAGCCGGGCGTCACCGCGGCCCGCAACAAGGATCCGTTGGTGAACCCGGAATCGACAAAGGGCGACGTGATCATCGGCTATGACCCGGCTGCGTCGCGCACACGCACGTCTGTCGAGTTCGACAAGTCCTCGGGCACGACTGCGTCCAATCCGGCGGATCCTGGCATCGTGCTCGGTCACGAGCAAATCCACGCCACGCACCGCATGGCCGGCCAGCATTCGGGGTTCAAGGATGCGCCCTACGTAGGTCTCGATGGCAAGTCATATGCTTTCCGCAACGAGGAAGCACGTACCATCGGTGTCGGCGGCACACGCCGACCCGACGACATAACGGAGAACCAGTTGCGCGATATGCTCGGCATCAAGCCGCGCGTCCATTGGTGACCGAGACAGCGACCAAGGAGGAGACTTTGACATGCGACTCCCGAAGCTTACGTCGATCCTCGCCGGTTCCGTGCTCATGTTTGCGGCAACGGCAGCGGCGCAATCCATGAGCAAGCAACTCAAGGAACCGCAGGCCGTGCCGCTCGATTTCCTGACATGGATCCAGCGCGATCCGGCTTGGCTGCAGCAACAGATGGCTACGCTCGGCGCCGCCGGCGGGGTGAAAATCGGCAATGACATGCTCGAAACAACAGACGTGGAGGCGTTGAAGGCGGTTAACCGCATCCGCAGCTTCGCCTACCTGGCGGCGAAGGGATTGAATCCGCCCTATTTCGACCTGTCTGTCGCCGGCGCGGATAAGACCGTCCGATGCATCACCTCAAATCCCAGGAGCATCGCGCCCGACATCGGGCCGATGGACTTTGCGAGGGCGTCATTTCCGGCGGAGGCCGCCGACCAAACCGAACTGAAATCCTGCACGGTCACAGGCAAGGGTGTAGACTATGCCGGCCTTGAACGGGCCGCCTTTCGAGACCGCTACTTCAACGCGTCAGGTACATTGAAGCCGGAATTCCGCGACCTCGGCGACGATCCAGCTTTCAAAGCCAAGGCGATTGACGAGGGCTTCTTCCTGACGACAGAGGACTATAGCGGCCTGTTGCAGCTGGACTTGCGGTAAGCAGCTACGAGTAGCAGCAACAGCCGCGAGCGTCTGGGCTGGCCCAGACGCTCGCGTCCTGCTGCCTTGAGTCAGGCTTCGCTGGCTCGGCAACCTGCGCACTCTACCGTCTAACAGATCACCAATATGGCGAGCTGGAGGTGCCGCCGGGGCATCGCGACTTAACGCGAATGATCGCAAGATAGCGCTTAAGACCAGCCACACTCGACGATGAGCAGCATGTTGGCTTGGCGCGCCCCAAGCTGTCCATCGGCCCGCTGTGGTCACTTCCGCGTGGAATATTCCTCCGGGAGTGGTAGAAGACCAAGGTTCGGCATGCGGTAGTCAGGCTCCTTCTCCGCGACAATGGCCAGCACCTCGTGCAATTTGTCGACCAGCCCACAAAGTTGCCAAAACAAGGGGCCGCTTGCTTTCAGGTTGCGTTGCGCAGAAAGCACCGCGTCGCGGAGGCCTAGTTGTTTGATCCCAGGCTTTGATGGTTCATCATTGTCGTCCGAATCAAAGGATGCACTATGGGCCAGGTTCTGCATGGGAGCGCCAC